>NZ_PDCM01000001.1:4435398-4757978 GCF_008634025.1 Streptomyces albofaciens JCM 4342 | reverse complement strand
GTGTGTCCGGTTGCAGTGGCGCCGATCATGACGCGGTATCCGGTCTCCCGAGCGGGTGCCGCCGCTGTTCTCGCCTGCCACTCGGCCCGCGCCTCCTTCACCCACGCTGTCTCATGCGGCATCGACCGGCAGAAGTATCCCAACCCCGCCAGAGCCTTCCGGTGCGAGCAGGGGTCCTTCTCCAGCAGGATCGGTCTGATCCGTGCTGCGGCTGACTCGACCAGTTCCTCGGGCGGCAGTTCCTGCCGGAACCGGGCCTCGCCGTTTGCCAGAACGGTCACCGAGAACTTTGCGCCGGCCAGGGCGACCAGGACATCCCAGTCGGAAGCCATCGAGTGCGCCTCCACCCGGCGGGCGCGTACTACGAATGCCTCCAGGTGGGCGCGGTGCCGCGCCGCTCCTCCTGTCGCGTCGGGCCGTCCGCTTGTCACCGTGGTCCTCCAGCGGCTGTACCGCCGGGCCCCTCGCCGCGCGGTGATAGCCAGCATGACGCGGCAGTCCCGCCGGCAACAATGCCGTTTCCACAGCAGCCGATCACGCGAAGGTACCGCGTCAGCGGGTTCTGGGCGCGCTGCGCGGCCGGGGTGCTGGCTACTTCGGACTTATCGGCATCGCACCCCAGGGCCTACACGCACCTCAGTACGATGCCGGGGTCTGGATACAGCGACATTGCACTGGAGTGCGTGTAGCCCCGGAGATCTTGGGCTGCTCCCCCATGGGCTGCGTGGTGGCCAAGGGGGTCTGTGAGGCGGGCCAGCCGCGCGCAGAGCGCCCGTACGAGGAGGCGCGGTGCTGGGCAGCGGGCGGTGCCCCCAGCGGCGCGTACAGGTCCATCAGTTTCACGAAGGACGACTTCGGCAAGGGCGCCGCTGCCGGCGCCTGGACCAGGCGCCGGCAGCGGAGGACGCTGAAAGCGCACCGTCCACACCGCACCACCAGGAGGCCGCCATGGGCTGGGTGGACCCGCAATACGCGCACCTGCTGCGCGAGGACGGCCGCTACGGCCGCGTGATCAACATGACACTCCAACTTCCGCGAGCGCGAACGGCAGCACGAGGGCCAAGAGGACGCCGTACCCAGGTGCGGCTCGTGCCAGGAAGGGCAGAGAGGACATCGATGAGGCGGGCAAGGACGTGGTCGAAGTGTCGTAACGTCCACGTGCCCGGATTCGCCGTCCGCGGGAGCGGCTTCACGCTCTGATGCCACTTCGGCGGCATGGCGGCTGTCTGCTTCGTCGCCCCTCGCCCGACCCGCGCCGCTGCGGAGCCTCAGGGCCGCAAGGCCGGAACCGCACGGTTCGACGGCTGCGAAGGCGACCACAGCTGACGGACAAAGGTCATTTTGGCGTCGCTGTTGCGGCAGGTTCAGGTCATGTCGTGTTCTGCGGGCCTGTGGGCCGGGCGGAGGCGGCTGAATGAGGGGCAAGCCGATGTCGGCGGCAGGGGGTTGTCATGGCCGTTGGTGCAGCGGGCGGATGTGCGCTCCGGTTCACCGTGCTCGGGCCGGTCGGGGTGTGGCGAGGCGGGGAGCGGCTGGATGCCGGTTCGCCGCAGCAGCGGGCGTTGCTGGCCGTGCTGTTGCTGCGGGGCGGGCGGGTAGCCTCGGTAGCCGAACTGGTCGACGCACTATGGGGCGAAGACCCGCCGGCGACCGCGGTGGCCGCATTGCGGACGTATGCGTTCCGGATACGCAAGGCGCTGGGGCCGGATGCGGACGTCCTGGTGAGCGAATCCGGCGGCTACGCACTCCGCGTGGAAGATGAGAACACCGATCTGGGCACTGCCGAACGGCTCGCACGCGAAGCCGAACAGGCGCAGCGCTGCGGTGGGATCGGCCGCGCCCGGGAGCTGCTGCGTCAGGCTCTGGGACTGTGGTCCGGCGACCCCCTGGCCGGTGTGCCCGGTCCGTACTGCGCGATGCTGCGGACCCGTCTGGAAGAACAGCGCCTCGCTCTCCTTGAGCGCCGACTCGCCCTTGACCTGGAGAGCGGCCTTCATGCGCAGGTGGTCGCGGAATTGACCACGCTGACGGCGACGTACCCGTTGCGCGAACGGCTGCGGGAGCTGCTGATGCTGGCGCTCTACCGTGGTGGGCGCCAGGGCGAGGCGCTGGCCGTCTACGCCGATACCCGTCGGCTGCTGGCGGAGGAACTCGGGGCTGATCCCAGCCGCGATCTGTCCGAGCTGCACCAGCGCATCCTGCGGGCTGACCCGGGCCTGGCCGCGCTGCCGGACGGGCCGCGGGACGTACCGGATGCCGTGGTCAGGCCGGCGCAACTGCCTGCGGACCTGCCTGACGTCACCGGGCACAAGACCGTGGTCGAAGAACTGCGCAAGCGCCTTGTCGCAACAGACGGGCAAGGGGTGGTGGTGTCGGCGGTCTCCGGCGTCGGAGGGGTCGGCAAGACGACACTGGCCGTGCACGTCGCGCACAGCGTCCGGCCGCAGTTTCCCGACGGTCAGCTGTATGTGGATCTGCAGGGAGCCGGGTCCGGCCCAGCCATGCCCGAGGCCGTGCTCGGCGCCTTCCTGCGAGTCCTGGGCACACCCAGCGCAGCTCTGCCCCAAGGCGTGGCGGAACGCGCGGCTCTCTACCGCTCGGTGCTCGCCGGCCGACGCGTCCTGGTTCTGCTGGACAACGCCCGCGACGCCGCCCAGGTCAGGCCCTTGCTGCCGGGGACGCCGGGCTGCGCCGTCCTGATCACCAGCCGCACCCGGATGACCGGCCTGGCCGGCGCGCACCTGGTCGACCTGGACGTCATGCCCCCGCAGGACGCCCTGACCCTGTTCGCCCGCATCACCGGCGCGGAGGACGAGGCAGCCCTCGAAGTGGTGGCGGCTTGCGGGTACCTGCCCCTGGCGATCCGTGTCGCCGCCTCCCGGCTGGCTGCGCGCCGCAGCTGGACCGTCACCGACCTGGCCCGCAAACTCGCCGACGAAGGGCACCGGCTGCGCGAACTGCGGGCAGGCGACATCGCGGTCACCGCCACCTTCGAACTGGGCTACCGCCAGCTCACCGCCGCTCAAGCCCGTGCGTTCCGTCTGCTGGGCCTTCCCGACGGCCCGGACATCTCGCTCAGTGCCGCCGCTGCAGTCCTCGGTTCGAACACCACGGACAGTAGGGAACTGCTGGAAACTTTGGTGGACACCTCGCTGCTGCAGTCGCCCGCCCCGGACCGCTATCGCCTTCACGACCTTGTGCGTCTGTACGCGCGGGCCTGCGCCGAACGCGACGAGACACCCGAGCAGCAGGAAGCGGCACGATCGCGGCTGCTGGACTTCTACCTGGCCACCACCGCACACGTCTACATGCTCGTGCGGCCTGGCGACCCCATACTCGACCACATTGAACCCACCCGATGGCCCGGTCTGCAATTTCACCACTCCGAGCCCGCTCTGCAGTGGCTGTTCACCGAAGCCAAAGCTCTCCTGGCCTGCGCCGCTGCCTCAACCCACGGCCCAGCACTGCGCCGCGCCGCCGACCTCATGCTCGTCGCTAAGGACCTGGCCGAGACCGGCTCGGACGCTCAGCAGTACGCGCAGGTGAACGCCCGACTCCTGACCGCAGCCCAGCAGGTGGGTGATGCCCGGACCGCAGGCCGCCTGCACTGTCTCATGATTAACATCCACCTCTTGGTCGGCCGCTTCCAGGAATCGGAAAACGCAGCCCGGGCCGCCTGGGAACACCAACTCCACTGCTCCGACCTCATGCTTACTGCGCAGACCCTGAACGACAGGGGCATCCTCGCGAGCGTGCAAGGCCGCCACAGCGAAGCGGAAACGTGCCTTCACCAGGCGCTTGACGCCTTCCGCCGTTACGGCAACCAGAACGGCGTCGCGAGCGTGCTCGCCAACCTATCCCGCCTTTACCTGGACACCGGCCGTGTCGCCGACGCGGTGGCTTTGGCAGAGCGGGCCCTGGCCACCTACCGGACCATCGGCGCGACGCTGCGGCTGACCGTCGGCCACTACAGTCTGGCACTGGCTCTGGCACAGGCCGGCCGCACAGACGACGCGCTGGATCATCTGTCCCAGGCGCTGCCCATCTTCCAGCATTACCGGCATCGCTTCTGGGAGACGATGACCTACTGGCGGATGGCCCAAGTCCACCTCGCCGCAGGACGGCCGACCCAGGCGGTGGGCCTCGCCGAACAGGCCCTCGCTGCTTCGCGCGACACCGGCAACAACTGGGTCCGCGCCAACTCCCTCAGCGCTCTGGGACACGCACTGCAGCACATCAAACACCCCGACCGGGCTCGTGCTCGCGCCTGTTGGCAAGAGGCATTGACAATCTACGAACAGCTGGGTGCCCCCGAAGTCGCCGACGTACGGGCATGGCTCACCGGCGATCCCGGCGTTCCAGCCGGCAGTCAGCCGACCAGCTCAGCGCAACATTGACCCGGCGCACCGGACCGGCGCCGTATGCGCCTGGATGCCGTGCTCCTCATCACCCGCATCTCCGTCGGCCTGCGGACTTAACGCCTATCTAATCTAACGTCGACGTCATGCACCGCTTGCCCAGTGGCCCGCCCGGCTGCACAGGCGCCCGCCGACGGCCGTGCCACGTGGCGGGCCACCCCAAACAAGGGCAGGGCGCGCACCCAGCGCTGCACGTCGACGACAACCTGGACAGCGGAACCCATACCGGGCACCGGGGAGGTCATGACAGTTCCCCGGGGCCCGTTGTGTGTCCGTCGCCGGGTCAGCTCTCGTGGTCGTCCGGGTCGGTAAACCGGTTGACGACGTCGGCGTCGGTCATCAGGACCGCCTGCGTCTCGTGGGTGCTGTTGTGTTGGACGACGTGGCAGCGGCCCGGGCGCGGGTCCTGCTTCTTCGGGGCAGGGCCGGCCATCGGGGCCAGGCGCCGCCAGGTGTCGGCCGTGAACCGCGCCAGGATGACCGTGGCGAACAGCTCGTGGGCAGCCGCGACATCCCGCCGAGGGCGGCGGTGTGGGGCCGTCCGTCGAAGATGACGTGGACGCGGGCCGCGCGTCCTGCCCAGAGGAATTCCTCAAGCGCGGTGATGGCCGGGGACGTCTTCGGGTCGTCCTTGTGCCGGAAGGTCTCCCAGTAGCGGGCGAGCTGGCGCAGCGTGGTGTTGGCCTCGTCGATGGCGACGATCAGGCGCGGTACGTCGTCCAGGTCGCCGTTGAGGTCGAGGCGGCGTTCCAGTTCGGTGGCGAGGCGGATTAGGACGTCGTGGAGGCCGGCGATGTTGCCGCGGTGGGTCACCGTCGGCAGGGCCTTCGCATGCAGGTGGGAGATCGCTTGGGGTCGAGGACCAGGGCGTGGGCGCCCTGGTGGAGGAACTGGGCGGTCAGGGAGCGCAGCATCGTGGTGCTGCCGCCGCTGGCGGTGGCCGTTGCTTCAGGGTTTGCCCGGTCAGAGGAGCTTTCCGCCAGCCCTGTTCGATGTGCGCCTCTCCGCCTTCCTGACCGCCAGGTTGGCCAGGACGACAAGCAATGCAGCCAGCAATGCCGGGAGCCATGGGTGCTGTACCCGCAATCCGGGAGTGAAGTATTCGGTGAACAAGACGGCGAGGAATGTCGTCGCCACGGAAAGCGCGGCCTCCGTCGCCTTCTTGGTTCGCGGTGCGAGGCTGGTGAGCCGAAGCCCCAAACGCAGCGGGTAGATGAACAGCGCTGCCAGGGCGTTGCACGGCAGGAACAGCGCCACGCCCCACAACAGGGTCCCGATCCCGTCGGCTTCCACCAGGTGGAGCGACGCGGCGGCGACGGCAAGGAGACCGAGCAGCACAGCCGCGAGAACAGCAGTGACGACCCCAAGGATCAGACCGGTCATACCGAAAGCGGCCAGGGCCCTCTCCCACGGGGAGAGAGACGCCCAGGGGCTTTCATCGTCGGGCTGATGGCTGTCGTCCATCGTCCACGCCTTCCTGCGCCCAGATAGCTGTCGGCGGCATCCCGGTGGAGACGGGGTGCCGCCCACAGACTATTGCTGATCACAACGGTCGGCCCGCACGCGGGAGGCGAGGCCACATACGTCGTATGTGGTCGGTCACAGCGAATCGGCGACCTTGATCAGTTTTTACAGATCGCAACGCAACCCTTGCCGGACAGATAGTCCTGGAGAGACCCCTAGAGGCTGTCCCGTAAATCACCAGGGACGTGCAGGTTGAGCTGCTCGTTTGCTTGTCATCCGGTGAGGGTCAGGTTGTGCAGGCGGGCGATGCCGAGCATGGCGTGGTGGGCGCCGTGGCCTCTGAGGCGGCAGTCGCGCAGGATCTTCCAGCTCTTCATGTGAGCGAAGGCGTGCTCGACGCGGGCACGGACCTTGCGGTGGGAGGCGTTGTGCTCTTCCTTCCAGGCGGGCAGTTCTTCGTCCTTGCGCCGGCGGTAGTGCGGGATGGTCAAGCCGGTACCGCGGTAGCCGCCGTCTGCGATCACCATGGGGGTGGTGCCGACGGCAGCCTTCGCGCCGGAGTCCTCCCAGGCCCGGCAGTCGTTGCGGTTGTCGGGCAGCGGCTTGCCGACGGCGACGACCAGGCAGGAGTCGGCGTCGATGACGACCTGATGGTTAGTGGAGTAACGGTAGTTCTTGCTGGAGGCGGCCACGGCCCGGTCGCGGGTGGGGACCAGCGTGCCGTCCACGATGAGCACGGTGTTCTTGCGGAACCGCCGCCGGGGTTGGAGGGCGAGAGCCGGTCCGAGGTGGCCGACGATCCGGTCGGCCGCGGACTTGGAGATGCCGAAGAGCGGGGCGAGTTGGCGCAGGGTGAGGTTGGTGCGCCAGTACGCGGCCACCAGCAGCACCCGGTCCTCAAGCGGCAACGACCACGGCCGGCCCTTGCGGACCGGATCGGCGCCCTCGCGCCGCAACGCGGTGATCAGCTTGTTGAACTGCCGTGGGCTCAGCCCGGTGAACGGACCTATCCACGAGGGATCCGACGCCTTGATCACACCAGCCACGGCAAGATCGTCTCACCTCTGACCGGCAGTTACGGGACAGCCTCTAGGATCACTTGCCGGAAGTTTGGATACGCGCAATAAGGCCGACTACAAGTCCTACAGCTACGGCCGCACTGACTGCGACCAGGAAGGAGTCACCGTTCTTGTCGAGAACTTGGTCCAAGTTTATGCTGACGACGACCGCTAGCAAGACGGGCATCTTCTGCTTGTCGGTCAAGGCCGACGCGTCCTTCTTGGTCGCGTATACCCCGCCACCTGCAGCGAGAATTGCGCCCACCCCCGTCACCACTCCGGCCTGCATGTCAAGGTCCGTGGCGAGGTGGCAAAGCAGTCGTTCGGAGAGGACGATGCGATCCTCTACCAGGTAACGCCCAAGTACGCGGACGCCACCAGCACGATTCCCGTGAGAGTTACGATGAGCGCCAAAATCGAGCGGGAGGACGGATCGGTGGGTCAGTTGTTCCCCGATGTCTACATCCCCAACACCCAGGGCAACGGGCAGTTCAACCTCGGCAAGATCGTCGAGCTGCCCCACCTCACCCAGCATCATGCCGCCCCGGCGTGAGCATCTTGACCGTCCGGGTGATCGCGACGCCGTCCAGCACCCCGTGCGCCCGGGTGCCACCGGCCTCCAGGCGGCCGACGACAAACAGCTCACGGTGGCGCCGGCGCAGCGGAAGCGGAACCTGATCGCCTGCCGAGGCCGACGGCGCTGCGGCCGCGTGGCCGCTGCGGATCAGCAACGACGATGACGGCTGCGGGCTGAACGACCTCGGCGCGGCCCTCGCCGCCGGGCAGCCACACGGCATCCCTGTGGAGGAAGGGGTTGGGTTCGAGACTGCCGTGATGTTTTTTCCCGATCACCCGGACGAAGGCGTCGGCACGCTGGCCCGGGTCCGGATCCGTACTGTCGAGGCCCGGAAGGTGCGGACGTCATCTTCGGCGCGCGGAACGGCCGATGGGCCTGTGGGCCGAGGCCGGAGAGAACCTCTGCCGGATCGTGGTGCTGCTGGGCCCGGATGCCCCGCCGGCGGATGGGCCGGAGGACTGCCGGCGGTGCCCCGGCTGCTATCGGCCCGTCTACGAAAGCTCCTCCTCTCACACCCTCATCAGCCCGGTTTCCGTGTTCGGTCTGTGCAGGCCGTGCGCTTCAGGTGCCACCCTGCGCTCGCTGCGCCAGGACGACGTGCCCGTCTCCCCGCAGCAGCGCACCGTACTGGAGACCGTGGCCGCCGCCACGGCACAACAGCCGTCCAGACGCCTGCGTGCCGGTGAAGCAGCAGTGTCAGTGGCAGTGTCTAAGGTGACGGCGTGGAAACACATAGCGGGGTGGGTGGGAGGCGTAGCCGGTGTTGCCGCGCTCGTGTACGCCCACCCGGCCAACAGACACGCCGGTAAGGCCAACGACATAGCCACGGAGGCGAACGCGAAGAGCGACGAGTCGAATCGCATCGCCGGAGAGGCGAACCAACTCGCGGAGGAAGCCAACGTCTGCGCCCAGAGAAGCGATGCCCGCAGCACCGAGCGGGATGATGTCCGCTGGGAAGGCGACTGGACCGCTCCTACGCGGTACGAGTGGTCAAGAAGGGTGAGACCGCAGCGCATGACGTGGCCGCCACGGTGACCGTCGATGACGAGGAACGGACCATCCGCACGCCGGTCGTGGCCGCCGACGGCGAGGTCCTGGCCTTCGACTTCCCCGACGCGGCCCTCGTCCTTGCTGAAGAACGGCGCCGCTTCGCACAGGCGCGTCGCGAGGATGAAAGAAGCCGAGGCATAGCGGCCATGCTGCCGCGCGCTGACCCCATCAGGTCGGGGGCTTCCATGCCCACTTCATCAGCGAACGCGTCGACTGGGCGGCTCCGCACGGCACGCACGAAGTGCACGATGCCACCTTCAACATGAGCACGTACGAAGTGCACGATGTCGCCTTCACCATGAGCACACTCGGATCGCACGATTAGCACAAGGGTTCTCTGACCCTCTCGACCGCTGCTGCGGGCAACGTGTCGCTCACGCGGCTCCGGGAGTTGGGCAGGCATGGACGACGCCACCAGCACGACCGGCACCACCGTGCCCGCCCCAGCCATCGAGCAGCTGCCGACTCGCATGAAAGTGACCTGCGTTTTTCAACCCATGTTTCGAGCATCTCGTACTCGCTGCGCCACACGGCCCGACATATACGCATGTCAGGGGCCCCACCGTCAGAACACCGCGATGAGAGACCCACGGACGCTGAGCCGCGAATCGGCACCCGGCCCCGCCGGAGATTGGTCGGTGGTCCTGCCTTTCCGCGGGGTTGGTAGACCGGGCGGTCGAGAACCGCACAGCGATCACGGCGGGAGAAGCCGGAGGGGCGGTGCGGCCGGTTCGGTCCCGCGTCACAGAAGCCGGGCGACAGCCCAGGTCCGAGCGCGGTCCTGCGCGTCGAAGAGGTCGGTGTGGGTGATCATGACTTCGGTGGCCCCGGCGTCGAAGTAGCGGCGCAGACCGGCAGTGACGGTGTCCTCGTCGCCGGCGATCAGCAGGTCCGCCGCGCTCGACAGCCCCTCGGCCGCGATGACCTTCTGGTAGGACGGGATGCTGTCGTAGAAGTCGAGGGCGGCCGAGACGCGGTCGCGGGCAGCTGCGGCGTCGTCGGTGACCACCGCGGGCACCCCGGCCACGATCTGCGGGGCCGGCCGCCCGGCCGCGGCGGCGGCTTCGGTGACGGCCGGCACGATCTGTTCGGCGAGGGTACGAGGCCCGGCGAGGAACGGAATCGTTCCCTCGGCCAGCTCGCCCGCGGCCGCGAGGGCCCGCGGCCCCATCGCAGCCACCAGCACCGGGACCGCCGGGGAAGCCCCGGCCACGGCCGTCGAGCCGACCGGACGCGACGCCAGCGTCTCCCCCACGAAGGCGGCGTCGTCGCCGTCCAGCAGCGGGCGCAGCGCGGTGAGGTACTCGCGCAGGTGCTGGATCTGCGGCGGATACGGCAGGCCGAACTGCGGCTGGAGAACAGTGCGCGCGCCGAGTCCGACGCCGAGCCGGAAGCGCCCTGCGGCAGCCGCCTGCGCCGTCTTCGCCGCAGCCGCGAGCAGCAGCGGATGACGAGGATACATCGGCACGACCGAGGTACCTACGCAGACCCTGGGTTCCGCCCGGCCCACCAGCCCGGCGAGCTGGGGCGCGTCGTAATCCGCCGCCTGCCCGAACCACACGGTGCGCACCCCGGCGTCGGCCACCTCGTGCGCGAACTCCACCGCCCGGTCCACAAGGTTGGTCATGCCGGGTTCCTGCGCGAACGTGCCTCCCAGAAACACTCCGACCCTCATTCCGGCAGTGTCCATCACGAGCTCCTTCGTGTTCCGCTTCCCATGACTCGCGTCCTCTTCACCGCTGCGGCCTCCGTCGACCCGCAGCACCACGGTGATTACAGGTTCTGCAATCACCGTACAGTTTGATTGCAGTTTCTGTAGTCACTACTCTGCGTGTCATGGGACGATGGCCGGGCGGCACGCAGGAACGACTGCAGGAAGCCGCGATCGAGTTGTTCACCGAACGCGGCTACGAACGCACGACCGTCGCCGAGATCGCGACGCGAGCCGGCCTGACCGAGCGCACCTTCTACAACCACTTCGCCGACAAACGCGAGGTGCTCTTCCCCGAGCAGGACTCGTACATCGCCACGGTCCGCGAAGCGGTGGGCGCGGCACCCGCCAAGCAGTCCCCGCTCGACGCGGTCAGCGCGGCATTCATCGCCGAAAGTGACTGGTTCGACCAGCGCCGGGAGGCCGCACAGCGCCGCAGGCACCTTCTCGACGCACATACCGATCTGCGAGAACGCGAATGGGCGAAACTGGCAGCCCTTGGTGAGGCGATCACCGCCGCGCTGCGCACACGGGGCATCCCCGACCCGGCGGCCACGCTGACCGCCGCGGTCTCCGTCACCGCATACCAGCTCGCCGCAGCCCGGTGGCTGGCCGACCCGCAGTACCGCACGCTCGGGCATCACCTGCACACGAGCTTCGAGGATCTGCACCGCACCGCACGCAGCTGGTAACGCCACATCCATACCGGTTGTGACCGTCGGCGACCTCAACCGCCGGACAGCCAGTACCGGACGCTTCATTCCCCGGGGTGTTGTCGCCCAGGGGGTGCGGAGAGGTCGCCGGTGGCCAGGACGCGGTCGGCGACGGCGGTGGGCCCAGACGCCCAGAACCCCTTCGGCTGCGAACCCGCCATACTCATAGCTGCCGGTGAACCACTCACCCGCCGGTTCCTGCAACGCCCCGGCCAGAAACCGGCGAACCCGCCTGCTTCGCCGGGCGGTCACATGGATGGCGGGGAGACGAGTCCGGCCGCCGCCGCCCGCGAACTCCAGGAGGAGACCGGCGTCACGGCCCCGGCCACCGATCTGCCGCAGAGGGGCGCCTACGACGCCATCGGCCGCGATGCCCGCGGCCGATACGCCACGGTCGCCTCCACGGCCACCCTGCCCTCACCTGTTACCGACTCGCATGAAAGTAACCTGCGGTTTCGCAATCCATGTCCGGCCATCTCGCACTCACTGCGCCACACGACCCGTCATATACGCATGTCAGCGCTCGCGCGTCGTGTCGGCATGGGCGGAGGGGGCAGCCAGTCCAGCCAGGGCCAGAACGGCGAGCGAAGCTGCCAGTATGCGCGCGAGCGCGGCGCGCAGAGTTGACATCACGGTTGAGTCCTTCGGCAGGGGTGTGCTGGACAAGCGGCCGTGCCTCCAGCGGCGGCACGCATACGGGTGGTTCAGGTAAGACCTCGGCTCGACAGACGGCCTGTCGGCGGGTCCTTGCCGAGCAGAGATCACTGTGGAGACGAACGAGGACGATGAAGGGGATCGCCCCATAAAGGACCAGTCCCCCAGCGGACATCCCTGAGCCTGCCGTGCCGATCTAACGGACATCTAATGTCGGCACTAACGCCCTCCCGCCTCGGCTTCCCCGGTCGCACGGCCTGCCTCCGGCGCCCTGAAGAGAGACCGGATCCGGCGGAGAAGACCGACAATGAGGAGTGCCAACGCCGCACCCTGGCCGCATTCCTCGGTGGGCTGGGCTCAGCCACCGGACTCACCCTGACGAGATCAGGCCCACGGCCTCAGAGCGGGTCGGAGGACGCTGAAGGAGGACTGGCGGCCGCCGCGTGCCAAGGGTGGCGGCCGCCGTCGGCGCGCCGCACCAGTGAGTTGGGAAAGACGGTCATGGGGCACCTGCTGTCGTGACGATGTAGCCGGACCCATAGCCCCGTTCGGGATGCGGTGGCCGAACGCGGCGAGGATCATGCCCAAAGCGGCGTGCATGACCTGCGAGGCGGCGTTGTAGCGGCGCGCCGCGCCAGCGGCCCCGGGGTTCCGGGGCCAGGGAGAGCCCTGCGCTCTTCAGGTCGAACCGCACTCGCTCGGTGAGTTGTTCCGGGCGGAGATCTGCGTCGGTGCTCATGCCCGTACTCCCAGGCCTCCGCGATGTCGGTGAGGTAGTGGCCCTCGATCTCGCCGTCGAACGCGGCGAACACGTCGTAGCGGACGGTGGCCAGCCGTTCGATCACGATGAGGCCCTCGGGCCGGCGCACCACGGCGTACCGTCCGGGCGGGCGTCTCGCTGTCCGCACCGAACCGGTCGTACGCCGCTCCAAGCACTCTTCGTACTCATGGACGAAGGCCTCCCGCCGGGCGAGGTAGTCGGGCCCGGGCGGGACCAGCTCGCGCTGCACCGGCATCACCCCGGCAGAGAGGCCCGGCTCGTAGACGTCATCTCATTTGGTGGCTTCGGTAGGCTGTCGGCGTGGTGGGGATCGTTGAGCGGCTGGTGCCGGATGAGTTGTGGGAGCTGTTCCAGCGTGTGGTGCCGGAGGCGCCGTCGCGGCCGCAGGGCGGTGGGCGGCGCCGGCACGGTGACCGGGAGGTGCTGGCAGCGATCGTGTTCGTAGCCACGTCGGGCTGTACGTGGCAGCAGTTGCCTTCCGCCTCCTTCGGGCCGTCCGGGGCCACAGCCCACCGGCGTTTTGCGGAGTGGACGAAGGCGCGGGTATGGGCCGGGCTCCATCGCCCGGTCCCCGATGAGCTGGGCTGTCGTGGTGAGCTGGACTGGTCCCGCTGTGCGATCGACTCGGTGAACCTGCGGGCCCTGAAAAGGGGGACCTGACAGGCCCGAATCCTGTGGACCGGGGCAAGTTCGGCTCGAAGATCCATTCGCTCACCGAGCGGACCGGTCTGCCCCTGTCCGTCGGTATTTCCGCGGCCAACCTGCATGACAGCCAAGCCCTGATTCCCCTGGTCAAGGGCATACCGCCGATCCGCTCCCGCCGTGGGCCCCGGCGACGCAGGCCGGGCAAGCTCCACGGTGACAAGGGCTACGACTACGACCACCTGCGGCGATGGTTACGCCGACGAGGTATCACCCACCGCATCGCCCGGAAAGGCATCGAGACCTCAAAGCGACTCGGCCGCCACCGCTGGACCATTGAACGCACCCATGTCCTGGCTCGCCGGCTGCCGCCGCCTCCATCGACGCTATGAACGCAAAGCCGCACACTTCCTCGCCTTCACCAGCATCGCCTGCACCCTCATCTGCTACCGCAGAATCGCCAAATGAGATGACGTCTTAGCCTGGACGATTTCGTCGAGGCCCTGCACGAGGTGCCGCGAAGTCGCCGGTGTACCCGCACGGCGACCTCGCGGTGCGCACCTGAGCCCGTCGCGCGGCCCCCGACCATCCCTTCCCCGACGGCGACCGCGCCTTCACCGCCTACTGGCGGCACCTAGCCAACGAGGACCGCACCCACCCCGCCCCCTGCTCCGTCCGTCATGCCCAAGGACGCAGGAAGACGATCATGCCCACCGCCGCGCCCACCGAACCGGTCCCAGACGGACAGTGCGCCGCCACCGTACGTATCCCGTCGCCCCGAACCTGGGCTGCGCACCGGCTATGTCACAGCGCAGTGCGGTGGTCAGCTATGAACATCCATCTGTTGCGCGTTCCGGAGCAGCCGCCGCCTCTTCATCGTCTACTCCTACGGCGCCCACGTCCGGTTGCCGGTTGCCACCTGGCCTATTCCGAACGCCCGCCAGCGGGGAACCATGTGGCCGGCTGGCGTCACGCCTTGCGCCTCCTGTACTGCGCCTGCCCCAAGGCGTCGGATCAGGCGGGGCTCTGGCAGGCCACGCCCCGAGGACGGGCCGACCTGCGGGCGCCCGGTGAGCACTGTCACACCGGGCGCGTCCGCTCGGCGCACAACCATTCGATGGCCTCGCCGGTCACATACCTGTTCGTCCACGGGGCCGTACCGGGCTTGCCTCACCGTCGGCCGTCAGTCCGGCTCCCCAAGAAAGGTTTCAATGAAGCTCCACCGTGTCCTGGCGACTGCAGTTGTCACGGCCGTCATCAGCCCCCTGACCCTGCTCGCGGCCCCCGCCGCGTCTGCGACGGACCAGGTGCCGACGCCCAGTGCCACGCCCTCCGCGTCGGCCCCGGCCACCTCCTCGTCAACCGGCGCCGACGGCACCCACGGCGGTGACAGCGCTGCCGGCGACATGCGCAGCGGGGAGGCCGCCGCAAAGCGGCCGGCCGCTGAGCCGACGCCCACTGCCTCGGGGGCGGCGAAGCCGAGCACCACGCCGTCCCCCACCGAAACCGGTTCCACCTCCTGCTTTCCGATCTTCGATGCAGACCGCGGCAAGACGGGGCTGGCCGGTCTCCCGAGCAAGATCGTCGCCAATTCCGGCTGGCATGAGTTCACCTACCGCGTCACCAACGTCTCCAGGATTGCGGTGAGGGCGACCGACATCTCCCTCTCCCTGGGCACCGCCGACCCGAAACTCAGCGATATCGCCGAACTGGACGTCACGGTGCAGTGGTTCAACCCGAAGACACACGCCTGGAAGCCCATCGAAGGCGAGGGCGCCAAGTTCCAGGACAGCGACGATTTCGCCACCATCAAGCGGCTGGAGCCGGGCGAATACGCGGACGCCAAGCTGCGCATCAAGGCCGGCGGCAAGGCCAAGGCCGGCACGGGGTACTTCTTCACCATCGGGTACTCCTACGGCGAGGACGACCGGTGCGGCTTCGACAACATCAGCCAGTTCGACTTCACCGTCCTCTCCCCGCACAGCAAGCCCGGCCCGGTCGACGATGCCCAGGGCAAGCCCGTGGACGGCAAGGGCAGGTCGGAAAAGCCGGGCACCGCCGGGAACCAGACGGCGTCGCACGGCGGCCATGACGAGCTCCCGGTCAGCGGCACGCTCGCGGAAACCGGCTCCTCGGACAGGCTGCCCACCCTTGCCGCCATCGGGGGCGCCGCCGTCCTCGCCGGTGCCGGGGCCGTCGTCATCGCACGTCGCCGCAGGACCGGCTCCCAGGCGTAAGGATCCGTGCATCCTGCGTCCGCTTCCACGTGGGCTACTCCCACTGCTACAGCGGTAGCGGGCGGTGTCACTGAGGCACTGGGCTCCGCCAACGAAGGCCCCGGGCGCCGGTGCCCCGGGGCCCCACCGATGCAATGGCCTTTTGCCCTGCACCAGGAGGGTTACGGTGACGCGATGGCCTGGGCCCACCTGCACATCGACCTGGGCGTCGGCGGCCGCGTCGGCTCCTGGACAGCCGGAACCCAGCGGGGCAGCGCCGACGGCGGTCCACGGCGGACGGTGCTGGGACACGGCGCCAGGACCGGGGCGGGCTGGCCGGGGCGGCAAGGCGGGACAGACTGCCGATCCCCAGCGCCGCGATCCCGCAGGCGCTGGGGATCGGCGCCGCGCAAAAGACTGCCAAGCGCGCCGGGCGTCCCGCAGAACGCTTCACCGACAGGGAGCCGGTGGCACCCATACCCCTGCCGCGACGAAAGCCGCCCTACCCCTGTGCTGTGAGGCGCTTGTAGAGCGAGTGGGGGTGAAAGCCCCGGCACGGAAACTCTTCGCAGCCAATGTTCCGCTGGTGCGGTCGATTACCTGGCGTCCGGGTCAGAGACCCATTTCAGGATGTCGTGCCAACGGGAGTGGGGGATGTCCAAGGCTGCCGGGTCGATGACTCGCATCTGCTCGGCCAGACGCTGACCGGCTTCCCCTGCGCTCGCAAGGCTGATGTCTTCGTTCACTTCCTCGTCGTAGTTCGGACGCTCGTCCTCCAGCAGGTAAAGGAAGTGGGCGAAGGAGGCCAGGTCCTTGTTGAGCGGGTAGACCTCGTCTTCGTCCTGGGGGAGGCACAAGACGGTACCGGTGGCGACGTCGAGGGCGATGTCGTCATACGGGACCATGCCAATCAGAACCCAGTCCGCCGCGTTGCCGGGAAGGTTCCCCCAGCGGGCGTTCAGGTCGTCATAGCACGCGCCCACCTTCTTGAGCTTCAGGTCGGACCTGTCGATCAGGTCGAACCACGGGTTGGCGCGGACCGGGAGCCCCACCTCACGCAGGAAACACCGGCTGGGCTCATGCCCTAGGTCACCCAGTTCCTCCTCCGGGAGGGTGACTATCTCGTCTGCATTGAACTGGCTCTCCAGCATTGCCCTGTCGGTGGTCGTCATACGAGGCCGGCTCCTTTTCGCACATCACGGCAGCGGTGGGGCCGACCAGCCTTGCGGCCGCAACCGCGGCAAGGACGACGCCGACTACCTCTTCGCCAAGGCGCCGGCGAGTTTCCCTGCGAGGCTGTAGGCGTAGGAGGCCAGAGTATCGGCGTGCTCCCGGGCGTGGCCGGTGAGGTGGTCGCCGGTCGGGTCAGCGGCGGCGAAGAGCAGGGAGCAGGCCGGTGCTCAGGGCCTGGTGCCGGGTGTGGCGGAAGTCGGCACGCTCCCGGCCAAGGGCCTGTTCGAGCCGGCTGATCGGCGCGGCCGGTGGCGGGCAGGGTGAACAGGGCCGTTTCCAGCCGACTCCCACGCGCGGGCAGTGCGCGGCGGTTTCAGGGGAAGAGCGCCTGATAACTGATGATATGCGCGCCGCCCCGGTTGAAGCGCATGGGCGCCTGTTCGTTACGTTCGTCGCCACCGATCCGCTGTGGTGGCGCCGGGGCTGTGGTGAGGCGGTCATTCACAAGGCACTGTACGAAGGTGCCCGGACCACCGGGCTGGCCTGCGCCACCCTTCACGCGACCGGCGCCAGGCCCCGGGTCTACCTCCTGACCTGCTGCCACGGCGAAGTCGGCTCTCGTCAGGCCAGACTGACGAGAGCCGCTGCCGCCTTGTACGTCCGCCGCCCGGGCCTGACCGGCAGCTGGACCCACGTTCTGGCCCCAGGAGCGCGCAGTCGGCCGTAGACGTCTGACTGAGAGAACCGTTTCTGGGGGTCAAAAGATCGGCGGGCGGCCGACGCGTGTCAATCGTCCGACGATGCGCCAGCTCATGGGCGATCGTGTGCCGGGGTCCGTGCGCAGGCCTTCTCGGAAGCCAAAGGCCGTGCCTCGCCAGGCGTCCCGGCTCCGTACGCGCCATGCCGTCAGTGCGGCCCAGGTCACGAGGTTGGCGGGGATCAGCAGGGTGGGGAGGATGCGGCGGGCGAGCCACACCCGATTACGGGCGGTCAGCCGGTAGAACTCGGTGTGGCGAGCCGGATGGGTTCACCGATGTGGTCCGGTACCGGATCCGCGCCGCCGACGGGGCGGTGGGGGCCGATCTGTCCGGCGGGCTGGACTCTTCGGCGGCCGTTGTGCTCGCGACCGCTGCCGGGCCCGTGCACGCGGTCACGTATACCGATGGCTACACCAGCGTCGAGGACCGGACCTTCGCCGCCCGCGTCGCCGAGCACACGTCGAGCACACCGTCGCCGCCGGGTCCGACGAGCAGTTGCCGTTCTCCTTCCCGGCCGGGCAGCCCACCGGGAGCGAGCCGGTCTGGAGGCGGCGATGTATGCCATGGACGCCGCGTACCTGCGCCCGGTACGCGGTCTGCCGCTGCACCTGACGGGGCACGGCGGCGACATTGTGCTGGACGCCACCAGCGCTTGCTGGGTCCGCCTCCTGCAGGACGGTCGCCGACGCGAGGCCCACCGCCAAGCCGTGGCGTACGCCCGGCTGCGCACCACCGCGCCGGGCCCGTACTGGAAGGTGCTGGAGAACGCCGCAGCCCTCGGCCGGGCCGGCTCCCTCGAACGTGCCGCCAAGGTGCTGGAGCGCGGGCCGTTCACGCTACGGTCCGCCGCCTTTGGCTGGTCCTGGTGTCGCCTGGGTGCCGGGGCGTCCTGGCTGACCGGCTCCGGCCGCCACCAGGTCGCCCTGCAGCTGCGGCAGGACGCCGGTGACCAGCAGCCGCAGTAGGCGGACGAGTTCGACCAGTAGGCCGCCTTGCGGTCCGTCGGCGCCTCGGCCCGCGGCTGGACGCCGTACGGGGATGCGCTGGGCGTGCGAGCGGTGTATCCGTACCTGGACAACCAGGTCGTCCGCGCGGCGTTCGCCACGCCGGGCCCTCGCCCGGCGCGGACTGGTGGCCTACAAACCGCTGCTGCGGGCCGCGCTGCCGCATCTGCCGGCCTGGCTCACCGCCCGCCGCTCGAAAGGGTCGTTCACCGCCCAGCGCATCGCCGCTCTGGCCCGCCACCACGACCGGCTCGACGCCCTCATGGCCTCCAGTGCGCCCGTGACCAGCGGGCTCATCGACCCCGCTGCCGTCCGCGCAGCTCTCTGGCAGGCGGCCCGGGGCAGAGCGCCACGGCGATCGCCGACCTGCACCAGCTGCTGGTGACGTGCTGGTGGCTGACCGGCCACAGCGCCCCGCTGGAGGCGGCATGCTGACCCCGGTCGGCCAGGATGCCGAATCAAGCAGTGACCCAATACGGACGGTTGGCCAGACATTCGAGAGCTGCAACAAGGGCGGCTAACGGCCACAAGGCCAAGACCACTCCCCACAAGAGCGAACATACGAGAGCGAGGTCCGCGGGCGCAGTCGCATCGATGTGCGGGTTGGTCTTTCGCGCCATTCGCAGAAAATCTTTAGCGGAAAAACCCCACAATGCTAAAAAGGCGGCGCCGGCGACTCCGTACGCCATTAGGCCTGCCAAAATGACCATCTGGCTGTGAACCACCGGCCCCCTCGGTCTGCGTCGCTGGACGGGCTCAGTTTGGGGACGACAGCCCTCGTCATCTGCCCGAGGCTTCCTCAACCCTCACCACGTTGCCAGGCCGCCCCCGCCTGCCCTCATCCGGCCGACAGTGTTCGCCGGTCGCCAAGCGCGCCGCGGCTCAGGCCTGGAAACGCCGCTCCACACGACATCGACCATCGCAGATGGACTCGTCGGTGCCCCGTCTCTGACTACGAGGCTTTCGGCCTGTCAGGAAGCCGCTTGGGCGCGCTCTTGTTGCGACGAGTGCTCAGCACGACCTCGAGCGCAGCCCCCGCCATTGACGAAGGCCAGCAGGAAGTCACCGTGCAGGGCATCGGTCTGATGCGCACAGCGCCACCAGCAGGAGGCACCCAGCTCGACGCTCCACACACTGCTGACCAGCCCAGCCGAACACCTCATCCCGAAACAGCCATCCCCTCCCCCACCCACCCCGAACCAACCAGAAACACGGGACACCCAGCCACAACACACCATCTACCGGCCGATCACCCACTCCTCACAGCGAGGCCCTGCGCAGTGATTAGCGATACGAGACAGCTGCCAACCAGTACCACCGACGCTCACCACCACCGACACCCACCAAGAGGCCGTACGTGGGCCAGTCAGCCTTCGCACATAGGCTTGCCGAGGTGGGCTGCCGTTTCAGCGGCGTCCGCATGCGTCATGACAGTGACGACCGCTGTTAGGGCGATCATCAGACCGGCGATGACGACACACACGGTTGAAAGGCTGCTGCGCCACCGCGCGTCCGGTTCGCCTCCGCGGCGCCGCGCACCGCGGAGGAGCACGATGTGCGCGGCCACCGCCAGCACGGCGGCGGCCAGGCCGCCGTAGGCCAAGGCGAAATGGGTCCACGGCACGGCGATGTACCGGCAGGCGGCGGACTGGTGATGGACATGCTGTGTGGATACGACCAGCGTCGCGACGAAACAGGTGACGGCTGCGACGGTGAATATCGGCACGCCCAGGAACGCGGCGCGCCGACGCCTCAGCGGGTCCCGTGGTCGCTCCTGGGCACGGGGGGTGGTTTCGGCCACGGGATCAGTACCAATCTGGATGCGGACGGACGATGCGGACCTTCTGCTGGCCTTCGGCCTTTTCCGTGTTGGGCAGGCGTCCGTCGAGGCTGACGTTGCGATACGGGTCGCTGTGCTGGGTGTACTTGATCTCGCCGTCCGGCATGACGCCGGTGACGATGGCGGCGTGGCGGGTGTTCCCCTTCTCGATGTCGTCGTTGTCGCCGGCCTGCTGTCACCGACCTGCTGCAGCACATGATCGCGCAGTGCGACGATCTGCTCGCGGGCGTGCAGCTTGTCCGGGTCCTCGCCAGGCATGGGCGCGCCCTCGGGCAGGCCGTCCGTGCCGACGCGCAGGTTGTGGCGCTGTGCGAGTTCGTTGATCTCGCGCGCCGAGCTCAGCGCGGTTTCCATGCTGTCGGCCACGGCCTCGCAGAGCATCTTGCCGCCGAGCAGGATGTCGTAGGCGGACTCCAGCTGGTCGGCCAGTTGCTCGAAGTCCTTCGCAGCCTTCTGCCCCACCTCGTCGCTCCAGTGCTCCGCCAGCGGCTTGGTGCCGTTGTCCCGGATGTCCTGGGCGGCGCGCAGAGCATGCTTGGCCAGCGTCACCCATTCTTCGGCGGCCTTGCGCCACTTCTCGGGCCGGGCGTTGATGACGGCCTCTTAGTCCACCACCGGCCACTCACGCCTTTCCCAGATCGTTCAGGCCGTGCCGCAGCCGTGAAGCGGCTTCCTCGTCCCGAGCGTCGTAGCTGCCGGCGCTTTCCTGCAGCCGCTCACCCAGCTCGCCCATCTTTTTCGCCAAACCCACCATGTGCTCTTCCCACATCAGTGCGCAGGAGTTGAGGCGCTGGGCACACTCCCAG
Source organism: Streptomyces albofaciens JCM 4342 (assembly GCF_008634025.1). Taxonomy (NCBI): domain Bacteria; kingdom Bacillati; phylum Actinomycetota; class Actinomycetes; order Kitasatosporales; family Streptomycetaceae; genus Streptomyces; species Streptomyces albofaciens. The sequence goes on along the minus strand of NZ_PDCM01000001.1, from coordinate 4,737,113 downwards.
CCCCAGACGGAATTCGCCACCCCCGTGGCCTGGCTCTCCTCCAGGGAGTTGTTCAGCTTGCGGGCCACCTCCCGGGACAGCGCGCTCATATCACTGCCCGTCGCTCGCACAGCATGGCTATTGATGTTGATATTGCCCATATACACCCCCCATTTCCGGTGCTGCAGTTTCCGGATCATCGTAAGCTGCCCTTGGGACGGCCAAGTCGGCTGGTCGGGCGACTACGACGGAACGCGTCAGCAGTCGCCGACACCAGGCGGCACAGCCCCTTGCACGGGAGGCGAGTGGTGTGCCCGCCCAGGAAGCGGGAGCCTTTCGAGCTCGTTCGCCGCGGCCGTAGCGGTGACGCAGCCCGGTACCTCCTGGCCGACGCGGGCATCGGCCCGCTCCGGCTGTCGGCTCGCAACTCCTTCGAACCCGCCGTCGGATGCCGACTCGAACCGTCTCGGTGGTCCGGAAAGTCGGTATCGTCCCGATGGCGCGCATGCCCGTGGCTCGCGCGGGCACCGAGTGCCGCTGGCCAGCACACCATCACGGCATGGCCGGTACGTCATGGACTTTCCCGGACTGCCGCAGGACTACGTCAGCTCATGGACCGATACGGAGCGGGCAGTCGGAACGGTAGCTACACTTCCTCACTCCGCAGTTGTCCCGTTCAGCTGTCTTCACGGCGCCACGACCCAGCACCATTTATTGGCATGGGGAGCGCATACACCCGGCGTTACGGCCGTACGGCGCCACCGTGGCACCGGTCGCAACGGGGGCGCCGGCTTCGCGCCCGTACGCGGCGGGCCACCGCCTGACCTTCTGTTTCGTCGATGCCGGGCGCGGCAGGTACATCAGGTGTGTTGCTAGGGTCACCTGAAACTGTTCACCCTCGTCTCACCGGAGGTATCCCTGTCCGTGTCCGCCCTGCCGCCTCTGTCTGCCCCGAACGCTTCGGTGAAGCCCGCCAACCGCACACGCGGCTGCCTGGTGCTGCTGGGGCTGATCTTGGTTATCGTCGGCGTGGTAGCGGCTGCGGTTCTCCTGCCGGACGACGCCTCGGACGAGGCCGGAACATTGCAGGTGGGCGAGTGTTTCCAGAACACGGGGACCACGAAGGATCCGAAGGTCGACAAGCTCGGCTGCACGGACAGCCGCGCCAGCTACAAGGTGCTCAAGACCGTCAAGGGCGGGGTCTCCGGCACCCTTGAGTGTGCGGATGTCAAGGGCGCGACGGGCTCCCTCACACAGATCGGCACCGAGTCGTTCGTGGTCTGCTTCGCCGACAACAAGAGGTAGGCCATCCAGCCGGCTCCGCCCGCGGAAGCCTCATCGATTCGGGTTTCGCACGGTGCCTGATCCTTGGTCAGCAGCCGGTAACAGGCCGGTCGGCTCGAGCAACGGCATCGTACGTGAGCGACCAGGATGCCTTGGTGGCGGAGGACCGGTCTTTGCATCTGGGGATGCCGCCGGTCAGCGGGGCTGCCCGACGGCCCTGACCGAGACGTGCCGGTGCGCGCTCGCAAACCCCCTGAACGGTCCGCGCCGGGCGGGCCGCAAAGATTCGCCTCTCCACCAGCAGCCGGTGTTCTTCGCCCTCACACCTCAGTAAGCCTGCGGGACGGCCACAGTGGCCCGCGTCGACTGCGGGCAGTACAGCTTCCCGACGTTCACGGCTTGACCACAATGTGCTGCACGAGCCGGAGAAGGGGGTGGGCTGCGCCGTCGACAACGGCTTCCGGTACGCCATCGCGCACGGTGTGACGCTGCTGGCCCGCACGGCTGCTGACTGCCTGCCGCATCCCGGCTGGACCCGGTGCCCGCGGTGCCCTACGGCAGGGCGCGGGCCTGGTGTGCGGGCGCATCGACGCGCGCCGGGACGAGCACGGGCCGCTCGGGCGGGCCGCCTTCCGCGCCTGGTCCGCATCGCCGCGCTCTTCGGCCGCATCCGCCCCGCCCACCGGCGCCGTCACGGCTATCTCGCGCCCTACCGAATGCACGCCGGCAACAACATGGCCATCACCAGCGAACTCTACGAAGCTGTCGGCGGAATGCCACGCCGTCCCTCCCCCACCGATCGGCTCTTCTTGAATCGGGTACGCCGCCACACCACCGCCATCGTCCACGCCCGCGGCATGGCGGTGGAGAACTCCACCCGCCGACTGCGCGCCTACGGCCTGATCGGCACCGCCCGCTGGTACCTCGGCCAAGGGCCCGGACGGCACGGGGAGGACCCTCGCTGATGCTCGACGCGCTGATGCACACACTGCGGCGGTCCCCTGATCGTCCGGCCGTCCTGGGTACGACCCGCTCCAGGGCCGTACGGACCAAGGCGGTATGCGGCGACCTGGCCGATCTCGCCGAGCGGTTCGCTCGGCCCTGTACGCGCGCGGCATCGGCCGGGGCAGCACCGTCGGTGTGGCCGTCCGGCCCGGTCCCGCGGCACTGGGCGTGCTGCTGGCCGTGCACCGGCTCGGTGCACGGGGAGCGGTGCTCGACCCCGGCGCCGGGCCCGACGTCCTGCACGCCCGGCTCGCCCTGGCCCGCCCCGACCTGGTGCTCACCGATGCCGCGGCCCAGGCGGTCGCCAGCTGGGCCCGGCCGCTCGCCCGCCGGGCTCGCCTGGCGCTGCCGGACCTCGCGGAGGGCCGGTGGCCACGGTCGGCCGACGGCTGCCCGGCTGTGCCCCCGTACTGGACACCGATGTTCGCACGTCGGGTCTGCCTCCGACGCTGGACGAGGACGGCTACGCGGTCATCGTCTTCACCTCGGGCACCACTTCGCGGCCTCGTGCCGTGGTGCACACGCGGTCCTCGCTCGCCGCGGCATGGCCACCGTGACGGATCTGGTACGGCCGAGGGCGGGCCGAGCCGTTCTCGGCGGCACCTTCTTCGTCCTTGCACCGTCCCTGGCGAGCGGCGCGCCGGTGGCCCTGCCCGCCCGCTCTCCCAGGCTTCCAGCACGGCAGTTGCACCGGCTCACTCCTCAGGCCACGCACCTGACGCCGCCGCAGCTGCGCGGCGTACTGGCGGAGGGGGCCCACTTCACCGGGCGGGTGTGGACCGGTTCGGCCCCGGCCAGCGCCGACCTGCTCACCCGCCTCAAGGCCGCAGGGCCCGACGAGGCGTGGAGCGTGTACGCGCTGACCGGGCTGTTTCCCGCCGCGGCCGTCGAGCAGGCGGCCAAGGCGGCCTTCACCGGGGAGGGTGACCTGGTAGGCGAGCCTCAACCCGGCGTCGAGGCGAAGACCGACGCGGGCGGTGAGCTGCTGCTGTCCGGACCGGCCGCCCCGCACCGCTACGTCGGCCAGGCACCCGCCCCCTGGGTCGCCACCGGGGATCGGGCCCGTCTCGACAGCGGGCGGATCGTGCTGGAGGGCCGGTGCAAGGACATGGTGCTCAAGTGCGCGGAGAACATCTGTCCCGGCCTGTACGAGAATGCCGTGCACGAGCCCGGCGTCGATCTCGCCCTGCTCGTGGGCATACCGGCCGGCGACGGTGACGAGCGCCTGATGGCCGTCGTCCAGCCGGTGCGCGGCGCGGACCGGGCACGGCGTGCCGCCCTCGCGGGCCCGCTCGCGCGGATGGGCACCCCCCGGCCGGACGCGGTGCTGCTGGCCGGTATCCCGCTCTTCGGCCGCTCCCGCAAACCCGACCGTGCCGCCACGGCCCGGCTCGCCGCCACCCGCCTCCAGAAAGAAGCCGGGCGATGACCGCACAACTCACCGGGCCACTGTGGGGTGTGGTGCCGGCCTTCAACGAGGCGGCCGGGATCGGCGCCACCCTCGCCGCGCTCGCGTCGCAGAGCGACACCTGCTTCACCTTGGTCATGGTCGACAACGCGTCCACCGATGCGACGGCCGCCCGCGTCCGCGCCTTCGCCGCCACCGCGCCCTTCGCCGTCCATCTCATCCACGAGGACGAGCCGGGCACCGGGGCCGCCGTCGACACAGGCTTCCGGTACGCCATCGCGCGCGGAGCCCGATGGCTGGTGCGTACGGATACCGACTGCCTGCCCGCCCGGAACTGGATCGCGGCGACCAGGGCGGAGTTCGCCCGCGGCGCGGAGATGGTCTGCGGCCGCAGCGTCCCGCGCCGGGACGAGGTCCCCTCGCTCGCCGAGCGATACCTGCTCCCGGCAGTGGTACGGACGACCGCAGTGTACGGGCGCTACCGCACTGCCCACCGTCACCCCCGCTACCGCGCCCCTTACGTGCTGTGTCACGGTCACAACCTGGCCATGACATCCGACCTCTACCTGCGATGCGGGGGTACACCGCGCATCCCATTGGAGGGTCCGGCCGAGGATGTCGTCCTGCTGAACCGAGCGCGCGAGCGCAGCGCCCGGATCGTCCGCGCCGAGCGGATGGTGGTGCAGGCCAGCCTGCGCCGGCTGCGGGCCTGGGGCGCCCGGCGAACCCTGTTGTGGTGCTGGGACCGCCGCTACTGCCCCGCCAACCTGACAGAGGTGCACGCCAGATGACCACGGTCCACGCCGCTTCCACCGCCCCCGCCCCATCCGCTCTTCGCACAGCATGCCGTCGCGACCTGCGCGTCTACACCCGCTCCCACCGCTGCTGACCACACTGCTCGCCGCCACCCGCCGCCGGCCCGTCGTCCGGCTGGGGGGGGCGGCACCGTGCTGGTGCACGGCACCGAACCGTACCGGCAGGCCCTCACCCGCCTTCCGCTGGACCGCACCGCGCCCAGCACCACCGGGGGCGCCGCCCGCAGACTGCCCGACGGAGCCACCCTGTTCGACCAGGAAGGCGCCGGGCACCGCGCTACCCGTCGGGCGGTCGCCGCCGGGCTCGGCGCGGCCGGCGTGGAACGGTTGCGCCCGATGTGGCAGCAGGTGCTGTCCCGCCACACCGGGCCACTCGCCGCGGGTCGCACCGTCGACCTGGTGCCGCTGGCCCGCGAACTGGCCGGAGCCACCGTCGGTGCACTGCTGGGTATCGCCACGGATCCGCAGGAGCCGGCCGAGGCAGCCGCCCGCACCGCGGCAGCGGCCGTCCGCGACCACCTGCCCGGTCCCCGCCTGCCCGGCACCACACGGGCCGCAGCCGCGGCGGCCGGGCGCCTGGAGACCCTGCTCACCCCGGAGCCACCCGCCATGAGGATGCGGCGCTGCGCGCCATGCTCGCCGTCGCCGCGGTCAACGCCACCGTCACGGCCCTCCCCCGTGCCGTCGCCTGGTGCGCCCATGCCCACCTGTGGCACCAGACGGCCGACGACCGGCTCCGGCCGACCCTGGTCGGCGAACTGCTGCGGGTCACAGCCCCGTCCCCGCTGCTGCCCCGTGCGGCCGCCGCCGACGCGGACCTCGGCGGGTGTCCCGTACGCGCACCCGAAAGGCAGGGTTTGGCGGCCCTCTGCGCTCTGGCCGATTACACCCGAGCGGTCGCTATGCGCTGACGGTAGGAGCCACAGGGCGGCGACCTCACTCGGCCGGTGGTCCGATCCCTAGAAACCGGAGAGCGGTCGCATAAGCGCGCATCAACCACTGCCTTCGAGATGATGCTGGTCCGAGTACTCACTGGTTCAGTCCGGCGGCCGGTGGTTCGCGCCCTGCGGTGGCAATCAGCCCACCCGGCCCACCACACGGCGGGCACGAAGCCTCGTCGCAGCCCCACGCCGAGTACGGCACCGTGCGTACCCGGCCAGGACCATGGGCTGTCGTGCGACGATAGGCCGACCAATTGAGACTCACGAGCGGGAACAAAGCCTGATGGAGTACGTCAATCTCGATGCGCAGGTCGGCGACCTGTCAAATGTCCTCGATCCCACTCGCTACCTGGAACACCTGCCCTCGATTGCCGGCGACCTGCCACCCGGCGCCCGAGCCTTCGCCACTGATACGGGCCACTACAACTTCCGCAGCGAGCGATGCGTGAAGGACCTGGAGCTCCAGCACGTCCGGAGTGGCGGAGGCGCTGATGACGCGGTCGAGATTCGGCTCCGGCACAACTGCTGGAAACATGACGCAGACCTGGTCATCCGCTACACAGGCGTCTCCAGCTTCAAGACCACAACTCCCGAAGCCGACCACTGGACGAATCTGGGAACACTGATCCTCGACGAGATCCTGCCCCACGAGAACGGCTGCAGCCACGAGCTCGCGTTCTGGAATGGCACGCTCACCGTCATCTGCCGCGACCTGGTGGCGGACCGGATCAAGGCCGAATGCTGCACGGAGACTCCTCCCGCTCAGCGCAAAACCCTCCCAGGAGATTAAACGCCAAGCTAACCGCAGGCGTGCGGACGATGCCCAGCCACCGACACGGAACAAAGCCTGGGCTCGCCTCCCTCCCCCCTCTCCGCCCCCTCGTCCATTGCGAACACGAACTCCGCGCCGGAAGCGGGGACACGGATCGCAAGCTGGTCATCAAAAGTCAGCGGCTCATGCTCCTCCCAAACACAACCGGCCTCGCCCAGCGCCCGCACGACGTCGCTGTACGCGGGAAAACCAGAGAACCTCTCCACTCGCCCCTGTTCCCGCGCCGGCCACTCCATCGTGGGCCAGTCCGTCTGCACGATGACCGACCGGATCTCCTGACAGTGTTCCTGGCAGGTACCGAGCTCCAGGCAGCCGTACGCATACAGATACGGCCGTCCGTCAGCCCCGACGGAAGTGCCCCGATCCCATGGTTCCCCCAACTCCCGCGCCACGTCCTCAAGGTGCGCCCCAGGCCGCGCCGCTCCAATACGACCAGACTGAGCAAAGGGCACAATAATTTCCAAAATCCGCATAACCTCAGACTGCCACGCCCGCTCCCATCCGGGCCAACGGCGGTAGGCCGCGGCCAGGGCCCTACCACCGATGCGGGTCGGCGGCCGCCGACGGGGCGACGTGCTCTGTTGCAGCACGGCGTACAGCCGGTCGGCGCGCAGGCTCTTGGCCGTCCCAGGTCCTGGCGGGGGGACATCGAGGAGCACGGCCAGGTGCGCGGGCCTCAGGTGTCCGCCCAGATGTGCGCGGCGTCGGCCAGGGCGGCGCGGACCGCCGCGCGGTAGGCGGGCGGCTGCAGGCGAGTGAGGTGGCCGCCGCCCCGGCGGACCTCGCTGACGGTGGCGAATAGATCGCCGCGCAGGCCCGGCGGGCGCTGCCAGGCGGTGTCGTCGGGCGGCGGCAGGGGCCGGTAGGCGTCTTCGGTGGCGACGGCCCAGCCGGCAGCCGTCAGGTCGCAGCAGCAGCCGACCATGTTTTGATGAGATCCGAAGTGCTGGCGTTTGTCGCCGACGGCCTGCTGCCTGACTGGGACGCGAGCGAAGAAGCGATCGAGAGGCGGGTCCGGCAACTCGAAGCCATCGTGGAACCCGTCACGGACGAAGAGGCCCGGGCCCTCGTCTCCTGCTTCGGCCCGGACGACTGCTTCGGCGTCGCCGGGTCGCTACTGCACCTCATGAGACCGCCCCGAGCCCCGTCCTGACCGCCGATCCCGGTCCCGGTCCCGGTGCCAACGAATGGGTCCAGCGACTCTACGATCGCGCTGTGTGCGGAGGACTCATCCCGGGCGCTTGACCGGGTGGAAGAGGAGCACGGTTGCGGTCACGCACGTCGCCCCGCACCGGCTCGCATCCGTTGCCCGGGGCGGGCCGTTGTACCTCGGGGAGCCCGGAGCCCCGTGGCCTCGGACTTCGTGCTGCCATCGGCCCCAGAGGCCCGCCGTACGGAGCTCGACGGTTTTTGAGCGTCTCCGCGCGTGCACGCGCAAGAAGAGATGACGCGCTCGGCCAGGAGGCCCCTGGGAGTTCGTACCAGAGGCCTCCCCCGCGAGATGGTGATAGTAATCGATGATGGAACCCATGTAATCGAGGTCGGTAAACTCCGCATCGGTTCACGCAAGGTTCACATGCCGGGTTGCCGGGGCTTATGGACGGTCCCGGTGGTGGCGTCGACGACCCTGGTAGTCACACTCTGTCCGTTTTTGATGCCGAGGCGCCAATGAACACGCCACGCACCGTCCCGACGTTCGGCCAGCAGCACTGCCTCGTCATGTTCAATGGTGCTGCCCTGGTGGCCGGTTTGCTTTTCGAGGATCTTCCAGGCCCGTTCTTCGCCGACTTTGACATCGGGAAGGTCAAAGGCGTCGACGTTGCGGGAAATGAGATCACTCAAGCGTCCACTGGGCTGGATCACCACATCCAGCCGCATGGGCAGCAGAATTTCTCCTCGCCATCGACGCCAGCTGACCAGCCATCCAAGGTTCGCTTTTTCATCGATACGCCGCACCGTTATTTCGGATTCTTTGAGCCCCCATGGGGCGAACTGGCGTGCATAGGCTACTGCGACGCGCTCAGCGCCTTGGTTATCGGCGACGGGGCCTGCGGCGCTGGGCACGGGAAAGGAGTTGCCTGGCTCGACCTTTTCGGGTACGAGGTTGACCGCGAGCTGCTCCCTGCTGGGCCAGGTCAGCTCGGCAGCGCCTTGGGGGAAGTTTGCCATCACCGTCCCGACGCCGCCCTCGCCAGGCGTAAACGTCACCGATTTCGGTGTGTACCGGCCACCGAAGGCATCACGAAGTGCGCCGGTGATGGCCTTTTCCTGCTCGGTTCCAGCCGCGACATCGGTCTCTGCCTGCGTGGCCACAACAGGCGTGATGAAGCCAGCAGCCATGCCAGCCAGGACCAGCGCCCCCGCTACGCAGGCCACATAGTGCCTCCCCGTCGTGGCTGCCGGCGGGGTACGGATGAGCCGGTTAACGGCGTAGCCCGCTCCGGTACCGACCAAGGCACCCGCGGTATTGGCTACCAGGTCGCTGGTGTCACAAAGCCGGCTGACGAAGGGCACCACCGCCTGCGCGATCTCGATCAACGCGGGGAACAGAATGCTGAGAGCTGCCATGAGCGGCAGGCGGCGGGTGGCAAGCACACCGAGCAGACCGAAGGGGAGGAGCATGGCCACGTTGAGCAGCCCCTGCACCGTGGTGAAAGGCTCCAGGACATCTTTGTTGACCATGCAGGTGGCCAGGGCCTCGCCTCCATCGATCCAGAACGTCAAGGATCCGATGGACACGACGGACGCGGCCCACAAGGAGACAATTAGCGGACGGCGCGCCCGACGGCGGACGACACTGTAGGTAACGGCAGCCGCGAGGAAGCTGATGATTATCGCGGCAGCGATGAAGCCTTCGTGGCCGCGGAAGACAGCGGTGAGCATCGTGATGTTTTCTGTGGGGGACGGGCAAGGGCCCGCCTTGGCAGGCGGGCCCTCAAGCCGTCAGTGATCAGCGGAAGTCAGCACTGGGGAAGCGGCGGTGTGGAGAAGGTGTCGCCGCCCTTCGTGTTCAGCTTGCCTATGAAGGGCGAGCAGCTCTTGGCCGTGCCCCACTGCTGCGAGTAGTAGAGGGGTGCGGCGTTCATGTTCCTCCATCCTTCCCACGTGTTGCTGCCATTGCGTTCCCATCCAAGACGGGCGGCGAGGGCACCGCCACGCTCCCGGAAATACTCGACCGATACGTCTTTTCCACTTCCGGTGCTGCGAACGATCAGCACGCCGTTGCTGAGCGTTGTGCAGCGCTGACCCCCTCCCGGGTTTCCGTTACGCGGACTATCCGGGCCGCTGACATTTGCCGCAGCTGATGCAGGCGAGATTACAGCAGCAAGCGCACGAGCCACCGCTGTGGCCATGACGGCAGCACGCATCCGAGATCACATCATTACCCCCACCAATTGTTCTGTTTTGAAGTTTATGCCGCCGGGCTATTTTCCTGCGTTACGGCCGACGTGCGGAGTGAAGCTAGCACCCCCGCATGGAGCTGCTCAATCGATCACCTTGTGATCAAGCCCATGGCGACACAGAGCAGCATGTCGCAATCTCTCCTTGTCGTAACTCACTCGTTCCCGGTAAAGGATGGAAAAGGAAGTTGACGAAGACCGGATCAATGATGGCATTGATGCGACGGGCATGGCATCCGCCTGTTATGGCCTGGCCAGTTCACAGGTCAGCCAGCAGAGCGCCGCACAATTCGAGCTACGATGTCACCCCGGATTACGGTGGCCAGGTCGTCTGCGGGAGACTCAGAGGCTGGTGGCCTGGCTGCGGGAGCGTCTGTCGGGCTGGCAGCAGAACCAGGTGAAGGCGGCCGCGAAGGCGAAGTTGGCACGCTTGGAGGGTCTGCTGGAGCGGCCGGAGGCCGCGCCAGCCGGCGGAGACCGGTGGCGAGGCCTCGGTCACCGGCCCGTACGATTGGCTGATCCGACGGGGACTGGTCAGCGGCCGTCCTGCTCGGACCGGCGCCGCGACAACGGGGGCCGGCTGGGCACCGGGGCCGGGTGCGAGAACCGCGCCAACGTGATCCATCCCCGGCGTGCTCGGCGGGCGAGGATCGCGACGGGGGTCGACCGCCAGGACCACCGGGCCCCGCAGCGCACCGCCCGCGCCGACAGCCCATGGCCCGCTGCGACGTCCGGCGTCGGGGTCGGGGCCGGGGTCGGGGTGTGCCAGGTGCCTGTTGACGTGTGTGGCCACGGCCTTGTGCCCGGCCGCCGCGCCCTGGGAAATGCGCTGGTCGGGGCAGGCCGGGCGGGAGCAGGAGAGCCGCACCGCACCGGCGGAAGGACGGCCGTAGGGGGACAGGCGCACCATCCACACCCGCCCCGACACGCTCGTCGTCTGCGACCACCTGGAAGGGTGCAGCGGTGACCGGTCTCCTGAAGGACGAGGTGCGCTGACCGACGCGCCACCCGGTCGCCAGGGCGCTGAGACGAGCGGTGTATGAACGCTAAGCCGCAAGTCGGTAAAACGGTGCCTCGAACGTGTGCCGGCGGTCAGTCAGCGGTCGGTCGGAGCGGCTCCGGCGTGCGTGAGGGCGTCGCGCCGCTCGCGCAGCAGCTTCAGGGTCTGCTGAGCTACCTCAGCCATGAAGGCGGGGCACACCACCCTCTCCAGCGGAGCGCCGCGGCCCGACTCGACGCTTCGCTCGTACAGGCGCCGCCCGCCCCGGCTGCTCAGGAGAATGCCGAACTCGGCGGCATCCGGGGCACTGGCGGGTAGTGTCGCATGCCAGTCGTGGGTGCAGGAGGCTCCGACGACGTGCGGCAGCGTCTTCTCCACCGCCTTGATCAGCTCGTCCAGGACCGCCTTGCTCCGCATCATGTCGGAGACGGCGTACCAGGTCAGCGCCCGGACGACCAGCAGACGCCCGGCACGGTCCTCGCCCTCCGCGTAGGAGAGGCCCCTCGCGTGCGAGGTGATCTCCTCTTCGACGTCGGTCCATGGCTTCGGGTATCCGTGCAGCAGCGCCGCCAGCGTGTCCATGGTGTCCACGGCGTCCACGGGCAGGCGGGGCGGCACATCTTCGACCGATCCCGGGTCGATGATGTCCATGGCGATCCGTGCGAACCCAGCCACGTTGCGCGGGCAGCGCCACTGGTCCCGGGGCTGGTCCATCCGCCACTCGACCGTCTCGTCGGCGAGCTCGGGCAGCAGCTGAGCAAGGTCGGCGTCGTCCCGTTCGGCATGGCCGGAGTACGGGTGGGATTCATGATCGCAGGCCCGGTCGCGCAGTGCCGTGTCGGTGGCCTCCAAAGCGGCCATGACCTGCGGTACAACGCCCTCACCCGGGGCCCAGGCGACGTAGCGGGCCATCAGCACCAGGCCGAGCGTCCACACATACGCCGACGTACCGCCGGGTTCCGCGGCGAGCCGGGCGGCGCAGTCCAGGACCGTCCGGTCGTACCGGCTGTTGCGGAACTCCTCGCACTCCTCCTGTATCTCTTCCCAGGACCGGGAGAGCTCGTCAATGGACATGGCGCCGCTGTCTGTCATGATCTCTACGACGCGCCGCTCCCCTAGCAGGTTCCGTTACCGCCGCGCTTTCGCCACGCTTGCCGCCCACCCGCCCGCCCGGACCATCGAAACCAGAGGGCCGCTCGGGCCGCTAGGGTGCCTCGTGTGGACGCCCCCTCTCGGCTCCCCGCAGCCTTCCGTCTGATCGCGGCGGGGGGGGAGGCACCGGCGGGCATACCTACCCGGCTCTCACCGCGATCCGTACGCTGCGGGAGCGATTGACGGCGCAGGGACGCTCGCTCGATGTGCTGTGGATCGGCAGTGCCGACAGTCTGGAGGCACGCGTTGCCGGCGCGGAAGGGATCGCGTTCACCGCTGTGGCCACCGGCAAGGTGAGGCGTTCATCGAATCCGTTGAAGATGGTGTCGCCCGCGAATGAGCGGGACATGGCGCGCGTGCCGCTCGGTGTTGCTCAGGCGCGCACAGCGGTCGTAAGGTTCCAGCCGCACGTGGTGCTCGCAACGGGCGGCTACGTGGCAGTGCCGACCGGACTTGCCGTCCGGATGTGCAAGGTACCGCTGGTACTGCACGAGCAGACCGTACGGCTCGGGCTCGCCAACCGCAGGCTGGCCGGCAGTACCTCGCGGATCACAGTGTCCTCGGAGTCGAGTGTGCCGCTCCTGCCCGAGAGCGTGCGCCCGCTTGAGGTGGTCACCGGGAACCCCATGCGCCCGGAGGTGCTGGCCGGACATCCGGACAAGGCCGTGGCCGCCCTGGGGGCTCGGCTTCGACCGTGCCTTGCCCACGGTGTACGTCACCGGCGGGGCGCAGGGGTCACAGCAGATTAACGACGTGGTCGGCGGGGCTGTCACGTATGGCACGTCCAACGGCCATGACTGCCGCACGTAGGCTCGTGTGCATGCCGACCGAGGACAAACCCCGAGCTGTCAAGCACTGGCGCGACTGCACGGACGTGTACGACTTCCTTGAGCAAGTCCGCTTGCGGCCCGGCATGTGGCTGCCGGGCGGATCGCTTCACCATTTGCAGGCCATCCTCGTCGGCTACCAGGTTGCCGTCGCCGTACACTCCGTCGACGACCCTTGCGACTTCTGGCATGGCGGGGCATTCAGCCAATGGCTCGGAAAGCACCTCGATGGCAACAGCCCGCTCGGCTGGGCCTCTGACATCGAGCGCAACACTCCCACCGGCTCCACCCCGGTCCAGGAATTCTTCCGGCTCCTCGACGCGTACCGCCAGGACACAGCAGACGCGTACCGCCAGGACACAGCAACGGACGCTGCTGCAGTCGTCTCCCCGTAGAACCCTGACGCTACGGCCACATCGGCCACTCGGCGGCCATGTCGGGCTCGGCGTCGATCTGCTCGCGGCCCGGGTCCGGGGAACAGCACCAAGGGGCACGGCCCCACCTCTTGGTGGACGTGGCCGCCGCCTCATCGTGCAGCTACGTCAGGTCCGCGACGGTGTACGCGATTCTTGCATAGGCGTTCACGATGTCGACGGCGTCCGCGAGCGCCGCCGGTTCCACGCGGCAGACCGGCTTGTCGGCCGCGCCCTTCAGCAGGGCCTCGGCCTGGGCGGCCGGCAACCGACGGCATCGGCCAGGAGGTACCCGTCGGACCCGACGTGCTCCCGGAACAGGGCTCGGGTCACGTCCTCGCCAGGGGCCGCCGCGATGCTCGCCACCGCGACGTGCCGCACGACATACCGACCGTCGAAGCACGGAGCAGGCCGGGTACGGACGCCTCCGCCGTCCTGGTGTCCACGCCCAGGTGGCCACAGCCCGCTCGCCGGACGGCGACCACGTGGGCATGGGCCGGCTCCTGGACGTCGTACACGGCCCTGGCCGAAGTGAAGGCGGTCAGGCGGCCGCTTCCTGCCTGCCATCTGGGGACGGCCGGGAGCGACCGCGCCGACCGGCCGTGCGCGAGATCCGCGACGGCCGCGCCGAAGGAAGCAGACCGCGCAGCTCGGTGCGCTACGAACGGACCTCCCAGTCGATGCAGCTTCGGCCAGAGGAGTGCGCGAAGGTGGTGGGCCAGTAGGACAGGAACGCAGTGCCTGTCTCCAGCGCATCGGTCACCGCCCCGGCGAACTCAGCCAGGCTCGGGCCCCAGAGAGTGCCGTCCAGATCGCCGGAGCCAATGCCCATCTCAACCACATGTCCGTATGTGGGGCCGGGCTGATGGTCGATGAACGCCACGCCTCCGTCGTTGGGCAGCGCGAAGGGCACGCACCGGTGCAGATGGCCGGCGACCTCTTCGGCATCCTCGTCATCCGTGAGGTAGGGGGCGACGTGGTCCTCATGGACCTCCACGAGAACCTCGTGCGCCGAGGGGATCTCCGCGGTGGACAGGAGCCGGTGGCTCAGCGGCAGGATGCCTCCGGCCGGGAAGACTCCCGCCACCGGGCCGCCGTCCTGCTCCGGCTCGGCAACGCCGTTGCGCCGCTCCAGCAGCCTCCTGAGCTGAGGATGGAGGGCGAAGCCCAGCTGTTCCTCCACCGCGGCGATCTCCGTGGCAGCGGCCGGGGGCCGAAGCGCGGCGTGATCCGCAGGTGAGTGGGCAATCAGCCAGGATTCCAAGCGGTCCCACGCCTGATCGAACGAAGCAAGATCCATTGAAGTCATGCGCAGACCATAGGCGGCGGGTCTGACAGCCCGGTGGCCGAGCTGTCCCCCACCGAGCTTCGCTCACAGCCGACCCCGCCTCCTCGACGCACGGACGCAGAAGCGCGCCCTGGCCGGCCGCCCTCGCCGCGCAACGGCCTCCGGTTGTCTCGGGTGCCGAATGAGCGTGCCGGGCGAAGTACCTGCCGGAGCCCCATGCCCAGGTATCCAAGGGGCTGGCATGTTCGGTACATACAGGGAGTCGTCCGGGGGTGGCGGGCACGACTACGCCTGTCGCAGCTCGGCGGCCACCCGGGCGATGTCCGCGGCGAGCTCCGGGTTCTCCTGGCGCCATTGCCCGGTCCGTCGCTGCCATTCGGCGCGCAGTTCGGCCAGCAGTTGGCCACCGCCGAGAACACGCTCGCGGACACGGCCGGGCCCAGCAGCGGCAGCATGGCGGGCGAGAGCCGGATACGGTCCACGCCTGCCTCCCCGCCGGGCCTGGGGATGCCATCCACTCACCGGCGCTCGTCTCGCGGTCGGCGGCGGCCTGGCGCAGCGCGGCACCAGCCGGGTGCCCGGGGGCGGTGCCGGATTCGATGTCCGTACTGTCGTCCGGCAAGCGGGTCGGCGTACAGGCGGGCCCGCAGCCACCAGCGGCGCAGCAGGACCAGCGGCTCAATTTCGTCGGCCTCGCCCGTCTCGCGGTAGCACTGCGTACGGTCGGCTGGCGGCAGAACCGCGGTCACCGCGACCTGAATGCGGGGCAGCGGCGCGGGACGCAACCGTGGTATACCGGCTGTACGCTCGTCGACGCGCCGTTCCGTGTCGTGTTCCGTCTCGCCGTCGGCAGCGTGGCGCTGTCTTGGCCTTTGCCCGGTACACGGCCGTATCTGCCGTTCAAAGCGTGCAGCAAGCACGATGCCCCGTCGTCAGTCGCCGGGATGGTCGAAGATCACTGTGGTGGCCGGGTCATACGGCAGTGTGGAGAGGACATCGGCATAGCCCCGCTCCAGCGCTTGCCTTTGGCGCTCGATGTGCGGACCTGCCCGGTGCGCGCTGAGGCGCGCTACTCGTTCCTCGTATGCCTCGGTGACGCTTACGGCGTTCGCCCGCCAGTCGGCGTCGTCGGGTACGCGAGTCAGTTCCACGCAGGCCGGCTGGGTGCCTTCGGCCAGCGCGGCCGCGGCCCGGCCGTGGCCGTCGAGGAGCAGCCAGCCGTCCAGGAAAGACACCCACCACAGCAGGACGGGGGCCAGGGTGTTCTCGCGGGCGTGCTTGCGGTATGCCTTCACGCGGGCAGTGTCCGGTACTGGGAGTGGGCGCAGTGGCAGGACACCGTGCCAGCCGCCTCCGCAGAGCATTTCCAGGGTGGTGTCCGGCCAGTCCCGAACGAGGTCGCAGCTCCAGACAGCTGGTGGGAAGGCCTTCTGTTGGGACAGCCGCCAGCGCCCGTGGTGCAGTGGGCCGCACTTGGTGTCCTCCAGCCACCGCGCGTACCGGTGAGGCCAGTTGCCCCCGGCCCTCATCGCCGCGGCGCTCACCGGCGGCAGCGGGGAACGGTAACCGGACAGGCGGCGAAGGCGGAGGTCGCGACAGCAGCCGTCGCCCTCCGCCCGGGCCACGATCAGCGTCCGTTCGCCCTGCCGGAGAACCCAGTGGCGACCCGCCGGTCGCTCGAAACGCAGTGAGGGCGGCCCCTGCCAGCCGTCGGGCACAGCCAGGACGAGTCCTCCTTCCGGTAGTGCTTCTCTCGTTGTCCTGTTCATGGGGCCAGTTTCGGCAGGAGGTGCTTGCCACATCCAAGTAGTCCTCGCTCTTGCCCACCGCCGCGTCAACGTCTTCCGGGCCCTTCTGCGCGACGGACGGTGCTACGAATCCACGCCGCCCGTCGCCCTCGCTGTGTGACAGACGACATGAGGAATCAGTGAGATGCGGTGAGGACAGGCTTGACCACGCTCTTCCGCAGTGCTGCTTCGGCGGCTGCCTCGATGTCGGTGAAGCGGAACTCGGTGATGAGTTTATCCAGCGGGAGCCGGCCCTGCCGGTAGAGGTCGATCAGTTGCGGAATGGTCCGGGCCGGCACGGCGTCACCTTCGGTCACGCCCCGGATCGTGATGCCCTTCGTCATGACCGGCATGGTGTCGAACTCGGCCTTTCCGATTCCGACCAGGGCGAGCGTGCCGCGCTTGCGCAGGGCTGTGATGGCCTGGGACACCACCGTCGACTTGCCAGTCGTGTCCATGGCGCAGTGCGGCCCTCCGCCGGTGAGGTCGCGCAGGGCCGACGCCACATCGTCTTCGGTGGTGGGATCGAGAGCCGCCGCGGCGCCGAGGTCCTGGGCCAGCGCGCGCCGCGAGGCGATGGGGTCGACGGCGATGACCGGACAGTCCTCGGCGACTGCCGCCATGACGGCACTGAGGCCGACGCTGCCGGCGCCGAAGACGGCCAGCGTGGTGCCCGCTGCCGGACGCAGAACCGTACGTACTGTCTCCACGCCGGTCTGGACACTGCATCCCAGGGGGGCGGCCACGGCTGCGGGTATGTCCGCGGGGATTTTGACGGTGTTGCTCTCTGTGGTGAGGCAGTGCGAGGCAAAGGCGGACTGGCCGAAGAAGCTGCCGTAGACCGGGCTACCGTCCGTGTACGACAGGGGCGAGCTGCCGTCCGGACGGGAACCACCGGCGTTCAGGGAAGCCGAATGCTCGCAGTAGGCGGGCTCCCCTGTCGCACACTGTTCGCAGACGCTGCAGCTTCGGTAAGTCAGGCACACGGTGTCACCGGGAGCGACGCTGGTCACCGCCTCCCCCACCGCCTCGAGGACACCGGCACCCTCGTGGCCGAAGACCATGGGCAGACGCCCCGGCGGCCAGACCTGCCGCATGCTGAGGTCGGTGTGGCAGATGCCTGAAGCAGTGATCCGCACGAGGATCTCGTCCGGCCTCGGCTCCTCAAGGTCGGCCTCGTGGACGGTGAAAGGGCCGCCGGGAGTCTCCACCAGTGCTGCCTGTATGCGCATGCGTGTCTTCCTCGTGTGGTGTCCGCCGTGCCGGTATTGCCCGGACGGCTGGGAGGGCGTCTGCCCTGGAGCGTGGTGCCCGTGGGATGAGGCAGGGCGTTTCAGGGACGTTCGAGAATGAAGTAGAAGTGATGGCCGTTGTCCAGGACGTTCTTGCCGTTCATCACGCCGAGGAGGGTGTCGCCGTCGACCCGCTTGAAATGGTCGAGCACGGGTTGGCCGTCATAGACCATGGTGGCGGTCGCCTCGCCACGGAACTCCACCATCCAAAGGCTCGCCTCGCCTTTGGCCAGCTCGGCATTCGAGTACAGCGCGCCGTGCTCGTCACGGCAGATCAAAGGCTCGGCACGGCCGGTGGAATGGAAGGTCTTGCCGTACCAGCGAATCCGGCCGAGCATCTCTTCCACCCGGTGACCACTCTTGATTCTGGTGCCTTTCCAGGCTCCGAGGATGTCCTCGGGGCGCACGGTGTCCAGTGCCGCCCACACCTCATCCAGTTCGGCTGGATCGGTCACGCTGCTTCCGTCCCTCCGGATGGAGGCTATGCGGTCACAGGCCTGTTCGGCGTTCATACGGAGGGGCTCCTCGTTGTCGGTCTTGCGGTACTGATGTGCTGGGCTGCCCGGGGCCGAGGTCGCCGGCGCGTCGGCCGGGCTGGCCGCGGGTCGTCCGGCACGTCCTACGACGTTTCCGTGGGCACCGGACTGACGGATTGCAGCAGTTCTTCGGCCAGGCGCGGCGAAACAGCCGAGTACTCGCGCTGGATCTGCACCCACCAGCGCGCTTCGTCTTCGGTGTTCACCAGTGGTTTGCGCGGCAGTGGCTCCGATGAGGTGCGGTTGCGTCTGCCGTGAGCTACGGCCCGCAGAGCTGCCTTGATGTAGAGCGCCTCGGCCGCTGCCTGGGGATTCGGCCGGGCCTCGGCAGATTGCTCCGCCTCGTCCTCCTTTGCCTGCTCCCACCCCGTGCTGTCCACCGCGCTCCTCCGCCGCCTTCTCGCCGCTGGCAGCCAGTACACCAGAACGGCCGGCAGGCGCCGTTGGCCCCCTTCTGCGGCACCAGCCAGGCGCGAACGCTGCCGGATTCGACGGGTGTACTGTCACGGGCGGACCGGCGGCCGGCGGCGCCCGTCCGCACCCGGGCCGGCGGATACCGGCTGTCCTGACGGGGATCTCACGGCAGTAGTGGGTGGGCGCAGCCATTGCGGGTATCCCAAGCGGCAGCGCAGTGCGGCGAAAAGGCTGCGGTCCATGGCAGGCACCGGTAATTCACCGCCCTGAGCACGGGCCGGGGCCCGCAGGTGCGCACCCGAATGTCCCAGGGGCAGGACGCAGCAGCGGACCGGCTCGGTGTTCCACGCCTGTGACAGGTACCAGGCGCCGTCGTGGAGGCCGCATATCGCAAGCGTCCAGGCGGGCTTGTCCGGGTCGGTCCAGCCGAACCATCGCGATCCGTCGTGCACTGGTGCACGCAGCCCGAGATGGGGCCGCCCAGCGCCGACTCCTACCAGCTCGCCTGCCCCGGGCCCGGACCGAACAGCAACGAACCGGATCCGCCGATCACTGATGGCCAGCGGATGGGTGAGCGCCAAGCTCAACGCTCCCGGATTCTCCACCACCACCAACGACCCGCTGTCCACTCGGGCGCCCAGCCAGGATCCGGAAGAGTGCGACGCTCGAATTCGGCATCGATCCGGGCGACCAGTCGGCCCAGATCGATCCGGGCACCGCGCGGGAGGTGGCGCATGACCTCATCCAAGTCATCGCGGGCGTCCTCAATCTCCAAGCCCGGCTGCCAGACCTCCGACGCGTTCAGCAACCGCCCTGGCTGCCTGAACACCCGCTCGAAGCGGGACAACGCGTCAAAGACAAGGTCCGGACGACCCAGCCGCTCGTCCTCCACGCGGCGAACGGCCGCCCGGGTTCGAGCAGAGACACCGCGGATACGGTGCACCATCACATGCTTACGGGGCCGCCATCGCTCAGTACGGACGGCCTTCGGGCGCCTACGCGGCATCGCCCTTTCTGGTCAGCATCATGCGGACATTCTGCCACGAGCCGGTCCCATGGATCGGACCGAATGACTCGGTCGCGAAAGACGCAATAGAGATCACCAAGTGGGGCCTGAACATCCGGTTCAAAGGGGTCAATGAACTTCTGAACGCGACTGGAGCCGTCAGCGATCTGGTCCCGCTCCTTGCCGATTGCTCGGTGAGTATCGGGCTCTGAGCGGTACTTCTGCACGGTCGGTCCGCCCGGGGTGGTGTACCGGACGAGCCACGGCTTCGACGGCTTCTTCGTGGCCATGCTCGGTGTCTTCACTTTTGCTGGGGCGGTTGGGGCCGTACACGGCGCCGTCGTCGTAGACACCAGTACGTGACGGGCTCGGTGGTCACATCCCCGGCCCTGATGACTCAGTAGCGGCGCACAAGCGCTTCGGCGTCGTCGACCGTGGCGCGTTGGCCGTCGGCCCGTCAGATTACCCGGGTGATCCACTGGAGGTTGGTCGGCTCCGGTGGGAACTGCGGTGGCGTGATGCGGAAGTGTGCCGTGGCGCCTCCTGGAGCGACGTACTGGGCCGCTTCGGTGTAGCTGTAGCGGGAATCGGGTCCGGCCCCGATGGCCAGCGGGGCGATCAGAGCCGGTACGCCGAGGCAGTTGACGTAGTCGATGAGGACCGTGGTGCCCGTACCGCCGGGCTGGCTCCAGCTCGTCCCGCACGGCGGCGGCGCGGCAGCACGGCGCTCTTCGCCTCCCGTAAGCGAGGGCCCCGGCGATGGCCCGATGCGTGCGCCGGGGTCGGCAGTCGAGGAGGCCGGCGGGCGCAACGGAGGGGAGGCGGCAGTCGCGGCGGGGCTCCAGCAGTGCGCCACCGTTTGCAGGGTGGTGTTCTCCGGCGGGAAGTAGGAGGGGTCGATCACCCACGAGGTCGCCCAGCCCGGCGCGATCGTGCGGCACACGCGTCCGAACGTATAGCGGGAGTCGGGCGAGCCGGCGGCTCCCGTGGCGTACGGGGCCATGGTCTGCGGGCTGCTGGAGCAGTTGACGTACTGCATGAAGACCGTGGTGTACGGCCCGCCGGGCTGCTGCCAGTGCACGCCGCAGTCCGGTGCGGCGCCGTCGGCGACGGTGGTGCCCTTGGCCGGGGTGCGCGCACCGGACGGCGCCGGGGCCCGGCCCGGTGCGCATTCGGTGTGCGGGGCGTCGCGCAGCAGCGCGCACGCCATCAGCCATGCCTGGCCGGGGTTGGTGTAGCGGTTCTCCAGTCCCTGCCGCAGGTCGACCCATTGCAGGCGGGTGTCGGTGATCGCGGCCCGTACCGCCTGGTCGAAGTTCCGGCCGGTCTTGCCCCGGTACGTGCTCGGCCCGGAGGTCTGCCCGGTCCTGGGGTCGATCTTCCCGCCGTCCTTGTTCAGACCCGTGTCCTCCCCGTTGAGCGGTGCGCCGTGGCGTACGTGTCCCTGGCAGCGGTTCGGGTGGTCGGGGTCCAGGTAGTAGCAGCCGGTGGTCAGGTCACGGGGCACGGAGGCGGGGGACGGCTCGGGAGCGAGGAAGTTGAACAGCTGGGCGGGCCGGGGCATGTTCAGGCCGGGCGGGTTGGCGGTCCCGAGAGGGAGATCCGGCGCGGGGGCGTCGGCCCAGTTGGAGTGGGAGGAGAAGTCCTGCACCGCGTGCAGCAGACGGCCCCAGTTGTACAGAACAGTGCGCTTGGCCCGGTCGAACTCCGGTCCGGTCTTGAGCCGGTTGTGGACATCGAGCAGGTCGGCGGCGGAGTCGATCGCGCTGGTGAACCCCTGCCGGGCGTGCCGTACGCAGGACAGCAGCGCGCTGGTCGCCTGGTCACGGGTCAGCGGGTAGGCGCGGCCGCCGTTGTAGGACGGATCGAGGTAGTCCGCGTTGTCGCAGTGGGCCTCGGGGCCGTCCGCGCCGCCCGGCTTGACGACGTTGTCCGGCCAGCCGACCGCGCCGCAGAAGTCGGGGTTGTCCACGGGGCCGCCACCGCCCGCGAGGACGGTCAGCGATCGGGAGTCGAAGCAGTAGTCACGGCCCGTACCGCTTTGCGGGCAGCCCAGCGCGGCACGGTGATGCCGGAGTGTTCGCGTCCGGGCCACGATCCGAACGTCTCGGCGACAGGGGCCGCGGACATCAGGGTCAGGACGGCCCCGGCGAACACGCCGAGCACCGTGGCCAGGCTGGTTCCGCGAGCGAGTGCACGGAAAGGCCGTCTCCTGCCAGCCGTGCGCATCATTCCTCCAGCAGTGGGCCATGTCGTCCGGGACGTCGTACGCGGAACTGCACCGCGCGGGCGGCCGCGTGCCGGGGGCGGGGCCGGACAGGCGGCTCGGCCGTGTGATGGCGTGGCGGTGGCGGGTTAAGTGTGGCGCGGACACGCTAAAGAGCCGTGGTCCGGGCACCAGCGTTTCGGAGCGGCCGGCGTGCGGCGCACGTAGATTTCGGCCAGCCGGCGCCGTCGCCCCGGCGCACCTCCCCCTTGCGGCGTGCCTCCCCCTTGCGGCGTGCCTCCCGGCCGTCGTTTTGCCGTTGCCCCGGGGGACGGACAGGACCATCTCCCGGGCGCGGGTTTCCCGGGGGATGGCACGGACAGTCAGCGGAACAGGCGGAAGAACCCGCGCACCTGCTCGACCAGCGACTCCGGCCGCTCCAGCGCGGCGAAGTGGCCGCCGTGCGGCAGTTCCTCGAACCAGCGCAAGTCGGTGAACCGCAGCTCGGCCTCCCGCCTCGACGGGCGGGTGATGTCGCGCGGGTAGACCGACAGCCCGGATGGCGCGGTCACCTTGTCCCGGAAGTGGGCGAAGCTCTCCCAGTACAGGCGCGCCGACGATGTGGCCGACGCGGTGAACCAATAGACCGAGATTTCGTCGAGTATTGTCTGCCGCGACAATGCGTCCTCGGGATGGCCGTCGTTGTCCGTCCACGCCCAGAACTTCTCGGCGATCCAGGCGGCCTGCCCCGCCGGGGAGTCGGTGAGGCCGTAGCCGAGCGTCTGCGGCCGGGTAGCCTGGATCGCCGAGTACCCCCGGCCGGTACGCTGCATCTCCTTCTCGGCCTCCAGATTCGCCAGCTCCGCGGGCGTCGGGTCGTCGAACGTGCCCGCCGCCACGGATCCCAGGTTCAGGTGGACGCCGACGACCCGCTCGGGCGCCACCTCGCCCAGCGCCCCGGACACCGCCGAACCCCAGTCGCCGCCCTGCGCGCCGTACCGTTCGTAACCCAGCGAGACCATCAAGGTGTCCCAGGCGCGCGCGGTGCGAGTGATGCCCCACCCGGTCGTCGACGGCTTGTCGCTCCAGCCGTACCCGGGCAACGACGGCGCGACCACGTGGAACGCGTCCGCCGGGTCACCGCCGTGCGCGCGGGGGTCGGTCAGCGGGCCGAGGACCTCCAGGAATTCGAGCACCGAACCCGGCCACCCGTGCGTGAGCACGAGCGGGAACGCATCCGGCTCCGGCGAGCGGACGTGCAGGAAGTGGAGACCCAGCCCGTCGATGGTGTCGCGGTACTGCGGGAAGACGTTCAGCCGCTCGGCGAACCCGAAGTCGTAGTCCTCGGCCCAGCTGCGGCACAGCTCCTGCGCGTACGCCAGCGGCAGCCCCTGTGACCAGTCGTCCACCGGCTCGCGCTCGGGCCACCGGGTCCGTCGCAATCGTTCACGCAGGTCCTCGATCTCGGCTTCGGTGATGCTCACTTCGAATGGCTCGGCGGCCATGGCAAGGCTCCTTGCTGGTCGAGGCGTTGTCGTATCAGATGCAGGTGGGCTGTCAGCGCGGGCTCCCACGCGTGGCACCGGGTTCAGGGCGGCGGTCGGCGGTAGGGCGCCGGGTCAGGCTGAGGACGAGTCCGGACAGGGGAAGCGCCGCGAGCACGGCGAGGGCCATCGGCGCCGGCACGACGCCGGACAGACCTGCGACAGCGGCCGGACCGATCCCGCCGCCCAGGACGTTCATGAAGTTGACCAGGCCCTGTGCGGTGTGGCGGTCGTCCGCGGCGACCAGGTCCGGCGCGAGGCTCACCAGTACGGCTTGGGCGCCGGCGAACCCGCACACGGTCAGGGCCGTGCCGAGGACGATCGGGACCGGCGCGGTGGCGACCGCGACCACGAGCACGCCGATGACGGTGAGTGCCGCAAGCCCGGCCGACACCTGCCAGCCGGTGAACCGGTCGGTGAAGGTGCCGACCAGCCGCCCGGCCGGCACCGAGCAGGCGGCAGCCGGGACCAGGAGCACGCCGGCTTCCAGGGGGCCACCGCCCGTGGCCTGCTCGATCAGGGACGGGGCGCGGAACAGCACCCCGTAGTAGCCGGCGAAGACGGTCCCGCCGATGAGCCCGGCCGCCAGGAAGCCGCGGGATGCGATCACCCGCCGCGGCACGAACCCGTCGGGCGTGCTGCGCACGCGCCACCACAGTCCCACGGCGGCGAGCGCCCCGGCGGCGGCCACGACGAGCGTGACCGGGGCGGGCAGGCCGACCGAGTGTGCCTGCAACAACGTGATCAAGGAGCCGGCGAGTACCGACAGTACGGCCGCGCCGACGATGTCGAATCGCTCGGTCAAGCCGTTTCGCTCGCCGCCACCGCTCCGCGTCAGCGCGCGCCTGCTCGGCAGTGCGGCCAGCAGAAGGGGCAGCGCGAGGACCGGGATCGCGAGCACGGCACGCCACCCGAGCCATGCGGTCACCACCCCGCCGATCAGTGTCCCGCACCCCGACGCCGTCGCGCTGGCCGCCGCGATGATTCCCAGGACGCGGATCCGTTGGCGCCGGGGAAGGGCGGTGGCCGCGGCAAAGACGGCGATCACCGTCGCGCCCGCCCCAGCGCCGCCGATCAGTCGGCCGACGATCACGACGGACAGTGCCGGCCCGGCTCCGGCGAGCGCGGAGCCCGCGGCGAGCGCCATGACCCCGGCGACCAGGACCTGGAAGGGGCTCCAGCGGACCAGCAGCCGACCCGCGACCGGCATCGCGAGCGCGGAGGTCAGCGACCACGCGGCGAGAATCCATGCGGTGGCCCCGAACGGCACCGCGAGTGCGCGGCCGACGGCCGGTAAGGCCACCGACGGTGCTCCCAGTGCCACGTACATCGGCAGCACCAGCATTCCCAAAGTCAGCCCCAGCCGACGCCCGTCCGGGGCGTCCGTTCGCCCCGGTGCCGGAGTACCTCCAGGCGGGCTCGTCTGCGGTGTCGTTCCCTGCCGGGTATGTTGTGACATGCGAAAGCTCCTTTGCGTGTAACGCTACGGAGCAGTGAGGAGACACGTCAAATGCGGGATGCGTATTACAGTCCACTGGTGGTCCAGACGGCCGTCGACCTGGCCAACACCTTGAGGCCGGTCAAGGGAGAGGACGCGCTGGAGACCGTGGAGCAGCTCCGGGACTTCCTTGACGACCACCCCGCGGCCGAGCCTCCGCGTTCGGCCGCGAACCGAAGTACCGGTCCGCGGCATCTCACCCGCGCCGACCTGGCGGAAGTCCGCGCGTTGCGCGAGACGGTGCGTGAGGCGCTCGAACGGGCGAACACGGACGCGGTCGAAGCCGCGGCGCTGATCAACGAGGGTCTGCGCCGCAGCCGCGCCACCCCGGTACTGCGCCACGAGGACAGCCGCTGGTGGACCGAGGTGACGTCCGATACCGACCGCTGCGCGGCGCACCTTGCCGCGACCACGCTCAGCGCACTGGCTTCCGTGATCGCCACGCTCGGTCCCGCTCGTCTCGGCGTATGTGCCGGGCCGACCTGCCGGGCCACCTTCGTGGACCTCTCGCGCAACGGCTCGAAGCAGTACTGCACCCGAACCTGCGCACACCGGGCCAGCGTCGCGGCCTACCGGAGCCGACGCAGCCCGCATTGAGCGCCGACGCCCGCCCCTGCCGGGCCGACTCCGGGTTTCCTCCGAGCCCGCCCATTGACGAACTCGTTCGAGCCTCCGAAGGCGTTCCTCGCGATGCACCCTGCATCGCAGCGAAAGCCGCGATGCAGGCCTGAGACCGCAAGATCTCCGTTCCTTACGTGACCAACGACTCCGAGGCCGCGGCCAAGTTCGCCGCCGAGCACTCCCTGGCCGTGACCGCGCACCTGTTCCAGGCCGGGATTCCCAAGGCCGCCGACGTACGCGTCACCGTGGTCGGCGAGCGGGTCTTCGCCCAGCAGGTGACCGCCCCCGACGGGGCGCTGGACTGGCGCCGCAGCGGCTGGGACACGCTGGGGCACGCGCCCGTGCAAGTGCCCGGCACCGTGACCTTGTTCAGGTTCACGCGGTCCCCCGCGCCAACCCCTCCAGCGGCCCGTAGCCGCCGGTGGTGATGCCGGGCATCTCCGCGCGCCGGAACCGCTGGTCGGCCAGGTCCTTGAAGCGCGGGGAGAAGTTGTAGCCGAGCAGGGAGAACAGGCCGAAGACCATATCGACTCTTAATGAGTTAAGTCAAGCCGCCTGAGCCTCGCCAGCCGCCTTCTCGCGGGGGTTGTACTCCCTCTCATAGAGCCGACCGTCCCTGAGCATGGCCCACAGGATGGAGACGCGTTGACGGGCAACAGCGATGACGGCCTTCTTGTGGCGGCCTCGGTCGTGCGTGTAGCCCTGGTACTTGCGCAGGTACATCTCCTGCTCCCACGTCCCCGCGGTCAGGCACGCGGACTGGCTGGACATGAAGAAGGCCCGTTGAAGGGGTCGGCTGTACTGGGTAGGGCGCTGGCGGTTCCCCGTGTTCGAACCGGAGTCCCTGGAGACGGGTGCCATTCCTGATG
Source organism: Streptomyces albofaciens JCM 4342 (assembly GCF_008634025.1). Lineage (NCBI taxonomy): Bacteria > Bacillati > Actinomycetota > Actinomycetes > Kitasatosporales > Streptomycetaceae > Streptomyces > Streptomyces albofaciens. The sequence goes on along the minus strand of NZ_PDCM01000001.1, from coordinate 4,710,995 downwards.
CGACAGCGAGCCGCCCAGCACTCGGGAACCTGGAAATATCACCGATCGCTGCGAGAAGCTCAGCCGCAAGGAGCTCACCGAAGCCCGGCATGGAAAGGACGATAGGAGCCTGGGGATGCTGAGAGAGAATCTCCCTGATCTTGGCTTCCAGTTCCTTCAGGCGGAAGTTCATCTGCGTGACCTTCTGGGCGAGTTCGGCTACCAGCTCGGCCGCCAGGTCCTCTCCATTGATAGCTGAGTCCTGTGCCTTAGCGGCCGTCACTGCCTTCTCTGCGATGGCTGCCGCTTTTCTCACACCGCGCTTGGCGAGCCAGGTTGTGAGCCTGCTCTCGCCCATCCGCCGAATGGCCCCAGGTGTCTGGTACCCGGAAAGCAAGACCAGCGGGCCGTCTGATCGGGCGAAGTCGAAGGACCGCTCCAGTTCTGGGAAGATGCTGGTGAGCATGGCCCTCATGCGGTTGATGGTTCTGGTGCGTTCGACTGAGAGGCCATTGCGGTGGGAGAGGATCAGGGAGAGTTCCTTGGTGACCCTCGGAGGCGCTGGCACGGGAACTGTCTGCCGCCGGAGACAGCGGGCGAACTCGGCGATGACGTAGGAGTCCTTCAAGTCGGACTTGCCCTGGCCGCTGAAGCTCTTCTTGAACGCTGCGAACTTTGACCCGGTGACGTACCGGGTCCTCTGCCCATGGTTGGCCAGGGTCTCCAGCAGCAATGCTGCTGGCCCGTCGACGAGGTCAAGTGCCCACGTTACGTGGTCGGCTGCGTCCATAACCTCACCGAATACGCCCAGGATGTCGGTTTCGGAGTTGATCACCTTGCGGTTCCACAGTGGGTCGCCATCGGCATTGACCACGGTGATCCAGTGATGCCCTTTCCCTACGTCGATCCCGGCCCATACCTGTGGCGGCCGTTGCGTCATCTCGCCTCTCCAGATCGAACACGAACAGGAAGTGCCAGGTCACCCCTGAAACAAGTCCGTACGAGCGATCGAGGCCGCAGCTCTTAATCAGTTATGGCGGGTGACCAGAAGACTGGCCGACGGAGTCGACATGAGCCCCATGACGGGCAGGAGTACGAGAGTCGCACCCAGCCTTCGTGGCTACCGGTGCAACGACTATCAGACAGTCGGGACACCCGTCAGCAAGTCCGTACGAGCGATCGAGTCGCCACTCTTAATCAGCAGTTACGGGGCGTCCGGAAGGCCGGCCGACGGAGTCGTGAAGAGCCCTTTGATGGGCAGGCTGCTACGAGTCGCATCCAGCCTTCCTGACTGGACGCGCAGCTTACAGCTCGACCGGGTGCCCACCTGCACGCCCGTACTGTAGCGATCCTGATCGCAGCTCTTAATTAGCAGCGAGGGCGAGTAGCGGCACCGGTTTCCCGGGGCTGCCACTCGTGCCCGATCGAGCCTGCTTGAAGGGTACGGGAGTACGAGGCGTTGCCGGTGGCCACCATCTCCGGCTTCACTCCGGCGTCCAGGTTCAGCAGCGTGTCAAGGATGTGCGGGGAGTCGCGCGGGGTGCCCGGCACGTCCATCTGCCCGATGCCCGCGACCTGGTCGTTCACGGCGTTGAGCCAGGTAGGAAGCTTGCAGAAGTCATCGGATGGTGAGTCAGCGGGTGGTGAGTCCGCCGTCGACGGCGAGGATGGTGCCGGTGGTCCACTGGGCGGAGGCCAGGTAGGCGGCCGCGGTGGCGATGTCTTGGGCAGTGCCCAGGCGTCCCAGGGGGTAGGAGTGCTCGATCTGCTCGTCGTGTGCGGTGCGTTCTTCTGCGGTCATGGGGGCGAGGTAGGAGCGTTCGTACTTGGGCGTGCGGACGGCGCCGGGCGCGATGGCGTTGACACGGACTCCTTGGGGGCCGAGTTCACTGGCCAGCGCCCGGGTGAGGGAGTTGAGCGCTCCGCGGGTGGCGGAGTAGGCGGCCGCATGACGGCCGGCGACCATTTTGCGGGCCCAGTAGCTGCTGATGTTGATGATGCTTCCCCGAGCGTTCACGAGGGCGGGCAGGAGTTGCTGGCTGAGCAGCAGCGGCACCTGGACGTTGAGGTGCCACATGGTGTTCATCTCGTCGACCGTGGTGTCGGCAAGGGAGGCGAAGTGTGCGGTGCCGACGTTGTTGACGAGGGTGTCGACCCGGTCGGTCAGGTTTGCGATGTGCGCGGCGATTTGGGCGGGGGCATCGGGCGCGGAGAGATCCGCGGGGACGGTGTGCACGACGGTGCCGTGCCGGCCGAGTGCCTCGGCGGCGGTCTTGAGCTTGTCGCGGTTGCGGGCGATGAGAATCAGGTCCGCTCCGTCACGGGCGAGGGCTTCGGCGATGGCCAGGCCCAGGCCCTCGCTGCCGCCGGTGACGACGGCGAAACGGCTGGTGGTGCGGTGCTCGGGCATGTCAGATTGCCTTTGTGTGGTCGGTGGAAGCGCTCAGGGGCGCGAATCGGCGCAGCTCTTTGCGTTGGTCGCTGCGGGCGTTCTCGATGCCGGCGAGGGCGGCGCTGCCGAAGGGGAAGGCACAGCGGGGGCTCGGCATGTCGGCGAGGGCGATAAGGGCCTGGGCCGTACGGGCGGGTCGCCGCCCTGCCTTGCCGCGGCGTCGGCGGAGCGCGCCAGTGCTTCGTGCACGGGAGGTAATCGGGGAGGGCGGGGCTGCCGGGCAGCCGGCTCGCCCAGTTGGCGCGGAAGCCGGTGCGGGCTGCTCCGGGCTCCACGATCGTCGTCCGGATGCTCAGCGGGGTGAGTTCGGCGGCCAGTGAGACGCTCAGACCTTCGAGGGCGTGCCTGCCGGCCGTGCAGGCGCTCATCCCCGGGGTACCGATCTGCCCTGCCGGCGAGCTAATCTGCAGCACACGGCCCGCTTTTGCCGCGCGCAGGTGGGGCAGAGCGGCGCGCAGGACGTTGGCGGCGGCGCAGAAGTTCCTGCGAACTGGGCGCGCAGTTCCGTGTCGTCCAGTTCCTCGAAGGGGCCCGCCAGCGCGGTTGACGACGACGTCGGGGCGGCCGAACCCGGTGATCGCGTCATCCAGTACCGGACGCGGCGTACTGGCGTCGGCGATGTCCACGCTCACGGTGCGCAGACACCCGGGAAGGCGGCGGTCAGCGGTAGCAGCGGCTCGTCGTCGCGCGTGACCGCGATCACCCGCTCACCTGAACTCAGACCCTCACTGACCAGGGCCTGACCCAACCCGCCGGACGCGCCCAACCCGCCGGACGCGCCGGACGCGCCGGTGACCAGCCATACACGGGACCCCATGCTGCGCACCTCTCGCACGAGCCAAACAAACGGACCAATCTTGTCCGTTTCCGTGAGAGTAGAGGAGGCGGACAGAAGCTGTCCACTTATGGATACGATGGGGTGATGAACACGGAGCGGTCTGCGACGACCCAGGGGACGACGCCCGTGCGCGCCGACGCCCAGCGCAATGCCGCGCGGGTTCTCGCGGCCGCGCGTCGCGCCGTCGCCTCTGCCGGGCTGGACGTGAGCTACCACGAGATCGCTCGGGAGGCCGGCGTCGGTGTGGGCACCGTCTACCGGCGCTACCCCGAACGCGACCAGCTCATGGCGGCGGTGCTGAGCGACATCCTCACCGAACTGATCGACACCGCACACCAGGCTCTGGACTGCGATGACGCCTGGGAGGGCTTCTCGTTGCTGTTCACCGGCCTGGCCCTGCGCACCGCTCAGAACGCGGGACTGTCCGGCTCCCTGGACCAGCACGGCGGGCCCGCTGTCGCCCAGCAGCGCCACGAGCTCCTCGACCTCACCCGGAAGGTCATCGAACGCGCTCAGGACCAGGGACGTCTACGCCGGGACCTGGCCTGGCAGGAAGTGCTGCGGCTGACCGGCGCCCCAGCGGTACAGGGATGCGTGCTGGGACTCGACCCTGATCCCGCGCACGGCCACCACTTGGTGCTGACCGTTCTTCTCGACGGTCTGCAAACCGGCTGACACCGGCGACGTGCCGAAGCTCCCAGGAGCGGATGACATCATCCGGGAGCGGACGACACCGCCGGGACGATGCCGTGCACCCACTCGGCGCGTTCCATGAATTCGACTCTCCCGACACCGGGTATACCGGCCCTTTGTCAGTGACCCGGTGAGCCAGCCCCGGACGGTCCCCTTCGAACCGGTGCACGCCAAGGGCTGGATGGTCTCCAAGGCGTCAAGGAGGGGGGCCTGGCCCCAGCCGACTTCGCTCACACGATCCGCCGGTGCATGCCGCACGTTCCCCAGGCGAGTGACGGTCCCGCACGAACGCGGCGCAGGGCCGAGGTGTCACCCTGGACACACTGGCGTCGGTGATCGTGCGAGGCCGGGCTCTGCCACCGGTCCCCCGGAGCCCCGAGGGGACGACGGCCGACTCGCTCGGCTCGCTGGTCTACACCTCGGGAAGTACGGGCACCCCCAAGGGCGCCATGTACACCGAGCGTCTTGTCCGGCAGTTCTGGGTCGACTTCGTGCCCGGCCAAGGGGTGCGGCCGTCCATCGTGCTCAACTACCTGCCGCTGAGCCACATGATGGGGCGGGGGGTGCTGTTCGGCAGGCTCGCCAAGGGAGGCCTCGCCTGCTTCGCGGCATCGGGCGACCTGTCGACGCTCTTCGAGGACATCCCCCTGTTCCGCCCCACCGAGTTCGTCATGGTGCCCCGCATCTGCGACATGCTCTTCCAGCGCTACCGGAGCGAGTTGGCCCGCCGGAACGATGCCGGGACGGCAGGAGATGCGGCCGAGCACGCGGAGCGCGTACAGGAGGAACTGCGGGAGACGGTGCTGGGCGGCCGACTCCTGTGGGCCGTCAGCGCCTCGGCCCCGCTGAGCGCGGAGACGACGGCATGCGTCGAGAAGTGCCTGCACGTCAGGCTGCTCAACGGTTACGGGTCGACGGAAGCCGGCATCGTCTCGCTCGATGGCCGGGTGGTGAGCCTGCCGGTGACCGACCACAAACTGGCGGACGTGCCCGAGCTGGGATACTTCCAAAGCGACTCATCGCACCCCAGGGGCGAACTGCTGGTCACGTCCGACCGGCTCTTTTCCGGCTACCGTCTCCTCATCTGGCCGCCGCCGGCCAGCACCCGCCGCGATGGGCCCGCACCGAAGCCGGCGGGGCGTCGGCGGTGTCGACGGTGTCGACCGCAGGGGCAGGAGCCGCAGCCGCCATCGCGAGAACAGCTCCCGCGGTCTCAGGCGGCGAGCGAGCCGGCCGGTCGGGGTGCGGCAGCCAGGCGCCGGGACCGCACGGCCAGGATGATCACGACTGCCGGGATCAGGAGATCGTTGACAAGGACTCCGCCCGACCACAACCCAACCGACGGTGGCTGACCCTGCAACCGGTCCTCAGGGGTGTAAGTCGGGTCCGTAGCGCCTCGCCGACGTGTCCCGCCAGAAGCGCTCCGCCCGAATCCGTAGGCCGGTTCCCTGTGACTCAGGGCCGACCGGCCCAACCGGTGAAGACTTCCAGTACCTGTCGTGACACCGGGACGCGGCCGACGCTGAACCCACACCGCACCGAACAGTTTTGAGGAGCCAGTGATGAAGGCAGCAGTCGTCCGGTCCTTCGGCGAGCCGCTGGTGATCGAGGAGCGCCCGGACCCGCAGCCCGGCCCCGGCCAGGTCCGCATCCGGGTGGAGGCGTCCGGACTGTGCCACACCGATATCCACGCTGCGCACGGCGACTGGCCGGTCAAGCCGACCCCGCCGTTCGTCCCCGGCCACGAGGGCGTCGGCACTGTCGAGGCGCTCGGTGACGGAGTGACCCACCTGGAGATCGGGCAACGGGTGGCCGTGCCCTGGCTGGGCTGGGCCTGCGGGCGCTGCGAGCACTGCCTCTCCGGCTGGGAGACCCTGTGCGAACAGCAGCAGAACACCGGCTACAGCGTGGACGGCGGTTACGCCGAGAAGATGCTCGCACCGGCCGGCTTCGCCGCTGTGGTCCCCGACGGCATCGACCCGCGTGACGCCGCGCCACTGACGTGTGCCGGCGTCACCACGTACAAGGCGCTGAAGGTCGCCGGTGTCCGTCCGGCCCAGCTGGTGGCCATCTCCGGCGTCGGCGGACTCGGCCACCTGGCCGTGCAGTACGCGAAAATCGCCGGGGCCACCGTCGCCGCGATCGACATCACCGACGACAAACTCGAACTCGCCCGGGAACTCGGTGCGGACATCCTCATCAACGCCCGCAAGGAGGACCCGGCCGAGGTGCTCAAGCGGCACGGCGGCGCGCACGCCGCGATCGCACTGGCCGTGAACGAGCAGGCGTTCGCCTCCGTCTACGGCGGACTGCGGCGCGGCGGCAAGCTGGTCATGGTCGCCCTGCCCGCCGGGGGCACCATCAGCGTGCCGATCTTCGACACCGTCCTCAACGGCACGTCCGTCATCGGCTCCATCGTCGGCACCCGCCAGGACCTGGCCGAGGTCTTCCGGCTCCACGCCGCAGGACGCACCAAGGTGATCTATGAGACCCGGCCGCTGGAGACCGTCAACGAGTCCATCGCCGAAGTCCTGAACGGGCAGATCAAGGCACGTATCGTCTTCGAGATGTGAGCCACCGCGATCCGGTCCGCCGCGCCTCGTGCGCCGATCGGGGCACGGCGGACGGCCCGGCCCCGGCAACGCCCCCGGGCATCGGGAGCCGGAAGGACATACGGACATACGGAAGACCGCTCGCGGTCGGCCGGGGACGTGAAGCGCTCGCGCATCTCCTCGGTATGCCGGTCGGCGCCTTGCGGCTCGACGCAGCGGGCGATACAGCTCCTGTCCACGGGCGTGCAGGCTCTCCTCGTATGCGTGCGAGCTCTCTCCGTAGGTGTGCAAGCTCTCCTCGTAGGCGATGGAGCCGGGATGGCGGGTGGGACGCGGGCCGTGCCGGCGTGCTCACGACAGCGCAGGCGGCCGATGGGCGTCCTGGACGGCGTCAGGGCCCCGGGGCATGACCCGCCCGGGGCCCGGCAGGCGTGGCTTGCCGCCGTCAGCTGCCCAGTTCCTTGCGGTCACCGCCGCCGCTGATGGCGATCTTGCGCGGCTTGGCCTGCTCGGTGACCGGGACGCGTAGCTTCAGCACGCCCGCCTCATAGGAGGCTTCGATCTTCTGGGTGTCGAGGGTCTCGCCGAGGAACAGCTGCCGGCTGAACATCCCCACGGGCCGCTCGGTGATCACCGTCTCGGTGTTCTCGCCGTACGCCGGCTTGCGTTCGGCCTTCACGGTCAGGACGTTCCGCTCGACATCGAGATCGATGGACTCCGGGTCCACACCCGGCAGGTCCAGCTCCACGAAGAAGCCGTCTCCCTCACGCCAGGCGTCCAGCGGCATGCCGGCCGGATGCGCGGCCGTGCCCCGGACACGCTCGACGAGCCGGTCGAGCTCACGGAAGGGATCCGTACGCATCAGCATGTCCCATCCCTCCTTCGACAGCGTCTTTCCCGCATAGTTCGGTCTTCTTCTTACATACCAGCCGGAGGAATGCCGACAAGGTCCGACTTAACTTCGAAGGCTCAGACAACAACAATCAACACAAGTGATGTAACGGCATCCCGGCGGAGATTCGGAAACACCTTCAACGCCTCTCAAAAAACCCAGTCAGTCTCGTCCAGCGAACGGCGCGAGGTGCGAGGTGTCCACTGCTGCCGTTCTGGGCCCCTCAGCCCGTACGGGCATCGGCGAATGCGCCGATGCGCCATGCGCCGACGGGGACGATGAGCAGGGTCGATACGTTCAGGTGGCCCGCGCGCCATTGGCCATGGCGCGCGGGCCACCAGGGCAAACCGGGACTGTCAGAGCCAGACATTCGGCTCCCAGTAACTGGCGGGCTTGTTCCAGAGGATGCGTCGGATAGCAGCGATCATGTCATTCACCTCCCCTCATCTCATCAACGCGAGCCGGGCGGGGGCCTTGAGGGCGCGGCGCAGGGTGAAGGGGCGGGGCAGGACAGAGCCGGACACCAGGGGCCGGGCATCGCCGCCGTTGACGGTCAGGCGGGCGTCCTGTGACAGGGCGGTGACCGCCTCGGTGATCAGGCTGTGCGCGACGGCCGCGCCGGCGCAGGTGAAAGGGCCGGCGCTGAAGGGGAGGTAGGGGCCTTGCCCGCCTGGTTCGTTCCAGCGTTCGGGGCGGAACGTCTCGGGTCGGTCCCAACGGTGCGAGTCGTGGTGCAGGAGATAGGGACTGACCGACAGGATCGTGCCTGCTGAGAACGGGAGGCCGCCGAATTCGAGGGGGTGGGGGACGCGTCGGCCGACCATCCAGACGAACGGGCGGTGGCGAGCGGCCTCGCGCACCAGCCATTCGGCGGGCCACGGCCATGGCGGGCCGGGTGGGTGGTGGAGACAGGCCAGCAGCAGCGACCACGCCACCGCATAGCCGATGTTGCCTACGATCGACTGGAACAGCAGCACGTAAAGGCCTGCCACGGTCCGATCAGTGAGCCTCTCGGGGCAGGCTCCGATCACGGCGTCCAGCAGGTCCTGCGGCTCGCCCGCTGCGGGACTGTGCATCCGGCGGCTGCGGACATGTCCGGTGATCGAGGCCAGAAGTCTGGGGCGCAGCAGTTCCGCCCGTGCCCGTTGTCGCTTGTACGGCTGGCGGGCGGTCAGCCCGGCCGACACGGCCTGTGCCATCTGCCGCCGTAGTGCCGGTGGGACACCGGGGTGCAGCAGCACGTCCGCCGTACACCGGTACACCAGCAGCGGCCCGGCTTCGGGCCACTGGCTGACCGGGCCGAGCCCGGCTGCGGCCTCGGCCACTCGCTGACGGCAGGTGGGCAGGTGCGCCCGCATCAGGTCCCGGACGGCGCGGCCGAGGGCGATCTGGGCGGTTCGCGAAGGCAGCATGTCCCCGAAGAAGGTGGACATGCCGCTGTGGAAGGCCGGGTCGCGCAACACCGTGAGCGCCAGATCGGTGTCCCTCACGCACCAGGCGCCCCACGGGAGCCGGAACACCTCCACCGGGCTCCGGCGTGCGCAGTCTTCGATGTATTGAAGCGGATCACGCCGGAATCGGCGCATTTCTCTCACGCTCACCGCACGCCCTCCCCCCAGGGCCGTCATCCGGGCACACAATCCGCCGCCCGTGCCGGGTGTTTGCCCAGCGACAACCGTCCCCAATGCCGCAAGGGCGTCACTCCACTCGTAAAGGTGAACACACCGGACACTCGGCCCCACCACCCGCCGACGCGACCGCTCGAACTCCCGTCGCCGACGTGACCTGCACCGCCCGTCCGGAGAACCGCCAGCCCGGAGAGCGGCTCTCTGCCCTGCGACGGCCAGGAGCATGGCTCCCGGAGCGGTCCAGTTGGCGAGTTCAGTACCGGAGCAGTGGGTCTGTCGAGCTGCTTGCGTGACGGGCCTGGTCCTCACGGCCGGGTGAGGAATTCAGATTGAATGCCGCCGGTTCGGCCCTTGTCGCGGGCTGACGGCACCCAGCGGACCAGGTGCCGCCCGCCTCAGCACCGCCTCAGCACCCAACGTCTGCGGCCTCCCGCATCCGCTGGTCCGCCGGCCTTATCGTCCGAATCGGCGAACCGAGCCCTTCAGGCCGGTATGCAGATTCTGGCGAAGTACTCCGGCTCCCGCCGGACACCGGTAGTGACGCGTGCACCTCCTGAAGGCCATCCATGCCCCAGCTCCCATTCTCTGATGCTCGACGCTGACGGTCCCACTCGGCGTTACGGCAGAGAGCTCTGCGCGGGTCTTCCAGTCGGCATTCCTCCGCCCGGCTCCATGCCTGGCCCACTCGTTGGGGGCCACGCCCCGCATACCGCACACCCGGGCGGAAGCGAGGACGAACTGCCGGCTGGGCCGACCGGTCACCCCGCTGACGAAGCGGCTGACCGTGGAATGGGACAGCACGCCGTTGCTCATGCGTTCCAGCTCCATATAGGGGTGGGAGCCTTCCTTGCAGTACAGGTCCAGAAACGTTGTGCGCAGCCCGGCGAAGTTGGACACATAGACGATGTTCCGCACCGACTCCGCGGCCCGATCGTCGTCCACCAGGCTCTGCCGGAGGCCCATGGCAACCAGCCGGCACAGGAACCAGGCCGCCCGCTCGCCCTCGCACCGCCGTCCGGCGCGGACCGTACCCCGCACCTACCACCTCGGGCGCACCGACCGTGGCCGGCGGGCCACAACCATCAACCAGGCGCAAATCGCGAGCACTCGCGAGCGCGTACTGCCCCCGACTACTCCACCACCCTCGACGCCGCCGCCCGATGCCACCACCCGATCCGCCACCGCTCTGCCACCGATCAATGCCACGACCCGATCCGCTCCCGAACACACGGGCAACCATTCCCGTAACGCCTGTTGTGTAAATTCGCGCGACTCGATACGGTGCCGCCATCCTCAGCACTCTGGACGGGAGACCAAGATCGACATGTACGACGTTGCAGCGAGCGTGGCCGGCTCCACCGGCGTGGCGTATTCGGCGTTCAGCGGCTGGGCCGAGCGGCCCACCGACTTCGCGCCGATGCTGGAAGGGGAGCTCACGTGCGACATCGCCGTGGTCGGGGGCGGCTACGCCGGCATGGCGGCGGCGCTCCGGCTGGCCGACCGCGGCGCCGATGTCGTCCTGCTGGAGTCCGGCTTCTGCGGATGGGGCGGCAGCTCGCGCAACGCCGGTTACCTGTCGAACGCGCTGGCAGGCGACCCGCAGCTCCTGAACACGCTGTACCCTCGCCGACTGCCGGGGCTCGTCCGCTACGCGGACAGGGCGGCCCGTTTCACCGAAGAGCTGATCGCACGGCTCGCCATCGCCTGCGACTACGAGCCGACGGGCAACGTCATCGCCGCCGTCTCCCCCGGACAGCTGCGGCGCACCAAACGGAACGCCGAGATCCTGCGAGGCGCGGGGGCGGACGTCGAGTTCGTCGAGGGCCGCGGCTTCGGCCTGCCGAAGACGTTTCTCGGCGGCGTCTTCGAGCGTGCCGGCGGACTGCTGAACCCCGGGAAGTTCGCGCTCGGCCTGCGCGAGGCGCTTCTTGCATCGGACGTACGCGTGTACGAGCGGACCGCCGTGCGCGCGGTCGACCCCCACGCTTCGGGAGCCGTCGTCAGCACGACCAGCGGCCGCGTCCACGCCGAGCGCGTCCTGCTCGCCACCAACGCCTACTCCCGGGACCTCGCGATCGCCCCGAGGCGAATGGTCACGCCGGTCTGGACCAGCTTGGTCGAAACCGAACCGGTCGACGCCGAACGGCTGGCCGCGACCGGCTGGACGAGGCACGTCGGCATCATCACCCCGCACACGATCCTGGAGAACTACCGGCCCACACCACGCGGCACGATCATGTTCGGAACCCGTCGGCTGCGCACAGCGCCGGGAGCACTGGGCGCCCGGGAGCCGGACGACGCGGTCGTATCGGACCTCGTCCGCGGCTTCCACGAGCGGTTCCCGTCACTCCGCGACGTCGCGCCGCAACGGGCGTGGGGCGGGTGGATCGCGATGACACCGTCGCTGCTGCCGGTCGCCGGGGAGGCGACGCGGAACGTCTTCTACGCCATCGGCTGCAACGGCCACGGCCTCGCCCAGTCCCCGTATCTCGGAACCCTGCTCGCCGACCGCCTCGCCGGCGACCGGATGCACGAAGACCTCGCCTCCGTGTGGCGTGCGCGGCCACGGTTCGCCCCGTCCGTCCTCAGCACGCCGACGCTGCACGCCGCTTGGACGATCGACCGCATCTCGGACCGTTTTCACCGCCGCAGGGTCTGAAGGTGGCCCGTCGCGGGCGCACATTGTCACGCCATACGCTGTACGCCGTACCGTTACCGCTGGAATGCTAGCCGCCGCCTAGAGGCTGTCCCGTAACTGCCGGTCAGAGGTGAGACGATCTTGCCGTGGCTGGTGTGATCAAGGCGTCGGATCCCTCGTGGATAGGTCCGTTCACCGGGCTGAGCCCACGGCAGTTCAACAAGCTGATCACCGCGTTGCGGCGCGAGGGCGCCGATCCGGTCCGCAAGGGCCGGCCGTGGTCGTTGCCGCTTGAGGACCGGGTGCTGCTGGTGGCCGCGTACTGGCGCACCAACCTCACCCTGCGCCAACTCGCCCCGCTCTTCGGCATCTCCAAGTCCGCGGCCGACCGGATCGTCGGCCACCTCGGACCGGCTCTCGCCCTCCAACCCCGGCGGCGGTTCCGCAAGAACACCGTGCTCATCGTGGACGGCACGCTGGTCCCCACCCGCGACCGGGCCGTGGCCGCCTCCAGCAAGAACTACCGTTACTCCACTACTGAGGTTGTCCGGGTGTTGTCGTTAAAGGCAGTCCTGTTGCGGCGAGGCAGCTGTCGATGACGTCGCTGCGGTGCTGGAGCTGGCGCAGGCCGCGGCGGAGGGCCTGCATGAGGTCGTCGGGATCGGTGAAGGCGGCATTGGCCTGGCATCTGCGACGCAGAAGGGACCAGATGCCTTCGACGGGGTTGAGGTCGGGAGCGTAGGGCGGCAGGTAGTGAACGGTGATCCAGTCTCGGCTGTCGATGAAAGCCCGCAGTCGGGCGTCCTTGTGCACGTTCAGGTTGTCCCAGACGACGGCGATCGGGCCGCCCAGCTGCTGGTGGGCTGCGATGAGCAGGTCACGGTAATCGCTCCAGGTGAAGCTGCGGCGCCTGGCCTCCTTGACGTTGCCGTGCCGCTTGGGCCTATAGATCAGGCGGGAGCGTCGGCCGGGGCGGTAGCAGGCCAAAGCGGCGATCGAAAAGCGGCGCTGGGAACGTCCCCGGACCCGGATGAGCGGCGTGTGGCCGCGCTGGGCCCAGGTGCGGCGGATGGGCGGCGTCACCGAGAAGCCGGCCTCATCCTCGAAGCACAGCCAGGCCCCGAGCGCCGCCGCACCGCTTCCACCGTGGGCCACGTGTCCTTCACCCAGCCGGCCACCGCCTCCTCATCGCGCTCCAGCGCCCGCCGGGCCGGCACCTGATGGGACCAGCCGTGCCGCCGCAGCATCTTCGCGATACCCGAGAGGGTGAAGCTCTTGTGGAACCGGCGTCCGATGAGCGTGCGGATCCGTGCCAGGGTCCAGGTCTGGTCCGGCCAGCCATGCGCCACCGGCCCCTTGGCCAGTTCCTGCTCCAGCACCGAGAACAAGGCTTCGCTCAGTGCTGGCCGGGCTGCCGGCCCTTGCGAGCGCAAGCCCTGCCGCCCCGTGTCCTGCCAGATCCGGCGCCACCGCTGTACCGAGCGGACGCTGACCCGCAGCCGCTTCGCGATCACATCACTGGCCTGCCCGGCGGCGAACATCGCGGCCGCATCCATCCGGATGCGCTCGCGAAACGCCCGCCGCTCAGCCGTCAGGCCACCGCCTTGCGGATACCTCATGACTTCGGCCTACTGCGACGATCACCAGAAGTCAGCCCTTACGACAACACCCGGACAACCTCAGTAACCATCAGGTCGTCATCGACGCCGACTCCTGCCTGGTCGTCGCCGTCGGCAAGCCGCTGCCCGGCAACCGCAACGACTGCCGGGCCTGGGAGGACTCCGGCGCGAAGGCTGCCGTCGGCACCACCCCCATGGTGATCGCAGACGGCGGCTACCGCGGTACCGGCTTGACCATCCCGCACTACCGCCGGCGCAAGGACGAAGAACTGCCCGCCTGGAAGGAAGAGCACAACGCCTCCCACCGCAAGGTCCGTGCCCGCGTCGAGCACGCCTTCGCTCACATGAAGAGCTGGAAGATCCTGCGCGACTGCCGCCTCAGAGGCCACGGCGCCCACCACGCCATGCTCGGCATCGCCCGCCTGCACAACCTGACCCTCACCGGATGACAAGCAAACGAGCAGCTCAACCTGCACGTCCCTGGTGATTTACGGGACAGCCTCTAGTGCGGATACGAGGCTTGCGACCGTGACGGTGTTGAAGACGAAGGCGATGACCGTATTCGCCGCCACGGTCCGGCGCATGTCCCGTGACGTCACGTTGACATCGGTGGTGCCGAACGTCGTCATCGCCGCCAAGGCGAAATAGACGTAGTCGGCCCAGGCCGGAGTCCCTTCTCCGGGAAAGTCGAGCGCTCGCTCGTCCTCCACGAGATTGTCGGCCTGGAAGGTGACCGCGAAGGCCACGACCACGCAGATCCAGGCGACGACCACGAGAGCGAAAGCCATCAGCGTACGAGGAAGGGCGGAGAATGTGGTGGCGAGGCGGCCGGGAAGCCACACCACCGCCACCACCAGCGCGGCGGCCGCGATGAAGAGCGACGCCCCTGGTCCGGGCGCGGTCCCGAGGACGTAACGCTGCATGAACGTGCCACGGGCTTCGCGGTGTGCCCACGAGCGGACCCGCTCCGGAGCGACGCGCAGGAAAGCGGTCAAGGTGATCGCGAGGTAAGGGACCAGATAGGCGAACAGTACGAACACGCCGACGTCCATTGCCGAAATCCGCACGACGCTGTCCATGGGAAGGACCACTGCCGTGCACACCGCAATGACCAGGCTCACCGCCGATCGGCGCCCTTCGGATAGCCAGCGATGCACGGACGAGCCTCTCCGGACGGTCAGAGAACGACGGGAACGGCGCTGAAGGGCATTGATGGGCGCATGGGCACTCATGGCACTCATGGGCGCTCAGCGGCGCTGAAGGGGCAGGACCTGGTTGATGTTAAAGGTTCCGAGTACCCGGAGCCCTGAGTGGCGGCGTTAAGGGCGTGTCCCGGCCGCGGTTGAGGCGTGTCCCGGCCGCGGTTGATGCGTATCTCGGTCGTGGTCGAAGAGGAAGGAAATCTCCGTCAGGGCTTTCCTTCCGAGCGCAGAATCGCGCCGTACTCCGGACGTGCTCACGTTCGACTGGTGACGATGCCTGTGCGGTCGCCGCTCCCGGCCACCGCGACCGCGCGAATTTCGACCAGCAGTTCGGGGAGCGCCAGCTGGGACACCCCGACCGCGGTCCACGACGGATATCGGTCGGTGAGGTACTCGTCCTTGACCCGGCTGAAGACCGGCATATCGCCTCGAAGGTCGGTGTGGTACGTGGTCAGCTCGACGATGTCGCGCAGGCCCGCTCCCGCGGCTTCGAGGACGGTCCGTACGCCCTCGAAGGCGAGCCGGGCCTGGGCGTCCATACCAACGGCGGGGGACATGGTGGTGGGGTCGACACCGACCTGGCCCGACACCCAGATCATGTCGCCGACGCGGGTCGCCTGCGAGAAGTGCAACCTCTCGTACAGCGCTCCGGTCGCGGGCGGGTTGATCAATTGACGCTTCATATCGCATCCCTCCTGGCCGTGCCTGGTCAGAGGAGCTGTCAAACGAGCTTTCAAGGGAGCTTTCAGAGGAGCTGACAGAGAAAGAGACGCTGTCAAAGGAGTTGCCGGAAGACCGACGAGCGGAACGGATCTCCCGGGTTCAGCTTCGCCATCTCCTCGACGAAGAGAATGCCGTTGCGGGCGAAGTGCCTGTTCTCCTGAGGGAGGGGCCGGAACGTGGCGTCGTCGCCGAAGAAGCGCAGGACCAGCGTGTGGCGGTCCGGGCACGCGGCGTCGACGCGCGCGCCGCCGTGCAGCGAGCGGGGGTGGAGCGCGACGGCATCACCGGGTTCGGTCGCCCAGGAGAGCACGTCGTAGGCGCCGGGGTCGCGCGCGAGTTCGGCGTCGATGTCCGGCAGGCGCGGCAGCGCGCCGCCGCCGTGCAGGGGTTCGGTCGGGTCGTCGGGGTTGGCGAAGGTGGTCCCGTCGTACTGGGGGCCGCGGTGGGAGCCGCGGATGATCTCCAGCGAGTTCGCCGCGGGGAGCGCCTGGAAGCTGATCCACGCGTTGCCCCAGTGCTCACCGGCCCACGGCAGGTACGCGGTGTCCTGGTGCCAGGCCGTGCGGCCCCCTCGGCCACCGGCCTTGAGGAATATCTCCTCGGCGAAGTACCACACGTGTTCCGAGCCCCACAGGTCGGCGAACAGCCGGCCGAACGGCAGCGACGACACCAGCGCGTCCAGCCGGAGCTTGGCGAGCGGGTTGGCGTTGTCGACGTGCGATTGCTGCTCGGTTCCGTCGAACATCCGCGACGCGTTGGGCCCGGGGTGAGCGACGGCCCAGTCGAACGCCTCGCGGCAGCGCGCCAACTGCGCCTCGTCGAGGCAGCCTTCGAGAAGGACGGCGCCGTCGTTGCGGAAGGCTTCCCGTACTGACTCCTGCATGAGCGTTCCTCCCGTATGTCAGGTGGTGGAAGGACCGTAGCGAGCCCCGAGCATTTACACAACAGTCGTTACGATAATTGTGTGGCAGAATCGGGGGATGCCCGAGAACGCAACCCGACGACCGCTCAGCGATGGCGCAGCCGGAGCGCCCGCGCGGCGTGGCCGCCCGGCGGGTGACCGCGAAGCCAAGCGGGCCGAGCTGTTGAAGGCGGCGGCCTCGGTGATCGCGCGGGAGGGCTACGCCAACACCTCACTGCGCAAGGTGGCCCAGCGCGCGGGCTGCACGACCGGAGCGGTGACGTACTACTTCGCCAACAAGGAGGAGCTGGTCACCGCGCTGGCCGAAAGCCGGTTCGACAGTTTCGACGCGATGCTCGCGCCCGGCAGGCCCCGGCCCGACATCCGGGCGATCCTGGAACGGTGGCTGTCCCGGACCACCGACGACCCCGAGTTCTGGCCCGTGATGTCCCAGCTGCTGGCCCACGCACGGTACGAACCGGCCTTCGCCGCCGCCATCGAGCGGCGCTACGCCCGTCACCGCGACGCGCTCGCCGCGCTCCTCACGACCGGGCAAGCGCAGGGGACCGTTCGCGACGACATCCCCGCCGACCTGCTCGCCGACCAGCTCGCCGCCATCGGCGACGGCTGGATGATGATGTTCCCCATCGAGCCCACGAGGTTCACGGCATCCCGGGTCCAGACCCTCCTCGACGCCGCCATCACGTTGATCTCCCCGCCCCCGGGCGCGCGCCACACGTCCGGCGCCTGAGCCACGAGTCCGCCGCCCGGTGGCCGACCCACGAGCCCGCCGCCCGTGTAGCCCTCCATGGAGCGGCCGAACGCCTCGCCCGTACAGGTCCGGCCACCGAACCTGTCGCGTGCTTCGCCAACCACCAACCGTCCGGGGTACAGCAGTTGGCGGCACCGCACCCAGTCGCACGAATATACGCGACAGGCGTTTCGAAAGCTTCCGCTCCGGTCTGGATTCGTCCGTGAGGCGAGCGCCAAGGCCTGCCCCAGACCGGCAGCACTGGACCATACGGAAATCACCGGACCATACGGAAATGCAGTCGAACGCGTACGAGGAAAACGATTCACCGCAGGGATCAAGACCTTTGGCGTGGATTCCTCGTCCGTGCCGGGTAACAGGTGATGAGAATAAGTACATTCGACAATCACGGGAGGTCCTCCCCATGGCCGGTCCTTATCGCCTGGCACCGCAGGAAGTGCAGGCCCACATCCCCACCTGGGCCTTCGGCAGGCAGACCAAGGTGATCGTCGACTGCAAGGCCGACGGAAACTTCGAGATGACAGCCGGTGGGTCCGCGACCGAGGTCAACGCCCTCAGGGTGGGGCGAAATGAGTTCGAGCGCTCCTTCGGCGGCGTAGAACTGGCAGTCAAAAACCTGACGCTCGAAGACATCACCGTAACGACGGAATAGGCATACCATGCCCTGGACGTTCGACAAGAGTCGCATGGAAGTCGTCGGGCAGCTCACCAATTCCGAGCAGGAAAAGTTCGACATCTTCCAGAACGCGATCCAGAACGACGGACTTCACCCCGCCCAGGCAGCCGCGAGAGCCGGAGACACGAACTACAAGAGGTTGCAGGGCGATCAGTTCCAGATCCGCCTGAGCCAGGGCTCACGCGCCACCTTCCTGGTTCTCGACGACGGAGGAGGCAACGGAAGGGTCCAGATGCTTCAACTCGCCGGGCATACGTGATCAGGTCACCGATACGAGACGGCCGGCTGTAGCAGTGTCCGTACGAGGCCCGCGCACCCCGCCCGCGCCCGCTCCCCGTCCCGGACGACGGCGCCGACGGTCCGCGCCGGCCTTGGGCGGGCGCCCCAACCAGCCAGGAAGTCTCAACTCGCCGGGATGTATCAACCCTACGGACGGTCCAACCCGCCGGAACGTTCCAACCCGCCAGGACGTTCTAACCCGCCGGGACGTTTCGACCCGCCGGTCGTTCCAACCCACCGGGCATTCCAACCCACCGGGACGTTTCAACCGGCCGATACTTCCCGGGGCTTCTCGGCGGCATCAAGTGCCGGCGCCAGCGCGGCGAGTGCGGAGCGCGGCAGATCGGGGGCTGACCTCCGCGCCGCACTCCCCCGCTGGCCGCGTGGGGGCACCGTACAAGCGGAGCAGCCCCGGGGTGGCCGGAACGAGCCTCCCTGATGCCGGCCGCGAAGACGCACACGCCGGTCAGTGACGCGGTTCGGAGATCTCCGTGACGAGTTGGGACAGAGGCAGACGCCCGGTGGGGATCGCGGACGTGCCGGCAGGTGGCGGGGCGGGATGCCCGATGGACAGCGCGGTACGTACGCGCCACGGGGGCGTCAGTCCGCAGATGCGGCTTGCCCGGTCGGCGTTGGCCGCGGGGAAGAACGAGGCCGGGCAGCTGCCGAGGCCCTGGAGGTGGGCAGCGAGCATCATGTTCTGCGCGGCGCGGCCCGCGTCGAACTGGGCGTCCTCTCCCCCTGCGTCCTCTTCGACGCCCAGCGCGATCACCACGGGTGCTGTGGCGAGGTGCCCGGCGTAGGCGCCCAGACTCGCGAGCTGCTGACGGACGGCGCGGCTGCGGACCACCACGAACCGCCAGGGCTGACGGTTGCGGGCCGAGCCGGTCCAGCGCCCGGCCTCCAGCACCTGGCGCAGCTCCTCGTCAGCGACCGGCGTATCGGTGAACCACCGCTTCGCCCTCATGGACGTCAGCATCGGCAGCATCGAGACGGCGGGGGAAGGTGGTACGTCCATCACAGGTCCTCGGTACGTGCGGCTGAGTGCATGGGCGTCACGGCCGGGCCCTCCCAAGGCCGGCCGCAGCGACCACGGCTGTTCACGATCTTCTCAGAGCCATCCTTCCTCCGGGATCGGGCAGCACCACGACTGAGGCCCCCTCCCCGCGGCTCCCCGCTCGGAACCTCGCCCGCGGCACTCCCCGCTCGGAGATTCCCGTCGGTTCGCCCCGCTCGGAACCTCCCGTCGGTTCGCCCCTACCCGTCACCCTGAGACGACCGCGCGGAGCAGGCTGAGGGTGCGTACGTACATGCTCACGCACCCCTTGAAGACCGAACAGGATGAGCAGCTCGACCACGCCACCGTCGGTGCTCCCCGGCCAGTGCGGCGGGGAGGCGTCGAACTCGGCCGCCTCGCCCGGGGGACAGTGTCAGGTCCCACTCTCTGCACACCCCCTTCACCCTGGACCGCGCCACCGTCCTGCGCTCGGCGGCGCACGCACTGCGCCCGGGCGGACGGCTGCTGGTCGTCGACCATGGCTCGACCGCGCCGTGGTCGTGGGTCCAGGATCCCGACCTTCGGTACCCGGGTCCGCGGGAGGTCGCCGAAGGCATCGGTCTGGACTCGGCGGTATGGCCGGTCGAGCGGGCCGAGCTCCCCGCCGGATCGCGACCGGGCCGGGCGGGCTCACCGCCGAGGTCACCGATCACGTCCTTCTTATCCACCGTACGACCTGAGTGCGTTGGCCGGTCCCGGAGGTGACCCGCCGCCGCCCGGTCAATGCCTCGTCCTGCCTGGGTGTTGCACTGGGCCGCACCGGGGCGCAGTAGAGGAAAGCCGTCGGCCGGGGCACCGGCCGACGGCTTGAAGAGCGTGGGAGGGGTACGGCCCCGGCCCGAGACCGCGTTGATTACTTGAACAGGCGGTCACCGCTGTTGGCCATGCGGTGGGTGGCGCCGTGGCGGTTCACCCAGTCACGGATGGCGTTGATCGCGTTGGCGCACTGCCAGCCGTTGTCGTACTCGCGCTCTCCGGTGGAGTTGGCGTAACCCGCGATGATGCCGTCCACGCGCGCGTCGCCCAGGAGCTTGTCGACGTACCACGGGTCGTTGTAGGTGGTCGTCCAGGACAGCGTGGCCGCGAGCTGGCCGGCGGCACGGTCCGCGGCGCCCTTCTTCAGTTCCGCACACGTGGCGCGATCGGCTTCCGTGCAGTTGCCGAACCCGTTGGAGATCTTGTTGTCGCCGTAGTCCATCACCCGGCGGCCGTTCGGGAAGCCGGCACCGAACCGGTTGTAGGCGCTGCGCACCTGGTCGCGGGACCCGGTGGTCGTGATGCCCTCCAGTTTTCCGAGCTTGTTGGCCAGGCTCTGCCAGCCCCTGCCGCCGACGTCCGGGGTGTTGCCGCCGTGGTACTCGTAGAACCCGTAGAGCACCTGGATCCCGGCAGCTGTCAGCCGCTGCGCCTTGTCGTGCAGCCCGGCGACGCTGCACGTACGGTTCTGCGCTTCTCCGCAGTAGTTCGGGTCCTTGATGTCCAGCCAGACCAGCGCCAGCCGGCGCCCTGCGTTGACGTGGGAGAGGATGCGGTCGATCATGCTGTCGAAGCTGGGGCCCCGCCGGTTCTCACCGGCCGAGGAACAGTCGTGATACGCGCGCCATTCGTTCGGGTTCCACCAGGCGCAGACGTCGATCTCGATGCCGTTGGCGCCGTGGTTGAGTGCGGCGTCCACGCCGTCCAGGGTGTCGACCCGGTGCGCGATGGCGTAGATCGCGTGACGCTGGTCGGCCGCTGCCGCCGGGGTCGTACCGAGCGCGGTGACCCCGATGATCGCGCACAGGGCCGCCATCAGCGCCAGTACCCTCCGCGGGCCGGTGACACGTCGAAGGTGAGTGGTCAAGGAAGGTACTCCTTCATGTCGGTGTCCTTGGGCGGACAGCCGATCTCACCAACTGCGCGGGTACATGTAACAGAAGCAAATGGGCCAACTGACGGTACGAAGAGCTACCCGCGGTGCTCTTGTGGCAGGACGTGAGACAGCTGACCGTACCTTTTGGACGTCAGGCGCGGCTGCTTTGCGGCTGGTGTCCGGGGCTTGCGGCTGGTGTCCGGGACTGGGGCCCGTCGCGGACCGTGCGCGGGAGGTGGGCAGGCGGGCTGCGGCCAGTCCGTCCATGAGCAGCAGGCTGCCGAGGACGGCGGTGGGGGTGAGGTGCTCGTGCAGGACCAAGAAGCCGAGGCAGGACGCCGCGAGGGGTTCGGCAGGGCTGAGGGCGCCCACGGTAGCCGCGCTGGTGGAGGGGATGCCGGCGGAGAACAGTCAGTATGCCAGGGCGGTGGGGACCAGACTCAGCCAGGCGATCAGTGCCGACGCGGCGGGCTGCCCAAGTGCGGCGATGTCGGTGACCATCCAGGGCATCAGCGGAACGGCGCCCAGGAGGAGGGAGAGGGCGGACACGGTCGGCAGGTGTACGTCCGGGTGCTCGGTGGTCATGCGTTTCGCATACACGGGTCATCGAACCGGCCGCGCCTGGGACCGGTTCTGGTCATGGTCGTGGCCGTCGGCATGGTCGTGGCCGTGAACATGGTCACGGCCGTGGTGGTGACCATGCCCACGGTCACGAGCGGAAGAGGCGTGTGTGCCGTCATTGGTGAACGGGCCCGGGCCGCGGTCGGGGTCGGGGTCGGGGTCGGGGTCGGGGTCGGGCGGATCCATCGCCTCGCGCTCACGCTCACATGCGTGCCCGGGCCGCGTCCGTGCCCATGCCCGCGTCCGCGCCCGTGCCCGCGCTCACGGGATGAGATCGGCTTCCGTCCTGGCTTCCCGGCCCCGCTCCGCACCTCGCCGGTGACGGCCCCGCTCAGCGGTCCCCTCCCGCCGCCGCCGGGTTCGGCTTCTCGGTGCTCTCCGTCTCCCGCACCTTCTCCACGACCGTGTCCTCCGGCCCTACGACCCGTCCGTCCGCCGCCCGGATCTGCAAGCGGCGCAGCGGGCTGCCGGTCCGGCGGTCCAGCAGGCGGGAGTGGTCCTCGTCGGGGGTGAAGCACTCGTCCTCGCCCCACTGGCGCAGGGCGACGATCACCGGGAACAAGGCACGGCCCTTGTCGGTGAGGACGTATTCGCGGTGGGCCCCGCCGTCCGGCGCGGGTACGCCGCGCAACACCCCGGCCTGCTCCAGCGCGCGCAGCCGCGCCGCCAGGATGTTCTTGGCGATGCCGAGGCTGCGCCGGAACTCGCCGAAGCGGCGGCTGCCGTCGAAGGCGTCCCGCACGATCAGCAGCGACCACCAGTCGCCGATGGCGTTCACCGACCGGGCGACGGGGCAGGGGTCGGCGTCGAAACGAGTGCGGGCGACCATGTGCAACTCCTCATCTCTTCCCATTCCGTCATTCCCCGGCCTTCTCCAGGGATCAACTCCCCGAATCCGTAGGGCTTCAGGATTCCGAGGCTGGTTGCAACATGCTACCGCGCACGACTACTGTCTCGCCGGTAGCAAGTTGAAACCGTTCGTGAGCGAAAGGTGTGTCGATATGGCGGTCCAGCACTCCGGTGCGGTGGGTGGGTGCAGCGGCACCGGCGGGCGCGAGGCGCATGCCGCGTCGTTACGGCCGGACGCATCGCCGCCCGCCCGGCTCGTGCCCCTGCTCGCCCTGGCTTGCGGCAGCTCCGTCGCCACCGTCTATTTCGCCCAGCCCCTGCTGGTGACCCTCGGGGAGCGCTTCGCGCTCGGCTCCGGGCTGCTCGGCGCGATCGTCACCGTGACGCAACTCGGCTACGCGGTGGGCCTGCTGACGCTCGTACCGCTCGGCGACCTGCTCGACCATCGACGGCTGGTCACCGGTCAGCTCGGGCTGCTCGCACTCGCGCTGCTGGCCGCCGGGCTGGCGCCGGGCGTGGCGGCGCTGCTCGGCGCGCTCGCCGTGGTCGGGCTGCTCGCCGTAGTCGCCCAGACGATGGTCGCGGCGGCTGCCGCCCTGACCCCACCCGCCCGGCGCGGCCGCGCCGTCGGAACGGTCACCGGCGGCATCGTCACCGGAATCCTGCTGGCCCGCGCCGCCGCCGGCGCCCTCGCCGACCTCGCCGGCTGGCGTGCGGTCTACTTGGCGGCCGCGGGCATCATCGCCGTCTTCGCCTTGCTGCTCCATCGCGTTCTTCCCCAGGTACGTCCTGGTCATCCCCGGGTACGTTCTGGTCTTCCCCAGGTGCGTTCTGGTCTTCCTCAGGTACGTCCTGGTCATCCCCGGATACGTCCCGGTCTTCGCTGGCTGCGTCCCGGTCGGCTACGTCGTGGCCTGGCCCCTGGCGCGCCGTCCGCCGGGGTGCGCGAGACGTCGTACGGGCGGCTGGTGGCTTCGACCGTCACCCTGTTCGCCCGCCACCCGCTGCTGCGGATCCGGGGCGCGCTCGCCCTGCTGGTGTTCGCGGCCTTCAGCACGCTGTGGAGCGGCATGGCGCAGCCCCTGAGCGATCCGCCGTGGTCGCTGTCGCACACCGCGATCGGCGCGTTCGGGCTCGCGGGGGCGGCGGGGGCCGTCGCCGCCGGAGTGGCCGGACGCTGGAACGACCGAGGGTTCGCCCAGCGTACGACCGGTGTCGGCCTCGCCCTGCTGGCGTTGTCCTGGCTCCCGATCGCCCTGACCCGGCAATCGCTGTGGGCGCTGGCGATCGGCGCCGTCCTGCTGGACTTCGCCGTGCAGGCCGTCCACGTCACCAACCAGACCTTGATCCACGCCGTCCGACCCGACGCGGGCAGCAGGATCATCGGCGGCTACATGGTCTTCTACTCGGCGGGCAGCAGCCTCGGCGCCCTCGGCTCCTCCCTCGCCTACGCGACGGCGGGCTGGCCGGCCGTAACGGCCCTCGGAGCCTTGTTCAGCCTCGCCGCCCTGATCCTGTGGGCGACGACCCGTCGTACGGGGATGTCCGGCGTCGGCTCGGCGGGCACAGGTGCGGGTGCGAGTGCAGACGCGGGTGCGAGTACGGGTACGAGGGCGGACAGGTAGGGAGGATGAGCGTTCGGGACCGCGAATGCGGGTTCCGTCGTCCTGGCTCCCGTCTTCCTGCCGTCCCGTCGTGCCGACGACTTGCCGACTTCCTGGCGACCTACCGACCTGCCGACCCAGCAACTTGCCGACTTGCCGTTTCGCCGACTCGCCGTCCATTCAGCGGGCCCAGGACTCCATTAGTCTCGGCCCATGGTGTTCGATTCGGCTCATTTCGATCTCCAGCCCTATGCCGGGTTCGACATGGACGCATACGTCCGGCGGACGCATTGCAGTTGGGAGGACGCCGGCTGGCAGTCGTTGCTCGTCCAACGGTTCCACCACGTCCCGGTGGTGGAGCGCATGGAGTTGCCGGCTGCGGCGGATCTGCACCTGGTTCTGCCCGTGGGAGGCCGGGCCGAGATGGAGACGCGGGCCGGGGGCCGGTGGCACCGCCACATCTGGGCGCCGGGCCGGCTCGAACTGGGGGTTCCGGACCAGGCCGCCCTCCGCCGCTATCGCGGGGAGGGGCCGTTGCGCAGCCTTCAGGTCCACATCCCGCGCGGCACGGTCGAACGGACCGCGGCGCAATTGGGAGGCCGCGCCGTGGACTACGAAGCCATGTCGGCCTCGGTGGCCGCCGGGGACCCTCTCCTGGTGGAGGCGGTCCGTGCCGTCGGCTCGGCGGAGGAGACCGGAGACCTGTACGCCGAGGCCTCGGCCGCCTTCCTGGCCGTACACCTGATCACCCGGCATTCCCGGGCCCTGGGCCGGAAGGTACCCGGGCCACGGGAGGACGGGCGGGAGGACGCGCGCGTCCGCGCGGCGATCACGCTGATGCGTGACCGGCTGGCCGAACCGCTCACGCTGGCCGACATCGCGGACGAGGTGCATCTGAGCGTCTTCCACCTCGTGCGCGTATTCCGCCGGGCCACAGGACAAACACCCCACCGGTTCCTCACCCACCTGCGCATCGAAGAGGCGAAACGCCTGCTGAAGGAAACCGACTTCACGGTCGCCCGGATCGCGCCGCTCTGCGGATTCGCCGACCCCGGCACCCTGTCGACGGCGTTCCTGCGCCACACGGGCACCCGCCCCTCCACGTACCGCAATTCCTGACCGCTTCGCGGCAATCTCAGGCATGGGACAGGGCGTTTCCCGTACCTAGGGTTTCGACCATGCCTGAAAACGTGACCACAACGCCCGAGAACAAGCAGAACAAGCAGAGCGAGCGCAGCAAGCACAGCGAGCACGGCAAACACAGCAAGCACGGCGAGCTGAACGATCGGTACGAGCACAGCGAGCAGGACGAACGCATAGCCCCCTACCCCATCCACATCCCCGACCGCGAGTTGTCGCTCCTGCGTTCTCGTCTCGACGACATCCGGCTCCCCGAGCGCGAAACGGTGCCGGACGCGACGCAGGGCATCGAACTCGACCGGCTGGGGGCCTTGCTGGACACCTGGCGCCGGCACGACTGGCGGGCCACCGAAGCCCGCTGGAACGCGCTGCCCCACTACCGCGCCCGCCTGGACGGCCTGGACATCGCGTTCTGGCACGTGCGCTCGCCCGAGCCCACGGCGCTCCCCTTGGTGCTGACCCACGGCTGGCCGGGCTCCGTACTCGAATTCCAGGACGTCCTCGGGCCGCTCACCGATCCCGTCGCCCATGGCGGTTCGGCCACCGACGCCTTCCACGTGGTCGTACCGGCACTGCCGGGATTCGGGTTCAGCGAGCGTCCGCGCGAGCGCGGCTGGCAGCCCGCCCGTACGGCACGGGCCTGGGCCGAGTTGATGACCGCGCTCGGTTACGAGCAGTTCGGCGCGCACGGCGGGGACTGGGGCGCGTACGTCAGTACGGAACTGGCGCGCCAGGTGCCCGAACGCGTCGCCGGTCTGCACCTGACGATGCCGCTCGCCTCTCCCCTGCCCGCAGACCGGGCCACGACGGACCCGGCGGAACAACGCATGCTGGAACGGCGCGACACCCATCTCGCGGACGGCTACGGCTTCGGAATGATCATGGCGACGCGCCCGCAGACGCTCGGCTACTCGCTGCTCGACTCCCCCGCCGGCTTGGCGGCGTGGCTCGGCGAGAAGTTCATCGCCTACGCGGACACCCGGCCGGAGGCCGGCGGCGGGGTGAGCATGACGCAGCAGGTGGAGAACATCGCCCTGTACTGGCTGACCGGGACCGGCGCCTCCAGCGCCCGCTGGTACTGGGAGACCATGCGGTGGGTGCCCCGCAGCGCCGAAGAGGAGAACGCGCAGCCGGTGACGGTGCCCACCGCCTGTTCGCTGTTCCCGGCCGAGCCGTGGCCGACGGCCCGGCGCTGGGCCGAGCGCCGCTACCTCGACCTCCGCTCGTGGCACGAGATGGACCGCGGCGGCCACTTCCCCGGCTTGGAACAGCCGGATCTGCTGGTCACCGAGCTCCGGGCCGCCTTCCAGCACGCACGTCCTCGCGCGGGCGGCCGCACGCGGTGACGGCTCTTCTTTCCGGTGCCGTACGCGGAAGGAGCGGTGCGGCACGACGTTCCGCATAGCCTCCGGGCGTGGGCCTCGTACATGGCCTCGTACGTGGCCTCGTACGTGGTCTCATACGGGCAGCAGAAAGCGGCGGTGTGGTGGGTCAGCGGGCCCAGGGCTACTTCAGGGGCAGGGGGGGTGATCTCGTCGGGCGGGACGGGACGGGACGGGACGGGGCGGGGCGGACGGCACCACCCACCCCGTCGCCTTCGTCAATCCCATCGGCTGACCGACGCCGACCGCGCTGCCGGACTCGGAGCGAGAGTGCGAGACCGAGGTGCTGAGCGGAAGTGCTACGCGGCGTCGGCTCCGTCGAGGAGGCGCAGCAGTACGGCGGCCTCCTCGCGCAGCCGCGCCGCCCTGGCGGCGTGCGCGGGTGACGTCAACTGTGCCGCCACCGCGAGTCGTTCATCGGCCTCCGACCGGACGATGTCCATGGCATGGCCCTCACTGAGTTCGCGCCGCGCCACTTCCGTGGCGCCGGCCCCGACCGGCAATTGCTCAAGGGCCAAGCCGCGCTGCTCGGATGCTTCCGCAGGTACCGCTTCGGCGTTGTCCAGCGCGGCAAGAGTCGAACGCAGGGCACTCACCGCGGTTTTGTCACGGGCGCTCATGGCTTCCCGCAGGGCTTGACGCATTCGAGGACGCAAAGACATACCGGTGACCTTATGGATCCACTTCCGTCACCACAACGGAATTGTTCCCGGCACCAGACCTCACGGCCTGACCTGGGCCGGTGAACCCATCCGGCCGCCGCACCGGCTTCAGCCACGCATCATCGACATCAACAGCCCGTGGGTTTCCTCGTCGGCGGCGGCCACAAGCCCACGGCCCGCCCCACCGACCGGGGCACCGTCGATTCCGGTGACCACGCAGCCGGCAGCCCGGCACACGGCGATACCGGCCGCGAAATGCACGCTCGCGGACAGGTCGCCGCCGTCGGTGACATACGCGGCGCGCTTTCCGGCCGCGACCCAGGCCAGCGCCAGCGACGTGGAAACGACGCGCGGCCGGAAACGTGCCATGAACTCGGGGTGGGCCAGCAGATCCACGGCCCGGAATTCCGGCGCGCTCGGGAACGGCGGATCCAGATTGACGTCCACCAGCCGGGTGGCGGGCGTGGGCGTCAGAAGCGTGTCGTCGGTCCCGTCCTGCCGTACTCGGGCGGTCTTCCCATCGGTGAAGAAGACCTCGCCGCCGAACGGGTCGGCCACCGCAGCCGCCCCGTCGCGCAGCGCCACATTGACGGCCACCAGCATATTGCCGACAGCGTAGTTCAGCGTGCCGCACAGGGGATCCACCAACCACTGACGCACAGCGTCGGCGGCACCCTGCTGTCCGCCTTCCTCTCCGAGCACCGCGTCATCGGGCCGTGCGGCACGGATGACGCGGAGGATCGCCTTCTCGGCCTCCACATCGGCGACGGTGGCGAAATCCCCGGCGCCCTTGTCGATTCGGCTGAGCCGTTGGCCGTACATGGCGCGGACCACGTCCGCGCCGGCCCGCGCTCCGGCTATCGCGACGGCGGCATCGTCGGAACTCGCGTAACAGTTGACCATGCCGTGCAGACTATCGAGGCGCGGCTGCCGCACCGCTATCCTTCGTCCTTGACTTCCAGCGCCTGTCTCGCCTGGCCGATGAACGTGATGTAGGCATCCCGGAATTCCAGGTAAGCGGCGTCGTATTCGTGCCTCCGCTCGGGATTCTCCGCACCGATGAGTGCCTTGAGCAGCGGCTGTACGCGTCGCGCCATCTGTCGTACCCGCTCCGCCGCGGCGGAGACCTCGGCCGGGCCGTCGAGCCGGACCTCGTGGGTTGCCTTGTTCATGTTCCCGATGGCCGGGCCGATGCGTTCGTACATCTCCGCCAGGATGCGGTCCTTGCTGCCACGGTCGCGCGCCGCGTCGACATCGTCGATCTGCCAGGTGATCTCGGAGAAGGCGTGAGCGCAGCGCATCATCTCCCGGTAGGTGGACCGGCGTCGGTCCCGCTGTTCACGTAGGGCTTCCGCCATCGTGGTCGTCCGGGCCTGGGTCAGCGCCGCGCGCGAGGTTGCCCGTGCGGTGATGTAGCTGGCTCCGAGAGCGGTCAACGCGGTGAGGACGCCGATCCACAGTCCACTGTTCGCCATGATCGAGAAGTCTGCCAGTCGGAGTCATAGAAGTCGTAGGAGTCGTAGGAGTTGTCGAGTTCCGTGGAGGTTGTCCAGGTCCGTGGAGGTCGTTGAGCTCGGTGGCCATCGTTGCGCTCCGCGGCCGTCGTCGACATCGTTGAAGCCTTCGGACGCGGCCGAATCGCCAATCACCGCTCCATTCCCGCCTCATCCACCACCGCACGAGACACCCACCCAGGCGGCGATTATGCTCGGCCGACCGCTGTCCGGTGAGCCTCGCGCGGCCAGTGCGGTGGCAGAGGTGACGTCTCTCCGGGTGCCGCGCGTAATTGGGGGGGGCGCGTATGAACAGCCGCACTGCCCGATCCGGCGCACGCTCCAGCCACACCCGCCTCAAGTTCCGCCTCCGCCTCGGTTCCCGTCTTCGTCTCGGTTCCCGCCTCCGCCTGAGTTTCCGTCTTCGCCTCCGCCTCGGTTCCCGTCTCCGTCACCGCTCCCGTTCACGCCCCCGCGCGTACGCCGCGCTGGCGACATCCCTCGCCCTGGGCATTACCGCCCTGGCGGGCCCGGCCCGGGCCGCAGGAGGCGGCCATCGCCCGCCGGTTCGGCACCAGTTGACGCAGGAGGCGCTGAACCGGCTGGTGACAGAGGCCGGGCTGCCCGGCGTGGGCGCTCTCGCACGGGATCAGGGTGGCGCGTGGAGCGGTACGGCCGGGGTCGCCGACCTCGGCTCCGGTCGCAAACGCGTGGCCGCCGACCACTTCCGGGCCGCCAGTGTCACCAAGACGTTCCTCGCCACCGTCATGCTGCAACTGGAGTCCGAAGGCGCGCTCAGCCTTGATGACAGTGTGGAGCGGTGGCTGCCGGGCGTCATTCGCGGCAACGGCAACGACGGCCGCCGGATTTCCGTACGCCAAGTGCTCCAGCAGGCCAGCGGGCTGTTCAACTTCACCGAGGATCCCGGGCTGAGGCAGCTCTATGCCGGTGCGGGTTTCCTCAAGCACCGTTTTGACACGTTCACCCCGGAGGATGTGCTGAGGGCCGCGCTGCGGCACCGGCCGCTTTTCGAACCGGGCAGCAACTGGGCTTACTCCA
Organism: Streptomyces albofaciens JCM 4342; assembly: GCF_008634025.1. Classification (NCBI taxonomy): domain Bacteria; kingdom Bacillati; phylum Actinomycetota; class Actinomycetes; order Kitasatosporales; family Streptomycetaceae; genus Streptomyces; species Streptomyces albofaciens. The sequence goes on along the minus strand of NZ_PDCM01000001.1, from coordinate 4,681,432 downwards.
ACACCAATTACCTCGTTGCCGGAATGCTCGTCAAGAAGGTGACCGGGCACTCCTACCGTGATGAGATCGAGCGCCGTATCCTGCGCCCGCTGCGGCTGCGCGAGACGTTCTTCCCCGGCACCGATCCCACCCTGCCCGCCCCGCATCCCGTCGCGTATTCGAAGCTCCACGTGCAGGCGCCGCATGCCGCGGTCCACGACGCGACGGAATACAACACCACCATGTGGGCCGGCTCCGCCGACCTGGTGTCCACCATCGGGGACCTTCAGCGCTTCCTGACCGCGCTGCTGAACGGGGACCTGCTGCTCCCGGCGCAGCTGCGTGCCGTGCTGCAGTCGGTACGCCTGCCGGAAGGAGCCCTCTTCAACCGGTACGGGCTCGGCCTCATGGGCCGCGACCTGTCCTGTGGGATCACGGTCTGGGGACATGACGGAAGCCTGCACGGCTCTCTTACACATGTTTCCGGCACCGTGGGCGGCCGGCATCTCCTCTCCTTCAACATCAACGGCGACTGGCTGACTCAGCAGACGGCGCAGAATTACCAGGACGTCGTGGAGGCGGAGTTCTGCGGCAGGAAACCCGGTACGCATTCCCCGCGGAAATACACCGGGCGGCCCGCCTTCGACGTGGCGCGGCCGCATTGATCGGATATGGCCGGCCGGCGTCGCCGGAAGAGCAGGCGCATTCTGATGCGGCCGCCGAAGACCAGACCACGTCCGTACGTCGGGAACACGTCCGTACGTCGGGAACACGTCCGTACGTCGGGACCACGGCCGTACATCCAGGCCAGGTCCGTACATCCAGACCACATCCGTACGTCCAGACCACGTCCGTAAGTCCAGCCCGCGGCGTGCGCCCGTACACCCGCCGCCTCTACGCGGGAGGCGCGGCGTCGAGAAGCACCACTCCGTACTGCCCCAGAATGTCGACGTGCTCCGCGTCGCTGCGCGCGTCGGCGGGGCCGATCGAGTGGAAGTAACCCTCAACGGCGCCGGGGTTGTTGATGACGAGGACCTCGGCGGTCGGCGTGATGGCCTGGAACGTGTGGGGAACCAGCCTGGGCCCGTAGACGTAGGCGCCCGGCTCGGCGTCACGCACATCGCACTCGGCGAGCGAGGCCGAGCCGGTCCAGAAGCGGACGCGGCCGGACAGGATCACCCAGCTCTCGTCCTCCCGGCTGTGGCTGTGCAGGGGCGGCGCGTCCCCGCGCCCCACGGTGAGGCGCATGACGGTGACCGCTCCATACGTCTCGGCGCTGGTCACGACCTGCTCGATCACGCTCTTGTAGTAGCGGAAATCCGGCCCGTCACCCGGGTTCCGCACGAGGGCAACACTCATGTGAGGTCCTTACGACGCGCGGCTGTCAGGTCCTTCCGAGGCGCGGCCCCGAGTCGGCGGCCGGTCTCACCGGAGACGCAATCATTGATCATTCAATCATCGCACGGAGGCGAGAGCCCACGCCATACGCCGAAAGCGGTTGGTCTGTCCTCAAGCCCCCTCCGCCGTTCTTCCTTCCTGGGCCCAGGCGCCCTGAAGAGCAGCCTCCACGCCGTCCCCCAGCACGTGATGCACGGTCATGCCGGGGAGGGCGGGAAGTTCCGCCCAGTGGGTGACGGGCTCGGCGCAGGGACGGCCACGCCCGTAGGGCAGGCGAACGACACGGTCGGAATCGACGAAGCAGTCACGGTGCTCCGCACCATCCTCGCCGATGTGGCGCGTGGTGAAGTACATGGGCATGACCAGCCAGAACTCCTCCCCCGCTGCCGCTGCCGAACCGGATTCCGCGTCGCTGTCCGGCGGGTAGCGCCCCGTGATCGCCGCCGCCACCGGCATCCCGTCCCTCGGCAACCTCTCGCGCGCGTCCACCCATTCCACCGCTGCGCGCATACCCGCTCCTCCCGGCTCCGGTGATCCGTTGGGCACGCCATTGTCGCGGATGCCGTGCGGGGTCGGCGTGCGCGGTCGGCGTGCGCCCGGACAGGGGGAGGGATACGGCCACCCTCGCCGCTTTCGGCTCGGCCGACCGCTCCCGGACGTGACCTGCCGACCGACGCGACGCCTGCCGGTCAACGCGACGCCCAGCGGCCTACGCGACGCCCGACATCCACCGGCCTACGTGACGCGCGCCCGAAGCCCGCCATCCACCGGCCTACGCGACGCCCTCCCGAACCTCACCATCCACCGGAAGCTCGACGGGGTACTCCGCACCGAAGTCGGCGGAGACGGAAACGGCCTGCCACGCTTCCGCCTCGGCGATCTGCCGCCGTGAGTAGTCGAGCGCCATACGGGCCGCGGTCTCACCCAGGAGCAGGTGGGTGGGGAGGCGGTCGCGTTTGACCACGCGTACGAGGATTCCGGCGGCGCGGTCCGGGTCGCCGGCGGTGCGGCTGACGCGGACCCGGTCGTTGAAGGCGCCGACGGTCGCCTCGTACTCCGGCGGGATGTCCTGGATTTCCATGGACGCGCCGGCCCAGTCGGTGGCGAACCCACTGGGCTCGACGACCAGGTAACGGATGCCGAACGGCGCGGTCTCGGTGGCCAGTACGCGGGTGAGGCCGTCGATGGCGAACTTCGCCGCCTGGTAGGAGCCCAGGCCGGCGCTGCCGCCCACCCGGCCGCCGACGGAGGAGAACTGGACGACGATGCCGCCGCCCTGCGCTTTCAACAAGGGCAGCGCCGCCTTGGAGACGTTGTATACGCCCCAGAAGTTCGTTTCGAACTGGCGGCGGAAGTCGCCCTCCGGAGCCGTCTCGACCGGGGCGACGTTCGCGTAGCCCGCGTTGTTGACGATCACATCGATGCGGCCGAAGCGGTCGCGGGCGGCGTCGAGTGCGGCCGCGGCCGCCGCGGCGTCGGTCACGTCGAGGGCGACCGGAAGGACCGTGTCGCCGAACCGCTCGACCAGATCGGCGAGCTGTTCCGGCCTGCGAGCGGTGGCGACGACCTGGTCGCCCGCCTCCAGGGCGGCGACCGCGAGGGAGCGGCCGAAGCCGCGGGACGAACCGGTGATGAACCACGTCTGGGTTGTCATGCCGATAGCAAAACACGGTTGCCTTAATAGCGCAACCTCGTTGCGTTAATAGCGCAACCCGGTCGCGCTAAGGTGTCCGTATGGTCAGCCGCAGTCAGTCCACGCGAGCCCGGAGCCCCGAGGCCAAGCGCGCCCGCGAGGCCTCGATCCTCGCCGCGGCGACCCGTCTGGCCACGGCGAACGGCATCCGGTCGGTGACCTTGACCGACATCGCCGCCGAGGTCGGCATGCACAAATCCGCGATGCTGCGCTACTTCGAGACCCGGGAAGAGATCTTTCTGCGTCTGGCCGCCGCTGGGTGGGTGGAGTGGTCGCAGGCGGTACGCGAGCGGCTCGCCGACGCGGCGTCCGGCATGGACGGCGAGGGCCCCGCGAGCACCACACAGCCCGCGAGCGGCGCGGGCCGCGAGCCGCGCCCGCACGCGGTCGCCGCCCTGCTGGCCGAGTCACTGGTGGCGCGGCCCCTGTTCTGCGACCTGCTCGCCCACACGCCGATGAATCTGGAGCGCAACGTCTCGCTGGAGAGCGTACGGTCCTTCAAGCTGACCGCGATCGCCGAAGTCGCGGCCGTGGGCGAGGCGCTGCACCGGGTGGCGAAGCTGAGCCCGGCCCAGGCCGGCAATGTCGTCGCCACGGCTACGTCGATGGCCGGAGCACTGTGGCAAATGGCCGCCCCGGGCACCGAACTCCGACGCCTCTACGAGTCGGACCCGGACCTCGCCCACGCCGTCGTCGACGTCGCCCCTCGGCTCACCGACATTCTCGGCGGCCTGCTCCGGGGATACGGCGCCGACGGCGAGGCCGAGTAGGCGGTGGGGCAGCTGAGTGGGCAAATGCAGGCGAGCAGGCAGGTGCAGCCGAGTAGGCAGGTGCAGCCGAGTAGGCAACGGCATGCTCACATGGCACGCAGCTCCCGGTCGGCGAACGTGATCAGCCGTTCAAAGCCGTCATCGGTGTCGGCGCTCCACTGAACACCGTTCCCTGCCTGCAATGCCGCGGTCTCAGCGGTACGGGTTCCAGGTCCGACGTACGGGTTCTAGAGCCGGCGGTACGGATTCCAGGACCGGCGGTACGGATTCCAGGGCCTCAGCCGTACGGATTCCAGCGGCCGAAGCGGGCCATCAGCTTCCGCGCCGCGTCCTCGTTCAGCCCCAGTGCAGCGGCGGCCTTCTCGGGGCTCGTGTCCCGCCTGGCGTCGTGGGCGGGCCAGTAACCGGCCTGTACCGCCGTCACCTCCAGCAGGCGGGCTGCCCGCAGAGCCGCCAGCGGCGAGGTTTTTCCCAGCTTCTCGACCTCCTCCCCCAGTTGGGACAGCAAAGCGGTGAACGGCTCCGGCAGCGGAACGGCGGACCTTTCCACCTCCTCGGTGTGCTCATCCCAGTCCTGCATGCAGGTGTTTGCCGCGCCCGCGCCCGCCTCGGCCAGCTTCTGTTCGCCGATATCGCCCCAGTCCAGCTCATGCTTTTCGCCCGTCCAGCCGCAGGAACACACCGCGCGGAGAGCAGCTGCCCGCGGTACGTACGCGAAGCAGCCGTCATAGACGCTCCACTGCGAAACGCTCGGCCCGCCGGCACCGGACCCGGAATCGAAGAAAACCGGCCCCGGCACAGTCCCGTCGGCCAGGAGCACACCGACCGCACCTTCGTGCGAGGTGCCGAACTCTTCCGTCGTCCACGTCTCCCGCTCACCCATTCGCATCCATCCACCCCTTTCGACCACGCCCGAATGCGCCCGTGAACAGGGGCGCCGAAGACGACGATGCCGCAGTTCCGGAGAAGCGGACCACCGGATTCACCAAAGCGATGGGAAGTATCGCCGACCCGGAAAGCCGTCCGCCGTTCCCTTGGAACTCCTGTCGGAATACCGCCGGACGGCAGTGACAGCGACGATGGCGCGACGGCCGTCGAGCAGCAGTTCGCCTTGCCGGATGCGCTCAGTCGTCGGGGGCGATTTTGCGGTGGTTGCCTGACCGGCCGATGTCGAGGTCCAAGAAGGCGGTCAGTGGCGTACCGCCGTTCCAGAAGCCGAGCAGGTTGACGTCGATGAGCACCAGGCGGTGTTTGGCTGCGAAGGCGCGTGCTTGTCGGGTGAAGACGCAGGAGGCGACGAAGACGGGGATGTCGGCACCGTGTTCGTCGCGGGCGGTGCCGTTGAAGGTCTGTAAGTCGCGGCTGCCGACCGAGCGGTGCTTGGCGTAACGCTTGCACTGGATGACGAGCTTTCTGCCGTCGGGTAAGCGGCCGAGGACATCCGCGCCCAGGTCACCGGCGCCGCCGACCCGCCGCACCTGCGTACAGCCGTCCCTGCGGCACAGCTCCGCCACACACTCCTCGAACTGCCGGCCGTTCATCTTCCACACCGCCGCCAGCGACCGGCGCGCCTGCCGGCGTTCCTCCTCCTCTCGGCGCGCCCGCTCGGCACGTGCCTCACGCCGCCCCGCACGCACCAGACCCACGACAACCACCGCCGCCACCGCCACAGCCACAGCCACAGCCACAGCCACAGCCAACAGCACCAGCGTCACCGTCCCGGCCCCTTCCTGAAGCCCGCGCTGCCGCTTCTCTCCCCTTCGCACGGCGGAATATCCATCCAGCGGAACATCCCTCCGACGGAATGCCTCTCCCCAGGCCGCTGTCCCTATGCCGCCCGACGTTGATGAACCGGCGATGCGGCATGATCACCCGGACGCACAACCCATCGCGGAAGAGACACGCACACGAGGAGGCGGCCATGGTGAATTGCTTGCTGGCACACGCTTTTGTCGACGACGACGGGGAGTTCGGGAATCCCGTGCTCGTGGTGATCGAACCCACCGGCGGCGGACTCCCCCAGGACCGGCGGCAGGAGCTGGCCGACCGGCTCGGCATCCCCGCGGTCGCCTTCGTCCGCTCCCCGCCCGCACGGCATACTTCGATCGCCATCCACGGCTCGTACGGGTTGCCGATCCGGTTCGGCGGCCACCCCGTACTCGGCACCCTCGAAGCCCTCCACCAACTGGGGCACACGGTCGAGGAAATCGTCCCGGAGGCCGGGCCGGTGACCTGCCGGCGCGACGCGGAAGGAATCTGCTGGCTGACCGCGCCCGCCGCCTGGTCCAAGCCGTGGCGCCATCTGCGGATGGCGTCCGCCGCGGAGATCGACGCGCTGACCGAGCTGCCGGACGGGGAGGATTTCACTCAGGTCTGGGCCTGGACGGACGAGGACGCCGGTGAGGTCCGCGCACGGCTGTGGGCCCCGCGGATCGGCAAGGGCGAGGACGAGGCCTGCGGCAGCGCGTCGATGCTGCTCACCCTCCAGCACGGGCGCCCGCTGCGCGTCCTGCACGGCCGGGGCTCGGTCATACGTACCTCGCCCGCCGGTGACGGTCTGGTCGAACTCGGCGGCCGGTGCGCGGTGCGCACGCCCGCCGAGGAGGTGACCGCCGCGGTGGAACAGGCCTACGGCCGGGACTGAGGCGCCGCCGCCAGGTGCGCCCCACGAGGTCGCAGAGCAGATCGCCGTGGAGGCCGCATCGTCTCCTAAGAGACCCCTTCAGGGCCACGAGCGCCCGTCGACCGGCTCCAGCTCGAAGGCCGGCGGCGGTCAGCGATCAGCGATCAGCGATGGCCGGTCGCCGGTCATCGGTCGCCGGTCATCGGTCGCTGGCCATCGGCCATCGGCCATCAATCGTCGACCGGCGGTCGACCCGGCAGTCGTCGTCCACCGGCAGCCGTCGTCCACCGGCACTCGTCGACCACCGGTGGTCGACCGCGGGTCGTCAACCGTCGGCCGTCAAGCACCGATCGTCAACCCACGGTCGACGGGCGAAGCCCGGTCAGTCCGTCCCCGACTCCATCGCGGCCCGGTCCAGCAGCTCATCGTCGCCCGAGACCTGCCCCCGGGAGGCGATGGCCTCGGCGCCGCCCTCCGGCATGCTGCCGATCAGGCCGGTCGCCGCGGCCTGGGCGGCGCCGATGGCGGGGCTCGTGGCGCCGATCAGGCCGAGGCCGGCATACTGCTCCAGCTTGGCGCGCGAGTCGGCGATGTCGAGGTTGCGCATGGTGAGCTGGCCGATCCGGTCCACCGGGCCGAACGCCGAGTCCTCGGTGCGCTCCATGGACAGCTTGTCGGGGTGGTAGCTGAAGGCCGGGCCGGTGGTGTCGAGGATCGAGTAGTCCTCGCCGCGCCGCAGGCGCAGCGTCACCTCGCCGGTCACGGCCGCGCCCACCCAGCGCTGCAGCGACTCGCGCACCATCAGCGCCTGCGGGTCGAGCCAGCGGCCCTCGTACATCAGCCGTCCGAGGCGCCGTCCCTCGTTGTGGTACTGGGCGAGGGTGTCCTCGTTGTGGATCGCGTTGACCAGGCGCTCGTACGCCGCGTGGAGCAGGGCCATGCCGGGCGCCTCGTAGATGCCCCGGCTCTTGGCCTCGATGATCCGGTTCTCGATCTGATCCGACATGCCCATGCCGTGCCGGCCGCCGACGGCGTTCGCCTCCATGACCAGGTCGACGGCGGTGGCGAACTCCTTGCCGTTGATCGTCACCGGGCGGCCCTGTTCGAAGCCGATCGTCACGTCCTCGGCCGGGATCTCGACCGAGGGGTCCCAGAACCGTACGCCCATGATCGGCTCCACGGTCTCCACGCCGGTGTCCAGGTGCTCCAGCGTCTTGGCCTCGTGGGTGGCGCCCCAGATGTTGGCGTCGGTGGAGTACGCCTTCTCCGCACTGTCGCGGTACGGCAGGTCGTGGGCGAGCAGCCACTCCGACATCTCCTTGCGGCCGCCCAGCTCGGTCACGAAGTCCGCGTCCAGCCAGGGCTTGTAGATCCGCAGGTTCGGGTTGGCGAGCAGCCCGTACCGGTAGAACCGCTCGATGTCGTTGCCCTTGAAGGTCGAGCCGTCGCCCCAGATCTGTACGTCGTCCTCCAGCATCGCCCGGACGAGGAGCGTGCCGGTGACGGCACGGCCGAGCGGCGTGGTGTTGAAATACGCGCGTCCGCCCGAGCGGATGTGGAACGCGCCGCAGGCGAGCGCGGCCAGGCCCTCCTCGACCAGCGCGGCACGGCAGTCGACCAGGCGCGCGACCTCGGCACCGTAGGTTTTCGCACGGCCGGGCACGGAGGCGATGTCGGGCTCGTCGTACTGGCCGATGTCGGCGGTGTAGGTGCACGGCACGGCGCCCTTGGCGCGCATCCACGCGACCGCGACGGAGGTGTCGAGACCACCGGAGAAGGCGATGCCGACGCGCTCGCCGGCGGGGAGGGAGGTGAGGACCTTGGACATAGGAAGAGTATGCGTCATTACGCATGCTCATGCAACGAGGGGCGAGGGCGGTCCCGGGTCCCGGTCAGACCGAGCGCCCGATCCGGCACGGCGGCCCCATAGCCGACCGACCGGATGAGCGAGGGCAGTGGATGGGCGGGTGGGAGCGGATGAGCCGGTGGCATCGCGGCCTGCCGGGAACGGCGGATAGGCCGGCAGGGACAGGCGCTCAGTCCTGATGCACCTCATTGCGTCCGGGGCCCCCGGACAGCTTGTCGGTGCCCGGGCCGCCCCACAGGACGTCGTCACCGCTGTTGCCCCAGAGCGTGTCGTTGCCTGCCTCGCCGTACAGGCGGTCGTCGCCCCTGCCGCCGTAGAGGACGTCGGCGCCGCCCTTGCCGTGCAGGACGTCGTTGCCGTCGTCGCCGTGCAGGTTGTTCTCCTCGTCCGTACCGGTCAGGGAGTCGTTCCCGGCACCGCCGTAGCAGTCCTGCCCGCAGTGGGTGAGGGTGTCGTTCCCCGGCCCCCCGTACGAGCCGAAGCCGAACGGCCCGCCGCCGCCGTCGATGCGGTCGTCACCGTCGTCGCCGTGCAGCATGGCCCCCGGGGAACCCTTGAGCACGTCGTTGCCCTTGCCACCGTGCACCCGGGCCCATGCGCCGCTGTCCGGTTCGAGCGTCACGGTGTCGTCCTGGTCACCGAGGTCGATGGCGTAGGTGTCGGAGTCGTCGGAGTTCTCCGGGATCTTGACCGCGCAGCGTACGGCGGTGCGGTCCCCCTGCGTGGGGTACGTGCACTCGTCCGCGGTGGCCGCGCTCACGTCGATGGCGATGTCGTACCGGTCGTGGAAGGTCAAAACGTAGTACGACTCGAACTCGCCGCGGTGCTCGATCTCTTCGTCGACCATCAGGTTGTTCTGCTGGCCGGGGGCGGCCTTGTACGAGAGCTCGCTGCCGTTCTCGTGGATGACGGTGGCCGTAGTGGCCCGTTCGGCTGCATGGGCGGTCGGCGCCGTAAGGACGCTTGAGCCGAGTACGAGGGTGAGAGCGAGGGCGAGGGGGGCGGTAGCAGCGACGGTGCTGTAAGTGCGCATACGGAAGTGGCCCTTCGGGACGTCGTGTGCCGTAGTGCTCGCGGTCACTTGGTTGGACGAGGGGGCCGAGAGGGGCGTTGTGCCGTCGAGCGTGAACATCGGTGGGCTGGGTGGTGGCTGGGGTGTGGCCGGGTCGCGGCCGTTCTTGTGCGACGCATCACGGGCCGCGTCCAGGGCCTGGCGGACGCACGAGGCAGGGTCGCTGAGCGGGCGGGCCACTGAATGGGCGAGTCGCTGAATGGGCGAGTCGCCGATCGGGCGGTTGCAGATGACTGGAGCCGCCGAGTTTTCGTAGGCCGGGGCGCCGACTCAGGGCACGGGGGGCGAGCGCTTGCCTCGAACTGGTCGGCGAAAACGGCCGTCGGTGGCCGGGCCGAGGGGGATGCCGGCCAGCTCGATCGCGGACCAGACCGCTGCGCTGGCCGGGGTGCACAGCGCAGGGTCGGTCGTGGCCAGTGCGAGCCGGTCAGCGGTACGGGTGGCCCCTGAGCGCGCCGGCGTGGAGCAACGCGGGCCTCACCAGCAGCAGCCGAGGCCCGCGAGCGCGCTGCGGCTCCCTCATCAGGTCAAGCCCTCGATCATTGGCCTAGACCTTCTAAAGTTGCCGCGAAAAAAGCCCATACGGCCGGGATTGCGGCCTGCGCCATGGAGCGAAATGATCTTGATGTGGTGTCATCTGCGGGACCAAACGGGCGCACTCCCCAAAACGGGAGATGCGCTCGCCATCACGTCCAGATACGGGGTTTCCGCACATGAAGTTCTCTGCCACCAGAGGCGGGCTGTTCACCCGCGGCGCCATGCTCGTCGCCTCCGTCACCGCCGGCGCCGTCCTGGCCACCGCCACCGGCGCCCAGGCCGCTCAGACCACTCCGCACCAGCCCACCGACCGCATCGCGGCCGTGCAGCTCGCCGACCAGGACGGCTTCACCGCCGGCGAGCTGGAGCAGGGCAAGACCCTGGCCGACGGCATAGCCGAACTGGGCATCAGCGAGAGCCAGTTCGCCAAGGCACTGGACATCGCGCTCACCCGCACCATCGACACCCACGGCCTGCGCGAGCGGCTCGCGGCGCTGCCTGCCTCCCCCACCGCCCGGCAGACCGCCGAGGCCGCCTACCCCGGCGACGCCGAGGCCCAGGCCGCCATGCTGCCCGTCCTGGCCAACGAGAAGGTCCGCTACACCACCCTGCAGAACCTGGGCGCCCAGAGCGGCGAGAAGGCCCCCGCGGTCGCCTTCGGCTGGTGGGACAAGACCAAGTTCATCGTCGGCTGCGCCGCGGCGGTCGCGGGCGTGCTGATCTCCTTCGTCCCCGCCGGCTCGGGCGTCCGGGTGGCCCGTGCGGTCAAGCTGTTCAAGAGCTACGGCGCCAAGAAGACAGCCGAGATCCTCTGGCGCTTCATGAAGGGCAAGCACGTAGGTTCGAAGGAGCGGGAGGCCGTGAAGGCGTTCATCGGCATCAGCGCCATCCAGAAGGCCTGCACCTGACCTCGCCGGAGGTGGACTCGTGACCCTGGAACACGTCTCCGTCGCCGTTGTGGTGGCGGAACTCGTCATCATGCTGCTCGCCCGCTTCGGCACCGAACGGCGGCACTGGCGCCACTACAAGAGGGACGAGGCGGCGCCACACCGGCGTGACAACGTCAGGCTCGGTCCCGGCCTGGTGTATTCCGTCGCCGCACTGGCCCTGGTCGCCATCGCCGTGTTCAGTGGCATCGATTTCGAGTGGAGCATCGGCACGCTGAGCATGCTGGGCGTTCTCGGCATCCTGGTTCCGGGCTACGCCGCCAACTCGGTCATGCTGCTCAGCACCCGGGGCCACAGGAAACCGCTCAAGGGCTGGCAGGAGATGCTGGCGTACATCCTGGCCGCCCTCGGCGGCGCCGCCGCGGTCGCCTTCATCTGACCACCGCGCCACCGGTGCCGGGCATACCGTCAAGGTGTGCCCGGCATCGTTCTTCGGGCGTACTGTACTCCCGGCTGGGAAAGCAGCCGACGGGCGGCATATCGGCTATGGAGCAGGAGCGAAGGCCGCCTTCGTCACCGAGCGGTCGGCGACGAGCTTGCACAGCGCAGCACGCGCCGCCGGGTCCGGCGGCGCGGCACTTCGAGCAGTCCATGAGCTTCGTCGGCCTGGTCGCCGCCTGCAATGAGTTCATCGTCAAGGCCGGGCGACGGCTGCCCGAGCTGCGGCACATCCCGGTACGTCCTGTCACCCAGGGTCAGTGGCCGTCGGTGCGACGGCGTGAGCCGACTTGCTGGAGTGCTCTGACGGGGGTGAGTGTCAGTGCGAAGGACAGGCCCATGAGCACCATTGCTGCCACGGGCACGTACTGGATACCGCCTGTGCTGATCACCGCGCCGCCGACGGCGCCGGCCAGGCCGGTGCCCAAGTAGAGACCGGAGATGTTCAGCGCCATGGCGGTCATGCCGGAGGCCGGACCGGCCGCCGCCAGGACGCTGCCTTGAACAGGTGGGGTCAGTCCCCAGGCGAACAGGGACCAGAAGGCGATGACGGCGGTGAGTGCCAGAGGGCTGTCGAGGCCGCTGAGAAGCAGCAGCGCGGCGAGGAGCAGGGCGAGGGCATGGCCTCCGACCACCAGTCGCAGACTCCGGTGTGGGCCCCACGCATCGGCTACCCGTCCTGCCAGCAGTGCTCCGGCCAGACCCGCGAGGCCGACCACGAAGAGCAGGAACGCCAGCAGTCCGGAGGAGTCGGGGGCGACCTGCGCGGCGTAGGAGCTGAGGTAGGTGTAGAACATCAGCCCGCCGCCGGCGGCCAGGAAGGTGACGCCGACGACGCGCAGCACACCAGCGTTGCGCAAGGGTGCCAGACGCTCGCGGAGGGGGGCCGGCTCACCGCCCGGTGTGGTCGGCGCGGTCACGAGGAGACTGACTGCGGCGAGTGCGCCCACAGCGGCGATCAGCCAGAACGTGGCTCGCCAGCCCACGGCTTCGCCCAGCCAGGAGCCCACCGGAACGCCGGTGAACAGCGCGGCCGTCATGCCCGCCGTCACGACGCCCAGATACCGCCCCTGCTCGCCCTGTGGTGCCCCGGCGGCGGCCGTGGCGAAGGAGGCGGACGACACCACCGCCGCACCCAGCGCGGCCACGACCCTGGCGGCCATCAGCCACCAGTAGCCGGGCGCGACGGCGGCGGCCACGTTCGCCAGCATGAAGACCGCGAGCGCGGACACCAGGACCGTACGGCGCGGAAACCGCTCACACAGCACCGCCAGGGTCGGCGCCCCGACCGCGTACACCACCGCGAACACGGTCACCAACTGCCCGGCCGCCGCGACGCTCACCTGAAGGTCCCCGGCAACAGCCGGCAACACCCCCGCGATGATGAACTCATCCGTCGCCGTGGCCAGCAGAGCGAGGAACACAACAAACAGCCAGCGCGGCAGCGCGGCCTTCTTCTCGGCAACAGCACTCATGCGTCCGCACGCTAAGTACTGACACCAGTGTCACCTTGAAGCCGCCGCGTCCGCCTCGGCCCGGCGGAGCACCTCCGCCAGCTCCTCCCCGGGGTGCCCGGCCCGCAGCACCGCGATGCGCTCCACCAGTTCCGCCCGGTACCGGGCCAGCTCCGCAGCCTTCGCCTCCACCGCCGCAAGCCGGTCCTCATACATCGCGAGCACCTCGTCCGGGCTGTCCTGGCAGGCCAGGAAGTCTTCGGTCTTCATCTCCAGGCACGGAAGAACCTGACGGATGTCCTCCACCGTCAACCCAGCCCTGAGCGACTCCCGCACGTTCAGCACCCGGCGCACGTCTCCTTCGTCGTACACCCGCCATCCTCTGCCCGTCCGCCGCGCTTCGAGCAACCCCTGCTGCTCGAAGTAGCGAATCGACCGCCGACTCGCTCCGGTGAGCTGCGCCAATTCCCCGATCTGCATTCCCGCTCCCTCAGACATGGGCGTCACCACACCCACCTTCCCATTAGAGAAGCGAACGGTAGCTTCCCCAGCAGCCGGCAGGCGCTCCCAGCTGTCAGGGATTAGGGCGTGAGCGGCTCACGCGAGGGAGCCGGGGAAGCGGATCGGGGTGCGGTTCAGGGCGAGTACGGTGTCTTCGCCCTTGGTGGTCGGGGGCGTTGTGCCAGTACCGGGGTATTCGTCTTGGGATGCGAATTTTCGGCATAAGGAATCCGGCAAGGACGCGACAAGAAACCTCGCGGCCGCTTTTCCCTCGATCGCCCCTTCATAAGCTCGGAGTCCGATCGACGCGATCGCACCGTTCCTCACTGCGGCGTCGGCTGCTTGGGGACGGGAAACGGCAAGGAACAGCAAGGGGGGTCATGTCCAAGGACGAGTCGTTGGTGGATGCGGCGGCTCTTGGGAAGCTCGCGAAGAGCTTCGAGAGCTATGGGTCGGATCTGGAGAGTTACCTCAAGGAATTCCAGACGAAGACCGGCTCCGAGGCCATTCATGACGGTTTCGGCGTCCTCACCGAATCCGAGGAGGTCACCTCGGCCTACATCGAGCTGTCCACGGACCTGACGGAGACGCTGCACGAGCTGCGGCGCCATCTCGACCAGGTCAGCCAGGGGGTGCACCTGGTCCAGCAGAACACCACGGCGACGGACGAGTCCCTGTCGCACGGCTTCGGTCAGGGACGTCACGCATGAGCGGTGAGGAGTCCGTGGCGGAGCAGGTCTACGAGGCCGGCCTGGAGATCATCAATCCCGGGGGTGATCCGGACGTCCTGCGTTCCGCTGCCCAGGGCTGGCGGAATCTGCAGGAGAACCTCCGGACGATGTTCCAGGACTTGGACCGCGAGGTGCGGCGGGCCCGCGATTCCGGCTGGTGTGGCCCGGCGGCCGATGCCTTCACGGAACACTGGGAGAGCCTCGATGCGGCGATGAAGAAGAGTCTGCCGCAGTTGTCGGAGGCGGCGGAAAGCCTCGACGAGGCCGCGGACGCGGTCGAGGACGTCAACCGCGAGATTCACGAGATCTACCTGGAGATCGGCATCTCCGTCGGCATCTCGGTCGGCATGTCGTTCCTGACCATGGGTTTCTCGGCGGCCGCGGGGGCTGCCCGGGCAGCCCAGCTCGCCGCCCGCGCTGCCCGGCTCGCCAGGACACTCGGCACCGTCTTGCGGAAGGTCGGCCAGGCGTTCACAACCATCTCCCGGCTGGCGAAAGAACACCGTTTCCTGAAAAACGTGCTGGTCAACTGGACCAGCAACACCGGCGGCACCGTCATCACCAATGCCCTCACCGGGCAGAAGACCGATCTGGGCGACGCGGTCTGGCAGGGCGGGCTGTCCGCCGTGGCCGGAACGGGTCCGGGGATGCTCACCACGGCCGGCGGCAAAGCTCTGGGAAAGGCTGCCGGGGACCTTTCGAATCCCCTTGCCCGAGGGTTCGGCCGGCACGCTGGGCTGCTCGGGGATGCGGCGGGTGGCGCAGCAGGCAGCATGACCGGCGGGCTCACCGTCGACGGGGTGAAGAACCTCGACAACGATCCGTCGAACGACGTCAGTGGGCGCGACATGCTCTGGAACGCGGGGGTCAACGGGGTCGGCGGCGCCGCGGGAGGCGCTGCCGTGCACGGCGCGAACACGCAGCTGCCACCTGGGCGAGAAGGCCCGCACTTCGCGGTCGAAGGTCCAGCCCAAGGCATCGTCTACGGCGGCGCCGGAGCCGTCGCCAAGCCCTTGCACGACGCACTCTGGCCCGAAAGGCCCAGCGAGGAGCGAAGCGAAGCCGGCGGTACATCACAAGGGCCGAAAAAGGGGTCGGTGAAGGACGTTTTCGGGTGAGGGAGCGAGATGTCGGAACCGCTGTGGCGGCGGCGCTGGCCTGGGCCGGTGCCGCGGCGTTCCTGATCTGTCTGCTGGTACGGAAGATCGCACCGTATCCGCGCTGGGACCTGCTGGCCTGCCTGGCGTGCTCGGCGGTGGCGTTCCTGGCGTGGTGGCTGCGGGCGACCGGACGGTGGCGTTCCCGGCTGGGAGGAGTCGCACCGCCGGCGTTCGGGCTGAAGATGGGACGCCGGTGGTGGCCGCCGCTGCGCAGCGTGTGCGTCTTCTTCGCGGCCTGGGGCTTGTTCGGCCCTTTTTTCCTGCTCGGCATTTCGGCAGGAGAGAACACCCCGCAATTGACCGCCATCACCGAGCACGATTACCGATACACGCCGGTTACGATCACAAAAATTCATCACAAGTACCGGAATCAGTCGAAGTCCGGCACGACGTACACCTACGCGGTAACCGTCGAGGCGCCCGGCCCCGGTGGGCATGGCAGAACTCTGCGCTTGACAGGTGAAGCCCAGTCATCGTCCGGCAACTGGTCAACCGGGACCCGGTTGAGTGGTCTATACGCTCCGGATGCCCCATCCCTGGGAATCATCCTGACTCCCCGTCGCCATCTCGACTCCCTTTTAGGGGGCCCCGCCTCGCCGGGTGAGATGGCTCTTCTGGCTGCCTTCAGCGCCATCCCTCTCATCTTGTTCCTCCTGCTCGTCAGGTCCGGCGCCAAGGAGTGGGGTGAGCCCCTGACCCCCGAGTCCGCGTTCGGCGACAGCCCGGCGCGCAGACTACGGGTGCGTATCGCGGGCGGGACTGCCGGGCCATGTGCCGCATCGCCCACTTCCCCAAAGGCCTCCCGCGGCGGGCAGAAGGAGCGCTCCGAGGCCAAGCCCCGGCTGACCCCGGCCCTGCGTCTCTCCTCGTCGGAAGGCAGCCGTGACCTGTTCATCGACCGGTGCCTGGACCCACAAGCCCTCGCGGACGCCCTCGAATACCGGGCCGGGTGGCTCTACTGGGCACCGACTGCGGAGGAACCGCCGAACCGGTGCGTCGCGGCCCTGCTCGTCCTCGACGACGACCGGTACGTCTGCGGGCTGACGCCTCCGGGAAGCGATGCCGGCCTTCCTCAGGGCGAGCCGGCCGAGCTGCTGCCCGGCGCGGACACCCGTCCGTTGCGCGCGGTGGGACCGTATGCGCTGTGGCAGCCGGCCGTGCACGGGCCGGGCATGTACGGATTCGGCCTCGGCTTCCTCTCCGTATGTCTGATCGTCGCGGGCGTCGGTCACGACGGCGGGCCGCTGCTCGGCATGTGCTTCGCCACCGCGGTGGCAGGGCCGCCGGCAGGCCTTGTGACCATCCTGTGCCGGCGCACGGTCTTCCTGCGGCGCCTGGCGCGGCAGGCATGACGGAGGCAGGCATGACCGAGGCAGACATGACCGAGGCAGGCATGACGGAGACAGACATGACGGAGACAGACATGACGGAGACAGACATGACGGAGACAGGCATGGCGGAGACAGGCGCCGTGGGTGCTCGACTCGTGGGTGTCGCCGGTCGGTTGCTGGGCCAGCTGGTCCTGTTTCCCCGGCCGAGGTTGGGCGCTCGCCTCCGGTCGGGATCGGAAACTCATCAGAGGTGTGTCAAAGGGGTCGGGAAAACCTTGTGGCCCGGGGCGGCACGGCCTTCGATGGGGAACGTGAACAGCGCCTGGCTTCTGCTCGACCGTCCGCCTCATCAGGCGGGTCCGCGTCGTGCCCCGCGCTGCCCGGAGAGATCCGCCTTCCGCTGATCCTTTTCCCGCATTCCTACGGGGCACCGTGGCCTGACCCGGTGCCCCTTTTCCGTCCGCCCGCACGCCACCGCGCCCCTTGGGGCCGGCTCGGCGTACCCACGCATTTCCCGACCGGAAGGGACCATGTCCGTCTTCGACCTTTCCTCCCGTACCGTCCTGGTGACCGGCGCCACCTCCGGCATCGGCTTCGAGACCGCCCGGCAGCTCGCCGAACGCGGCGCCACCGTCCTCCTCCACGGCCGCACCCTCGACGACGCACAGGCCGCCGCCGACAGGCTGGCCGCCACCGACGGCGTCGACGTGGACCAGCTGCGCCTGTTTGGCGCGGACTTCGCGCGCCTGGAAGAGGTCGAGGACCTGGCGCGGCGGGTCGTGGCCGAGCACCCGCGCCTGGACGTCCTGGTCAACAACGCCGCCACCGCCGCCCCCGAACGGCACACCCTCACCGGCGACGGCAACGAGATCACCTTCCAGGTCAACTTCCTCGCCCACTACCTGCTGACCTGCCTCCTGGAGCCCGCGCTCACCACCGACCCCGGCGGGCGGGTCGTCAACGTGTCGTCGTCGCTGCACCGCACCGCCTCGATCCAGTGGAGCGACCCCCACCGGGCCCGCCGCTACTCCCGGCTCGCCGCCTACGCCCAGTCGCAGCTCGCCCTGACCGTCTTCGCCGCCGATCCCCGGGTGACCGCGGTCTCCGTCCACCCCGGTGTCTGCGCCACCGGTCTGCTGCCCCTCTACGCCCTCGACGGCTCCCCGGCGGCCGACGGCGCCGCCCACGTCGTACGGCTCTGCGACCCGGCGGTCGAAATCGTCAACGGCGCGTACTACGACCGCGACCGGCGCGTCGACCCCGCCCCCGCCGCCACCGAGGACCGTACCGTCCGGCGCCTGAGCAAGCTCGCGGGCCAGCTCGTCGGCCACGGCGGCTGAACCGCCGGGCGCGGCGGTGCCCAGCCCCCGCACCGTCGCGCCCGGCCCGCAGCACGGATGTCACAAGGAGTCATCGTGCACGCGACCTGCGTGACGACCACGAGGCTCTTGCCCCACCGCACCTGAAGGCCGCTTCCCTGAACGGGACTTGTCCGACTCCCCGTGGTCCCGCATGAACCCTCAACGCCGCGCGTGACGGATCTTCAACCGCCCGAACCCCATCGTCCCGAAGATCCGGATCTTCGGCCCGCCGGGGTGGGGACTCCGCGGAGCCTTGTACCGCAGATCCTTCCACCCGGTGTTCAGATCCTCGATGTCCACGGTCGCGTCCCGGGGCACCGTGATCTTGGCTCCCCCGGTGCCGAGTTGCAGCTCGATGTCGACGGCCGGATGCTCGATGATCGCCCTGGACAGGTCCAGATGCACCCTTCCGTACGCGGAGCCGACCTTGAGACTCCGGGGAACCCGCCATGCACCGCGTCGTTGGATCCGTCCGCCGGCCGCGGCGATGGTTGCCGTGGGGGCCGAATTCTCCTCCGGCAGCGCGGCCAGAGCCGACGCGACCTCGCCATGGGTCTTGGCGGTGAGCACTTGGTCGAGACGCTGCTCCATCTCCTCATGCGAGATGCGCTCCTCGGCGTACGCCTCTTGAAGACGCTGTAGCGCCGCCTCGCGGTCGTCTTGGCTGAGCAGTGCTGACGGGTCCTTCTGCGGAAAGGTCACCGCTCAACTCTAAGCGGTTCGGGCGGAGTTCCTTGCCGATGTCCGGAGCCGGTCTCGCTGTTGGGACATGTCCTGGTAGTCGTTCTCCCTGCCCGTTGGAAGCGAGGGCGACAGAACACGTCACGGTGTGAGGTGGTGCGGGAAGGCGGCGCAGAGGGAGTGGGAGGGAGAGAGGAAGAAGGAAAGGGGGCTCAGGTCAGAAGCGAGCGGGTTCCGGGCCCTTGTTCCGCCAGACGGTGCCTCGGCGCTCATGGGCGAAGAGCTCCTCGACGGCGTGGGCTATACGGGGCCCCACCTCCCGCTCCAGCAGGTACAGGCCCAGGTCGAGTCCGGAGGTGACGCCCGCGCCGGTGACGAGGTCGCCGTCGTCGACGACACGGGCACTCACCGCGTGGACGCCGGCGGCATCGAGCATGTTCATGCCCAAGTGGTGGGTGGTGGCGTAGCGTCCCTTAAGACAGCGTTTCCTTTGGTGCTGGCGAGTCGTTGAGCGGTTCATGGTGGGCTTGGTGGAACGGCTGGTTCCCGATGAGTTGTGGGAGTTGTTCCGGCGGGTGGTGCCGCCCACGGAGGTCAGGCGTCCGCAGGGCGGTGGCCGGCGGCGGTCCGGGGACCGTGAGGTGCTGGCCGCGGTCATCTTCGTGGCGACCTCGGGCTGCACCTGGCGGCAGCTGCCGCCGGTCTTCGGTCCGGCCTGGCCGACCGTCTACCGGCGCTTCGCCCACTGGAGCCGGGGCCGTGTCTGGGCCAGGCTCCACCGGGTGCTCCTCGACGAGCTGGGCGCCCGCGGTGAGCTGGACTGGTCGCGGTGTGCGATCGACTCCGTCAGCCTCAGGGCGGCAAAAGGGGGCCGTTGACCGGACCGAATCCGACCGACCGCGGCAAGAGCGGATCGAAAATCCACCTGATCACCGACCGCAACGGGCTGCCGCTGTCGCTGGGCATCTCCGCCGCCAACACGCACGACAGCCTGGGCCTGCAGCCGCTGGTGCGTGGCATTCCGCCCATCCGTTCCCGCCGCGGGCCTCGCCGCCGACGGCCGGCCAAGCTGCACGCCGACAAGGGCTACGACTACCCTCACCTGCGAAGATGGCTTCGTGAGCGGGGCATCCGTCACCGCATCGCCCGTAAGGGTGCCGAGTCTTCACAGCGGCTGGGCCGTCACCGTTGGGTGGTTGAGAGAACCGTGTCCTGGCTGGCCGGCTGCCGCCGCCTGCACCGCCGTTACGAGCGCAAGGCCGAGCACTTCCTCGCCTTCGTCGGCATCGCCGCAGCACTCATCAGCTATCGCAAGCTCACCAACTGAAACAACGTCTAAGCAGACCGGCCATGGCCAGGACGAGTGAGCCCCCGCAGACGGTGCCGACCGTCACGTCGGGATTCGCCATCGCGGTCCGCAGCAGTGCGGGCAGCTCGGTGGTCAGAGTGCGGCCCAGCAGTACGGGGATGGTGTCCTCCTGCTGCCCCTGCCCGGCCCCCGCCTCCTGTTCGGGAACTTCGCCGACCTCATCGGGATCTCCCATACGGCCCGCCGCGCCGGGGATCACGACCAGGCCGGGGCGCCCGGGGTCGAGGGCGGCCGTGGCGCGGAGCGCCAGCCCGGCGATGCCGCTGACCACCTCACGCGGCCCCTCGGCGGAGACCAGCTCCACGCTCACCGCGCCCGAGGAGGCGGCGCCGCCGGCGCTCAACACCTCGTACGGGGCGATGACATCGAGCGGATCGAAGCCGTCGAACAAGACGAACTGAGCATGCATGGAAGGGTCCTTCCCATGAGAGAAGTCCGGTCTGTGCCGGGTACGCGCCGAACGTAACCGCCTGCCGACGGCGTCTCCCAGTGGCTGAAGTGACACTTCTCAACGGGTTCTCGCCAAGGCCGTAGTGACGACGCGGCCGCTGTCCGTAGGGGATGCCCTTCCACTATCTGGATCATATTTCTCATGATGTGAGCTGCTCGCTACGCTTCCGGTGCGTTGGTTTCCGGCGGAGAGGCGAAGAAGATGGTCGAGGCTGTGGCGCTTCCGACGCCCTGGCAGGTCAGGTTCCAGGCGGGCGGCAACGAGGGGCGCGCCGACACGATCAAGGGCGGTGTCGGCGGTTCGGCGGGGATGCGGCCGCACGAACTGCTGGAAGCGTCGCTGGCCACGTGCATGACCATCTCGGCACGGATGGCACTGGCTGATCTCGGCGTCACCGACGCCCAGGTCAGCGTACGAGTGCACCTGGAGCGCGAGGCTTCGACCACGCGGTTCCGGTATGAGCTCAGTCTGGACCCGGCGATGGAGGTCCACCGGCCCGCGGTCGTGGAACGCATCGAGTGCTCTCCGGTGCGCTCCACGCTGAGCAAGCCTCTGCTCTTCGAACCTGCCTGAGCGGAGGATTGCGCCCGCGGAGTTGCGCAGAGGCGTCTTCGGTCTCGCGTTCTCGCGTCTCGCGTTCCTCAGGTATCACTTCGCCCGTCGGCGACGGCACGCCGGCCGGTTCTCGGCCCGGCTCCTTCCCTTCTTCTCCCGCTTCTCCTGCCTCCCCCTCTGCCCCGCCTCCCGCCGAAAGAGTGAGCGCACGTGCCGATCGTGCCCATCGGCCAGTTGTTCCGGAACGGCATGTGAATGGCGTCCGGAGGGGCAGATGCGAGTACCTGATCGGGTGGTGGAACCCGTGCTGGTGGTGGGCGCGGTGGCTGCGCGCACCGGGCGGCTGGCGGGGCTGGGAGATCCGCTGGCATTTGTGGTGTCCTTTCTTCGACCGAGGCTCACCCGCATCGTGAACGGAGGACGCGCCTACCAAGTGCGCCTGGTGAGCCGTGACAGCCGGTCCACGGCTGAGGGTGCTCGGCAGGCCGTACGTGAGCTGGTCGCGGACGAGGGTGCGCACATCGTGGTGACGCTGGCCGGAACGCAGGTGTTGCCGGCTGTCGCCGACGCCTGCGAGGAGGCGGGCGTGCCGTGCGTATCGAGCACCTTCCCCTGGCAGGTCTACTACTACGGGCGCGGCGCTGACGACGCCGCGCCCTTCCGCTTCACGTATCACTTCTGCTGGGGACTCGACACCATCGCCGAAACGTTCGCGGACCTCTGGGAACTGGCCGGCGGCCGGGGGCGCACGGTGGGCTGCCTGTGGAACGACGGACCGCAAGGGTCCTGGTCACGCGATGTACGGCGGGGCTTCGCGCCCGTCGCCCGGGCTCGCGGCCACCACCTGGTGGACCCGCTCCCGTACACCGAGCCCGCGACCGACCTGACCGGCCATGTCACGGCGTTCGCCGAGGCCGGTGCCGACATCGTCACGAGCGCGGCCACCGGCCGTGACCTGGCCCTTTTCCGTGCCACTGCCGACGAGCACGGCGTCGCGCCCCGGCTCATCACCTGCTCACGCTGGCTCGCCTACCCTCCCTCCGTCACCGCCGGCGGCCGACAGCCCGCGCAGGCGCACGTGGCGACGCTGGTCTACTGGACTCCGGCCCACCCCCACCGCTCCTCCCTGGACGGCATGACCGCGGCCGAGCTCGCCGATGCGTACGAGCAGAGCACCGGCAGGCAGTGGCTCCAGCCTCTGGGGCTGGCCTACGCCTTGTACGAAGTCGCCGCGTACGCCCTGCGCACCGCCGACGACCCCGACGACCCGGCTGCGGTCGCCGAAGCGGTCGGCCGCGCCTGCCTGGAGACCGTCGCGGGGCGCCTGGACTGGCGGACGGGGCCGGTGCCGAACGTCGCGACCGTGCCGCTCGCCGGCGGGCAGTGGCAGCCCGGCCGCCGCCGCGGCCACGACTATGAACTGGCGGTCGTGAGCAATGCGCGGGTTGACGGCTTGGCGGTTGATGCCGATCTGCTGGTGGGCCGGGGGCCGGGCCGGTGGTCGAGAAGCCATCGACCATGATGTTGCTTCGCGACGGCGGGGAGGAGTGTCCGTACCTCGATCTGCCGATGCGATCATGGCATGGATGTACGCAGACGAAGATGCCGCCGGAGGTGCGAGCGCGGGCGAGCACGCGGGCGGGAACGGCAGTGCGAGCCAGGGCGGGAGTACGGGCCAGGGCGGGAGTACGGACGCAGGCGAAAGCGCGGGGGAAGGCACCGCCTCAGGTTGGCCGGACATTCCGGGCGATACCGCGTTCACCATCAAGGTCCCCGAGGCCGATCCGCTGGTCCGGGCCGGGTTTCCGGCCCATGTGACCGTGCTGTACCCATTCGTCCACGAGAGTCGCATCGACGCCGCCACCGATCGCGAATTGACCGGCCTCTTCGCCGGGCACGACGCTTTCACGCTCACCTTCGACGCCTTCCGCCGCTATCCCGGCGTGCTCTGTCTCGACCCGTGGCCGCACGACCCCGTGACCGCGCTGACCAAGGACCTCACTCGGCGATGGCCGGAGGCGGTGCCTTATCGGGGGATATTCGGTGCGGGACTCGCCCCGCACCTGACGGTCGCGAACAGCGAAGGCCCTGCCACGCAGGACGCCGCATACGACGCGCTACAGGCCGAACTGGAGCCCCGACTGCCGCTCAGCCGCCGGGTCCGGGCGGTGCACCTCATCGTCTGGGACGGAGCTCGTTGGCGGGACCGGGCCGCGTACCGGCTCAGGGACCGCCGCCGACCGCCTCAGGGACCACCGCTGACTGACTCAGGGGGCGCCGCTGACTGCGCACGCCCCCGCTCTTGCCCCCGCCGTTGACGCCTTGGTCCAGACCTTTTATCGTGCGACTGCCATACGGCACCCGGCGCCACACCCGCCACCCTGGCGCGCGGCCGGGGATGCGCACTTCGGTTCTCACACCCTGTACCACTCACACTCACAGGGGTGCTCATGAAAGACCGGCGCAGATTCCGCAGCAGAGCCGCGGCCCTGCTCACCACGTTGATCCTGGCCGTGGCCGCCATGCTGACCGGCCCGGCAGCCCCCGCCCAGGCGGCGGGCACGCTCACCGCGGCCTTCACCGCACAGGAGAACGGCTCCTGGTGGAAAGGCACTTATGTCGTCCGCAACGGCGGTTCCGCCGCCGTCACCGGCTGGACCCTGGAATTCGACCTGCCGGCCGGCGTCACCATCAGCGGGCACTACAACGGCGACGCCACCGTCAACGGACGCCACGTAACGGTCAAGAACGCGCACTACAACGCGACCGTTCCGGCCGGCGGCAGTACCGATCCGTTCAGTTACTGGTTCATCGCCAGTGGGCCCGTCGGTACGCCTGCCACCTGCACCGTCAACGGGGACAAGTGCGACGGCTCCCCGGACGTGCCACCGTCCGCACCGGGCACGCCCGAGGTCACCGCCACCACCGCGCGCAGCGTCTCGCTGAGCTGGCCGGCCGCGTCCCAGGGCGATTACCCGGTCACCTCGTACGAGGTGCTCAGCGAGGGCCGTACGGTCGCCACCTCGGCCGGCACCAGCGCGACCGTCACCGGTCTGACGCCGGCCACCCGCTACACGTTCACCGTCCGGGCCAAGGACCGGCGCGGCAACACCGGGCCGCCGAGTGCGCCGGTGACCACGAGCACCGTGGATCCGGCGAGCGATCCCGTGCCGCCGTCCGCGCCCGGCGGCCTGCGCAGCACCGCGACCACTTCCTCCAGCGTCTCCCTGGCCTGGGACAAGGCCACCGACAACGTCGGCGTGGTGGCGTACGACGTGTACCGGGGCGCCGAACTGGCCACCACGGTTCCCGGCAGCACCACCAGTGCCATGGTCGGCGGTCTGACGCCGGCCACCGCGTACACCTTCTCCGTGAAGGCGCGCGACGCCGCCGAGAACGCCTCGCCCGCGTCCAATGCCCTGACCGTGACGACGGACGACGTGGCCGGGCCCGGAAAGTACCTGAAAGTGGGCTACTTCGCGCAGTGGGGCATCTACGGCCGCCAGTATTTCGTCAAGAACTTGGACACCTCGGGCGCCGCCGCAAAACTCGATGTCATCAACTACGCCTTCGCCAACATCGACCCCGCCAACCTGACCTGCCTGGCCGGGGTGACCAAGGGCACCTCGGGCAATCCGCAGGACCCGGACGAGGGCACGGGCGCGGGCGACGCGGACGCCGACTACGGGCGCGCCTTCCCCGCCGCGCAGTCGGTGGACGGGGTGGCGGACGACGGCTGGGGCAAGCTGCGCGGCAACTTCAACCAGCTCAAGAAGCTCAAGGCCAAGCACCCGCACCTGAAGGTGGTGATGTCGCTCGGCGGCTGGACGTACTCGAAGTTCTTCTCCGACGCGGCGGCCACCGACGCCTCGCGCAAGAAGTTCGTCGCCTCCTGCATCGATGTGTGGATCAAGGGCAATCTGCCCGTCTACAACGGCGCGGGCGGTCCCGGAACGGGCGCGGGCGTCTTCGACGGGATCGACCTGGACTGGGAGTGGCCGGGTGCCGAGGGGCATCCGGGCAACCACTACAGCCCGAACGACAAGGCCAACCTCGCGCTGCTGATCAAGGAGTTCCGCCGGCAGCTCGACGCGCTGGGCGGCGAGCACAAGCTGCTGACCGCCTTCACCCCGGCCGACCCCGCCAAGATCCAGCAGGGCTGGGACCTGTCCACGATCTTCGAGTCGCTGGACTACGCCAATGTCCAGGGCTACGACTTCCACGGCTCGGGCAGCGACAACTCCTGGGAGCCCAAGCGCACCGGCCACCAGGCCAACCTGTACCGCGACGCCCAGGACCCGTACGACTTCGACTTCAGCGTCGAGCGCGCCGTCAAGACGTATCTGGACGCGAAGGTCAGCCCGCGCAAGCTGACCATCGGCTTCCCGTTCTACGGGCGCGGCTGGAAGTCCGTCGCGGACGGCGGGGTGCACGGCGAGTGGCAGTCGGCGGACGGCGCGGCCCCGGGCCAGTTCCCGGAGGAGGCGGGCATCCGGGGTTACCAGAACCTGTTGGCCAATGTCCCCGACATGACCGTGTACCACGACGAACAGTCCGTCTCGACGTACGGATACACCGGGGCGGGCGGTCAGTGGTGGTCGTTCGACGACACGTGGTCAATCGGAAAGAAGACGGACTGGGTCAAATTCAAGGGGCTTCTGGGCGCCATGGTCTGGGAGATGTCCGGTGACACACCGACGGGCACCTTGATGAAGGCAATCGACAGCGGGCTCCCGTAACCGGAAGGCGTTTCCCGGAGCGCTCCGGGAAACGCTTTACGGGTACAGCCGAAAGCCAGGCTCGCCCTACGGGTTGTGGGCCTGGCTTTCGGTCGGCCTGAACCACCGGTCAGGTGAGTACGACGGCCTGGCCGCGCACGCTCACGCGCAGATCCGACGCGTCGGTGGTGACGGTGAGCAGGCTCGGTCGGCCCATGTCGTAGCCCTGGAGCACCGTGATGGGGGTGCGGACCGCTGCCCGTCCGATCGTGCGCAGGTAGCCGCCGAAAGCGGCGGCCGCCGCGCCGGTCGCCGGGTCCTCGACGACTCCGCCGAGGGGGAAGGGGTCGCGGGCGTGGAAGAGGGTGTCGGTCTGGCGGTGGAAAAGGTGCACGGTGGTCCAGTTCTGGTCGCGGGACAGCGCTTCCAGCGCCTCGAAGTCGTAGTCGAGGTCGGCCAGGCGTTCCCGGGAAGCGGCCGCCAGCATCAGATGGTGGTTGCCGGCGAAAGCCACATGAGCGGGGAAGGCGGGGTCGAGGTCGTCCCTGGACCAGCCCAGCGCTTCGAGCGCGGACGCGAGGTGTTGCGGTGCGACCGGCTCCGAGGACGCGGGAACGCTGGTGAGCGTTGCGCGAAAGCCGCGGCCATCCGGTTCCTTCGTTGCCGCCGGTTCCGTCGTTTCCGCCGATTCCGTCGTTCTCGCCTTTGCCGTCGTTTCCGCCGTTCCCGTCGTTTCCGCCGCCCCGGCCACCTCTGCCGCTTCTATCTCTTCTATCGCTTCCGTCAGCACGTCGACCCGTCCGACGTTGGTCTCGAAGGCCAGCGTGCCGGGTGCGCCACGTTCGGCGAGGGCGACGGCGGTGGCGACGGTGGCGTGACCGCAGAAGTCGACCTCCGCGCGAGGGCTGAAGTAGCGGACGCGGTGAGTGCGGTCGGGAATCGCCGTGGCGGTCACAAAAGCCGTCTCGGAGAACCCCACCTCTTCCGCGATACGCAGCATGTCCGTCTCGTCAAGTCCCTGGGCGTCGAGGACCACCCCCGCGGGGTTGCCCCCGTCGGGCCGGTCGGTGAAGGCGCTGTAGCGCAGAATCTCCATGCCTTCAGAATCCCAACCGCCCGCTATCACGTCCAATGATTGCTCATAAGAGGTCCCATCGGTAGCTTCGATAGGCATCGATAGGCACGTTGAGCTCGACAGGAACCTCCACGAGTGGAGGGGAACGGGACAAACGGGAGGGTCTTTCTTGGACACACGCCTGCTGCGGACGTTCACCACCCTGGCCCGTACCGGAAGCTTCACCGCCGCCGCTGCGGAACTCCACCTGGCCCAGTCGACCGTCACCGTGCACATCCGCGCCCTGGAGAAGGACTTGCGAGTGCGGCTCTTCGACCGCCTGCCCTCCGGAGCCGTTCTCACCGATACGGGAGCCCGTCTCCTGGAGCGGGCACAGCACGTACTGGACGCCGAAGACCGCCTCCACCACGAAGCGCACTCCGCGGCCCCGATCGAGGGCAGCGTCACCATCGGCGCCAGCGAGTCCTTGTGCGCCTACCGCCTGCCGCTCGCCGTGGCCGCGCTGAGCCGGAGCTTGCCCACCGTGGACATCCATATGCGCGCCGTGGGAACCGCGCCGGAAGCCGTGGAACAGCTCAGGTCGGGACGTATCGATGTGTCGTTGCTCCTCGAATCGCGCACCGGCATACCGCATGTGGAAACGGAGGTCATCGGGCACGAGCCGCTGGCACTCCTTGCGGCGCCCGGCCATCCATGGATCGACGCCGAGGCGCCACCGCGCCACCCGCGCCACCCGGGCGAGCCGGGCGAGCCGGGCGAGCCGGGTGAGCTCAACGGACCTGACGAACTAGGCCAACTCGATGAACTTGGCGAACTTGGCGAACTGAACGAGCAGGCCTTCTTCCTTCTCGAAGAGGGTTGTTCCTATAGCGACGATTTCGCCCGACAATTGCTCGCCACGCCCGGTCAACCTCCGCGCATCACGCGCTTCGGCAGTGTCGAGGCCGTGCGTGCCTGTGTGGAGGCGGGCCTCGGTCTCGCGCTGCTGCCGGTGGTCAGCGTGGCCGCCGGCCTGGACTCCGGCCGGCTCCGCACGCTGCGGAATTTCCCCGACGTTCCCATTCTCATGCTGCGGCACCGCAGCCGCTGGACCAGCCCGGCAACGCGGACGGTCATGGCCCGGCTGAGGCGGCTGGCCGCCGAGGGGTGGACGGACGGGTGATGCAGAAGGCGGGCCGCCGCCGCCCCGGGCGCGGTACGCCTACGGAATACGGTCGCGGTCGCGGTCGGTCAACTCGGCGCCGGAGGTGCGGTCCGTCGAGAGGCCCGCCCTCAGCGCGGCTACGGCAGGCGCGGGGTCGTCCGCGTAGAAGCGGAACGTGCGGGCTTCGGCGGGCTTGCCCAGGGCTCGTATGTACCGGACCGGCTCGGTGAGTTCGACGGTGACCGTCGTCTGGCCGGCTACCGCCATGTCGGCGACGCCGTGCTCGTCCACGGCGGCCAGCTTGCCGCTCGGGAACTGCCGGTCCAGGCGTACGGAGGCTATCCGGTCGGCCGGGATGCGGATGTCCAACAGGGCGCCGTAGCGCAGGCGTAGGGAGCCGTCGGGTGCGATCACGTGCGGGCGCACCACGCAGGAGGCGTGCAGGGCGATCACGAAGTAGCAGCCCCAGATGTCGAGGACGAGCGTGACGGTGTGCACCACCGGCCAGGGGATCAGGTAGGCGAGGCCCACGGTCTCGACGATGCAGACGAAGAGGAAGCCGTACGTGACGGCCACCTGGCCCGGGGCGTACGGGACGGGCAGGTCGCCGTCGCGTACGCCGTGCGGGCCGCGGCGGGCCGCCCAGCGCACGAAGCTGGTGGAGAGGAAGAGTTCGTGGGCCGTCAGCTTGCGGACGGCCGCCGGCACGGTGTCGGCGAGCGCGGCGACGAAGGCGGAACGGTGGTCGAGACCGCCCCGGCGGTGCCGGTGGTGATCGAGGGCGAGCAGTACGGTCGCCGCGATTGTGAGTACGAGCACGGCCGACTCCACCGCCGCGCGGACGGCCGGGGGCATCCGTACCCCGCCGGCCACGCACAGGACCAGCACCAGCTCAAGGGGCAGGAGCGCCGCGAAGCCCCAGCGTACGGCCTTGCGCAGCGTCTTCATCTTCATCCGGCACGCTCCCGCAGCAGCTCGATGGCGCGGTGCACGGCCGCGGCCTGGGCGGGGGCGAATTCCGCGAAGAAGGCGTTCGCGAATCCCCCGTGCTCGCCGGCGTCGCCCGGCTCCCGGAGGGTCATCGCCCGTACCGCCTCGTCCGGGACGCTCTCCGCGATGGCCCGGGCGGTCCGGTCCACCCGGGGGTCGTCCTCGGCGGCCTCGGCCAGCTCGTCCAGCTGGGCGTAGACGGCGTAGGCGCGCCGCATGGCCTCCGGGTCGGCGGTGAGGCTGTGCACCATGGCGTCCAGCCAGCCGCGGTCGCCACCGGGTGAACCGGTTTCCAGCAGGGCGAGGAGCTGCCGCTCCTTGGCCGCCATCGCCGGCTCCGGGCCGGGCAGCCCCGCCGAGGCGCGGGCCATGTCGTCGAAGACGGCCGCGAGTTCGGGTGAGACGGGGGCCTCCGCGGGCAGCCGCCCGGACGGCCCGGCCTGCTGGAGCAGCTGTTGCAGGCGGGCGCGGCGCTGCCGGATGGCCTCCTCCTGGCGGGCCAGATCGGCGTCCAGCTCGGCGAGGATCTCGACCAGGTCCTTGCCCGCGTCGTCCGCCAGCGCGTCCTTCACCTCGTCCAGGCTCAGGCCGAGCTCGGTGAGCCGCCGGATGCGGGCCAGCTCCACGGCGTCGCGCAGCGAGTACTCGCGGTATCCGTTGGGCTGCCGCGGCGGCTCGGGCAGCAGCCCGATGCGGTGATAGTGCCGCACGGCGCGGGTGGTGATGCCGGCAGTCCCGGCGAGCTCTCCGATTCGCATGACAGCAGTAGAAACGTTGTCGCTGCGACAAGGTCAAGTGACACGGGTCGGGGGGGCGGGGTGGGCTCGTACGGCGTGCACGGGCTCGTACGGGTACACGGACTCGGACGGCGAAGAGGGCCCGTACGGCGAAGAGGCCCGTACGGCGAAAAGGGCTCGTGCGGGTACATGGACTCGCACGGGTACATGAACTCGCACGGCGTGCGCCACCGCTGGCGGCGGAAAGATCGCGCGGGTGGGAAGGTCGCCCGGCGAGAAGAACGTGCGGGCGGGGAGGCCGCCCGGCGAGAAGATCGCGCGGGCGAGAAGACCGCCCGGCGGAAAGATCGCCCGGCAGCAAAGCGACACCCCGCCGGTCTCAGCCGTCGAGCAGCCGCCATGCCGTGAGGGCGAGTGTGGCCCGTGTCAGTCCGGTCGGGTCGGTGAGGTCGATGCGCAAAGTGCCCGAGATCTGTGCGAGTCGGCGGGAGACGCTGCTGTGGTGGAGGTGGAGGAGGTCGGCGGCCCGGCGCACGGAGCCGGTGGCGCAGTAGGCGTCGAGGGTCGCGAGGTCCTCGGGCCGGGCGGCGAGGCGGGCGATCGCGGCCACGTCGGCGTTGTCGCGTACGGCGTCCTGGTGCACCTCGGCGAGGAGGGCCACGGCGCCGAGGTCGGCGTGGTGGGCCACGGGGCGGCGTGGGGTGGTGAAGCGCAGGGCGGTACGGGCTTGCTGCCAGGAGCGGTGCGGGCTGTCGGCGGCGCCGATGCCCGCGTGGACGCCTGTGGGAAAGCGGTTCCGGTCCACGGTGGTGGCCAGGAGGACGCCCATTTCGGCGAGGGGCGCCGCCTTGACGGGGCGGGCCGGGCAGATCAGCGCGCCGATCCGGTCGAGCGGGAGCTGTGTGCGTACGGCGACGACGTGGAGCGGCCGGCCGGCGGCGAATCCCAGCAGCCGCAGGGCCCTGGCCCGGGCGGCCTCGTCGCTGTCGGAGCTGATGGCCAGTTCGACGAGGGCGGGGTCGGCCATGGTGGTGCGGGCCGGGCCGTACCGTTCGACGGCGGCCGCGGCGGCCAGCGCGAGCCGCTCCAGGAGCACGTCGTCGAGCAGGCCGGGCGGGCCGGGGCGCTCCAGCCACACCGTGCCGATCTCCTCGTCATCGAGGGTGATCGGCACGGTGGTGGAGGCGGGGCGCGGCGGGTCGGCCACCGGCCCGCCGTCGGGCGCGACGCGGATCGCGCGCGCCGTGCCGTGCAGGCATATCGCGGCCACGCACTCGGCCAGGCCTGCCGAGGCCCTGGCCAGCGCGGGAAGATCCACCCGTCGGCGCATCAGCGTGTCGTAGAACGTGATGACGCGGATCGCGCCGTCGACGTAGGGGTCCAGTCCTGACAGCCGTACGGCCAGTGCCTCCATGGCAGCAGCATAGGCAGCGCAGAAAGGGCGGGAGTGCGCCGACTGGTGCGGGTCCGGGGTGGGATGCGCAACGGTTGGCGGACGAGCCCGGGACCGGCAGCCGTCAGGATGAACGGCATGGATCCCGAACTCGAAGCGTTTCTTCCGCTGTTTCCGCCGGCCGACCTGAGCGACCCGGTCGCCGTGCGCGAGGAATTGGCCGCCCTGGCGGCTAAGCTGCCGCCGCCGGACACCACAGGGCTGGTCGTCGAGGACCGTACGGTGCCCGCCGACCCGGATGTACCGATACGGATCTACCGCCCGAACGCAGCGCGGGGTGCCCTCGTGTGGATGCACGGCGGTGGGTTCGTCATGGGCGGCCTGGACACCGAACACCCGTGGGCCGCCCGGCTGGCAAGCCTCTCCGGCGCGGTGGTGGTCTCGGTGGGCTACCGGCTGGCGCCCGAGAACCCGTTCCCGGCCGCCCTGGACGACGCCTACGCCGCACTGGCCTGGACGGCCGGGCACGCCGCCGAGCTGGGTGTCAGCCCGGACCGGATCGCGGTCGGCGGACACAGTGCCGGCGCCGGGCTCGCGGCCGCGCTGGCGCTGCGGGCCCGCGACCGGCAAGGGCCCGCGATCTGCTACCAGTTGCTCAACCAGCCCCAACTCGACGACCGGCAGGAGACCTGGTCGCAGCGCAACTTCACCGACACGCCCTGGATGAACCGCAGCAAGATCACAGCCAGCTGGCGGCACTACCTGGGCTCCGCACCGGCCACACCGTACGCCGCTCCCGCCCGCGCCACCGACCTGGCCGGCCTGCCGTCCGCCTACATCGCCACCGCGGAGCTGTGCCCCAACCGCGACGAGGACATCGCCTACGGGCTGCGCCTGCTCCAGGCCGGGGTCTCGGTCGAACTGCACCAGTGGCCCGGCACCTTCCACGGCTCGCAGGCCATTCTGTCCGCCGAGGTCTCACAGCGACAGCTGGCCGAACTCGGGACGGTTCTGCGCCGCGCCCTGACCGAATGCTGAATTCCTGCTCAAGGCCGATGTGCTGTTGTGCTGATTGCTCAAGTCCGAACCCGATTACTGGGGGTTGTTGACTGAACAGCCGGGTGAGGGCGCGGAGCAGGCCGGTTACGAGGAACGCGGAATGACCGTTCCCGGCTGCTCCGCGGCCGCCCCTCGCCGTCCTTTCCGGAGAATCCCGTAAACGCCTGGCCCACATCGTGCGGGCGGGATGCGGACACTGAGCGAAACGTCCAGGCTGAGCAGCCGCACATCGATGCGGACGGCTTCGGTGTTCTGCCGGTGGTAGCCGTACGCAGCTGCCGGGATGTGCCGCGGGCGGCGCCACCAACGACAGCCAGCGCGAAGAGCTCGACCGCATCCTGGCCGCCTGCCCGACCTCGCCACCGCCTGCGTCCCACCCGCTGGTTCAGCACCATCACCTGCGAACGCCGACGCCAAGACCTAACCCACTGGATGGTGATCAAACGTCGGTCGTACGAGCGGGCGTCCTTCCCTCTCCTGCGAACGCTGGTCCTCGCTCACCCGCCGCGAGCGTCAGAAGGGCAGAACCCACTCGCTATCGTCGGCCACCTCGGATTCCGCCGGCACGGCG
This sequence comes from Streptomyces albofaciens JCM 4342, assembly GCF_008634025.1. NCBI lineage: Bacteria > Bacillati > Actinomycetota > Actinomycetes > Kitasatosporales > Streptomycetaceae > Streptomyces > Streptomyces albofaciens. The sequence continues at coordinate 4,648,827 of NZ_PDCM01000001.1, read as the reverse complement.
GGCGGCCAGGCGCCGGGAATCGCTTCGACTGCACGTCGGACATCAGCCGTCGTCCTGCCGGCGACGACCAGATCCATCCCCTCCAGGCCGGGCTCCAGGCAAAGTAACAGGCCAGAGGCAGAGAACCAACGAACGGGCTGCCCCATCGGCTCGAACCACGCCGGGTAGGGCGGCAAAGCAACTGGAGCGAACTTCTCTTCCAGACAGGCGACCACCTCGGCCGTTGCCTGACAAGTGCGGCCCTCGGTCCGACTGGCCGTGGCGCCTTCGCTCAGGACGGTTTCCACACAGGCCAGCGACAGGCGGTCGAGGAAATGGAGTCGGCTGGAACCCGGCAGCCGATCGCCGAACAGGGCGACCGGCGGGTCCTCACGGGAAAGGTCCGCCAAGGCCACACCCCACCCTGCGCAGCCCTGGTTCTCGCTGCGGAATACCAGCAGTTCACCGGAAGGGTCGAGCAGCAGCTCGTCCGGCTCCAGCAAAGGATTCTGCCGGGCGACCAGGTCACGCCGTCGGCCGAACAACCCGTACGCTTCCCGAAGAGCTACCGGGAGACGGAAACCGAGGCGTTCCTCAGCCCGCTGAACGTCAGCTGATGTGAACCCGTCCGTCGGCATCAGCGGGGTGGACCAGGCAGCAGCAAAGGCCTGAACGAATGCCCATGCATCCGCCCGCGTCGGGCATCCACCAATCAGTGTTTCAGCTACGTCGAACCTGTCGGCCATGCCGATGACCTTACGTGGTTGCCACCGTTGTGCCGGACGGCACGGTGGCCGTCACGAAATGTCCGCCACAGCCGCTTCAGACAGGGATGGTGCCGCCCGGCGAACTGCCGGGGCGTGTGTCGACGTCGGTCCCGGCCTGGTCCGCCTGCCCGTATACGCCCTCAGCTCCCGGCAGAACGACCCGTATGACCAGGCCGCCGCCCTCGCGCGGCTGGGCGGTGACGGTGCCGTCGTGAGTTCGTACCGCCGCGCGCACGATGGTCAGGCCCAGGCCGACGCCCTTGTCGCTGCCGGTGCGCTCCGTGCGCAGGCGGCGGAAGGGCTCGAAGAGGTTCTCCACCTCGTACGCCGGGACCGCCGGACCGGTGTTGGAGACGACCAGCACCGCACAGCCCTGCTGCGGCTCCGTGGTCACCTCCACCCAGCCCGCCCGTCGCCCACCACCGCCCTCCACCGGAAGCGCTTCGCGCTGCCCCTCTTCTGGGATGTTGTAGCGCACCGCGTTCTGTACGAGGTTGAGCGCGATGCGTTCCAGCAGGACGCCGTTGCCCTGGACGAATGCCTGCCGGCGTACGCCGCGGATCTCCACGCCCTTGGCCTGGGCCTCGGCGCGGGCCTGGTCGAGCGCCTGGGAGGCGACCTCGGCCAGGTCGACCGGCTTCTTGTCCACGATCTTGTTCTCGCTGCGGGCGAGCAGCAGCAGGCCCTCGACCAACTGCTCGCTGCGCTCGTTGGTGGCCAGCAGCGTCTTGCCCAGCTGCGCCAGCTCCGGCGAGGCGTCCGGATCGGCGAGCTGGACCTCCAGCAGCGTGCGGTTGATCGCCAGCGGGGTGCGCAGCTCGTGCGAGGCGTTGGCGACGAAGCGGCGCTGGGACTCGAACGCCCGGTCCAGGCGGTCGAGCATCTCGTCGAAGGTGTCGGCCAGCTCCTTGAGCTCGTCGTCCGGGCCGCCCAGCTCGATACGGCGGTGCAGGTCCGAGCCCGCCACCCGCTGCGCGGTACGGGTGATCCGGCCCAGCGGCGACAGGACGCGGCCGGCCATCGCGTACCCGAAGGCGAACGCGACGACGGTCAGGCCCAGCAGCGCCAGCAGGGAACGGTTCAGAAAGGTTTGCAGGACCGCGGCACGCTGATTGCGGAGGCACTTGTCGATCGCCGCGTTGAGGTCGTCCACCGTGCCGACCGACGGCAGGTCGTGGCAATTGGCTTTCCCGAGGGTGATGTCGGTGCCGAATACCTGGATTTCCAGGGTGCCTTCTTTGAGGGTATTGGCCGCGAACAGATAGATGATCGCGAGGAGCACCACCCCGGCCATCAGGAACATGCCGCCGTACAGCAGCGTGAGGCGGATCCGGATGGTCGGCCGGAACCATCTCAGCGGGCCCCCGTCCGGGGTGACGTCGAGGTGGATGCCGGGTTTCGCGTGTGCCGTCGCGGGCAGCGGTGGTTCGGAAGAGCCAGCCATGGCGGTCAGCCTCGGTGGCCCGGCGAAGCGGGTATGGCGGCCGGCGCCGAGGCGGTGAGAATACGCACTGCCGATCCTTCCTCGGGTGCCGCGGCGTGCGCGGCACAGCAGGTGTTGAGTTTCGCCCATCCTGCATGGAGACGTCGTAAGTCGGCGGTAAGGAATTGGCGACAGGGGTGGGGCGATGAGCTTCCCCGGGGAGAGTGGAGGAAGGGGTGGGAGGCCGGGAGCGGAGCGTGGAGTGATGCGGGTTGAGGCTGTGGCGGATTTTGGGTGGTTGAGTAGGCAGTGATACTCAGGAGCGCCCGTTGAGCGGCGATGCGAGCCGGCGATTCCGGGCATCGCTGCGGGGGTGAGACAGGCAGGAACAGGAAGTGGTACGGACGCGGGGCGGAGCGGCCGCCGGTGGCGGGTGATGAAGAGCACCCGGATGGCTCGCGACGTGGGTGGGGGCGGCCGGAACCGCCGGGACGTCCGGTGGGATTGTCCCGGCCGTTCCGGCCGGCAGTATCACCGCTCGTCCACCTGGCTCTGCAGCACGTCGCAGGTGTACTGCAACTCGTCCATCAGCCGGGTGGCCTCCACCACGAGCACCCCGTACGGGTAGGCCGGATCGGTCAGCGGCAGTCCGTCCCGGTCGGCCCGGTCCGTCACCCGGCGGCAGCACCGCTGTGCCTCGTCGGCGAGTTGGCGCAGGTCGCCGGCCTGGTCGGCCAGCGTGTCCTCGTTCACCTCCCCCAGGATCCGGGCAATCCGGGAGACGGATTCGAGGAAGTCGGCATAGCCGCGCAGAAAGCGACGGTCGTTCTCGCTGCCGTCCTGGCGCCACTGGTCGAGGCTGCGGGTGAGCGAGGCCAGCTGGTACATGGTCCGTTTCAGCGCCTCCAGTACCGCGCCGTAACCCTCGAAGCCCGTGCGGCGGTCCCGATGGCGGCCCAGGCGGCTGCGCGGGTTGAAGTAGAGGCTTTCGCGCGCGGTTCGCAGCCCGTTCTCGGCCTGGGTGATCAGCCCCCCGGTCTGCTCGGCGCGGCCGCGCCAGTGGCTGATGCGCTCCTTTTCCAGCTCCCCCTGCCGCATGGCCGGGTACATGTCGCTGACCAGGTCGCACAGTGCGCGGGCGAGGGTGTGGATGCCGTGTTCGGCGCTGCGGTAGCGCAGCGGCGGGACGAGGGTGACGTTGACGATGACGCCGACGCCGCATCCGATGAGGACCAGCAGGATGATCTGCGCGAGGTGGGTGATCTTGCCGAGGCCGGCCGGGGCGGTGACGTACGTGGAGAAGGCGAAGAACGCCGCCGTCGCCACCTGCGAGCCCTGTGAACCGAGGGCGGGCCACCGGCCGATGGTGAGGGCGACCACCGCCACCAGCGCGAAGGTGAGCAGGTCGGGGCCGGCCAGGTACCCCAGGGCCGCCTGCACGGCGACCCCGGTCGCCACGGCACCCACGTACCGCAGCGACTGGAGCAGCGACTGGTACACCGTCACCTGCATGATCAGTACCGCGGAGAACGGCGCGAACGCCGGTGACTCGGCTTCCAGCAGGTTGTACGAGAAGAACCAGGCGATGGTCGCGGCCAGCGTGCTCTTCCCGATCAGCAGCAGCGTATGGCGTTCGTGGCCCGCCGATCCCCAGGCCCGGCTCCACCACTGCCGCGCACGGGCGGTCCGCCCCTGCGCCGCCGGCTCCTCCCGGTTCCCGGACTTGGTCTCGGTCCTGGTCCTGGTCCTGGTCCTGGTACGAGTCCCCTCCGTGGACGCCTCTTCCGCGCGAGCCGCCTCGCCATCGGCGCTCGCCCCACGCCGCTCCGTCCCGCGCCGCTCCGTCCGGCGGTTCCGCTTGTGGGTCTCGGTCTCCTGCTTCCGCGCCTGACCGGCCATGCACGCTCCGTTCCTCATCCGGTCCGCTTCCGGCGGCGGGCCGTACGTTTTCACTCGGTACCCCGTCGGTGCGGCCACGTCCCAGGTCTCATCGATGACACGACCGGTGACACGGTCGGTGACACGGTCGGTGACGCGACCGATGGCACGGTCGGTGACGCGGTCGACGGCGCCATTCCTGTCGGCATGGACGACGCCATCGACGACGCCGTCCACGGCACACCGAACCGAACCGGAGCGGCCCAGACCGAACCGAACCGGAGCGGCCCAGACCGGACCGAACCGGACCGAACCGGACCGGCCCGGACCGGCCCGCTCCGACAGGTTCCGCTTCCGGCTCAGGCCGCCTTGCGGTACTTCCCCGCCGGGGCCCGGGTCGCCTCCGCGCGGACCCGGGCCAGGGCCCGGTTGAGCAGCCGGGACACGTGCATCTGTGAGACGCCCAGCTCGGCGGCGATGGCGCTCTGCGTCATGTCCTGGAAGAACCGCAGGTAGAGGATGCGGCGGTCGCGCTCGGGCAGCCGGGCGAGGACCGGCTTGACCGACTCACGGTCCTCGACGAGCGCGAAGGCGTCTTCGAGTGCTCCGATGACGTGCAAGAGGGTGTGCTGCTCCTCGCCACCGCCGTCACCGTGGTCGAGGGCCGCGTCCAAGGACAGGGACCGGTAGGTCTCCAGCGCCCGCAGCCCCAGGGTGACCTCGTGCTCGGACAGCTGGGTGTACGCGGCGATCTGCTCCGTACCGGGTGTGCGCCCGTCCAGGGTGGTGCTCAGTTCCTTGACCGCGATGCGGACCTTGTTGCGCAGGTCCTGGATACGGCGCGGGACGTGCACGTGCCATGTGTGGTCGCGGAAGTGCCGTTTGAGCTCGCCGGTGATCGTCGGGACGGCGAACTGCTCGAACGCGTCGGCGCGGTCGGGGTCGAACCGGTCGACGGCCTTGACCAGCCCCAGGGCGGCGACCTGCTTCAGGTCGTCGAGGTGTTCACCCCGCTCCCGCAGCCGGTACGCCAGTCGGTGGGCCATCGGCAGCCACGCGGTGATAATGCGCCGACGTATCTGTTCCTTGACCGGCCCGTCCTCCAGCGTTGCCAGCAGACGGAACTCGTCGCTGGTGTCGACGTCGTTGGCACCGCGCTCGCCGGGGCGCGCGGTTACGGGGGTGGCCATCGTCGGCTCTCCTTTGCCGCTCAGAAAGTCGTGTCCGCAGACAGCCGGGAGGCCGGTCCGGAAAACGGCAGACGGGCCCCTCGGCCAGAAAAAGGGAAGGGTGCCTACGGTTCCGAAGCACTGCCGCTCGTGTGTCCCGCCGGTGGCCCCTTACACCCGGTGAAGCGGCGGTATCACTGTGGTGTGGGTCACGAGGCGGGAGCGGGGTGCGAGAGGAGGGGGAGGGCAGGAGGCGGGGATGGGCCGACGACGGCCCGCAGGGAATATTGCAGCAGGCGGCCCAGTGTCCAGCCGGCCGCCTGCTCACGGTCCAGGGCGAGCGCGCCGGTCAGCAGGTCGAAGCGGCGGCGTACGACGCGGTGGGCCTCGCCCGTCGCCGCTGGGTCGGCCAGGGCCGCCACCGTCGCAGGCACCTGCTCCAGCACGTCGGCGGCGATGTCGCCGAGGCCGCGGAGTTCCTTCGGGCGGGGAAGGCGACGAGGCGCGCCGCAGGAGCCCGGCGAAGACGGACATCGCGGTGCCGTCGCACTCGTCACACTCCACGCACTCGACGTATCCCCGCACTCAAGGGGAGTTCCTTCGGCTCGTGTCGTACGGCGATGGCCCGGCAGCGCACCTGACAGTACGTCAGCCGCCCAGGGCCTCCGTCATGCGGTCGAGGTCGGCGAGGAGGGCGGTCAGGCGCTTCGACGGGATCGCTTCGATCATCTGCCGTTCGATGGCGTAGACGGCCTTCCGGGCGGCGTCGAGACGGTCGCGGCCCTCCTCGGTGAGGTGGGCGGGCAGGGCGCGGCCGTGGTCGGTGGTGCTGGGCCGGGTGACCAGGCCGGCTTCCTGGAGGCCGCGGAGAACGACGTTCATGGACTGGCGCGTGACGAACGCACCGCGGGCGAGTTCGGCGTTGGACAGGCCCGGCCGCTGGTCGAGGAGTTCGAGACAGGCGTACTGCGGCACGGTCAGGCCGTGCTCGCGCAGGGCCTTGTCCATGGCGCCGCGCAGCGCGGCGGCGGAGCGCTTGAGGCGGTATCCCACGTGCTCGGTGACGTCGCGGGCGGGGTGGGGAGGCGCTACGGGACTTCGGTCTTCCATGTCAGCATTTTGACATACGGGCCGACGCGGGCGTACGTTACCGAATGTCAAAGTCCTGACATCGGGCCCGGGTGCCGGGCCCTGCCCGCCGGGCTCCGGCATCGGATCTCGCACCCCGGTTGCTTCGACTTCGCGTACCCCCGTTCCTCCCGCTTCGCGTACCACCACCACTACTCCGGCATCGCGTACCAACCGCTACTCGGGCATCGCGTACCTCCGCTACTCCGGCATCACGTACCACCACACAGGAAGAGAGACCCGTCATGACCCACCCCACCTCCACCTCCCTCGACGGCCCCGACTTCATCGCCCTTCAGGTGCGCGATGTCGAGGCGGCGGCCGCCTTCTGCGAGGAGCGGCTCGGGATGCGCAGGGCGCCCGCTTCGCCGCCCGGTGCCGTGGTGTTCGCCACCGAGCCGATCCCGTTCGCCGTCCGCGAGCCGCTCCCGGGCGTCGACCTCGACGCCGTGGCCCGGCCCGGCCTCGGGGTGGCGCTGTGGTTCCGTACCGCCGACGCGCAGGCGCTGCACGACCGGCTCGCCGCCGACGGAGTGACGATCATCAGCCCGCCGCAGTACAGCCCGTTCGGCCGTACGTTCACCTTCGCCGGACCCGAGGGCTACGCCATCACGGCGCACGGAGGCTGATCCTGAGGGCCGTCGTCACCGCCCCGCAGGGATCCTTGTCGCTCGCGGTGCGCTCGCTCCCCCGCATTCCCGGGCTGCCGGACACCGAGGTCATGCGACTGCATGCCCTGGCCGAGGCCGCCGAGGCCTTCCTCATACGGGGAGACCGGGCGCCCGGACGTCTTGTGGCGCGCCGGCTCACGAGTGGGCCGGCGCGTCACGGCGACCGGCCGCCGCGGCGGCGTACCGGCGGGCGAGTTCCCCGCAGGCCGCGGTGAGTTCCGGTGGGCCGATCACTTCGATGTCGCAGGCGAAGGTGCCGATCAGGGCCGCCAGCCCCGGCCAGGACCACGCGCCGAGGCCGAGCCGGCAGCGGCCGGGGGCTACCTCCTCCACCACGGCGCCGCCGGGCGCCCAGCGGGCGACGAGCGGGGCGGGCGCGTCGAGGATCACCTCTCCGTGGCAGGGCCACTGGCCGGGGACGTCGCCGCGGTCGAACTGGGCGAAGACGAACGCCGTGACGTCGGCACCGGGCAGGTCGCGGGGTGTGAAGCGCTGCCCGGTCGGGGCGTACGGCGTGATGCGGTCGACCCGGAAGGTGCGCCACTCGCCACGCTCCGGGTCCCGGGCGACGAGGTACCAGCGGCCGGACCACATCGCGAGGTGGTGGGGTTCCACCCGTATCGACGGGCTTGAGTCGCCCGCGTACCCGAAGGCCAGCACCTCGTGGTTGCGGACGGCCGTGCCGAGGGCCAGCAGCACCTCGGCGTCGACCGGCGGCGCCGCGAGGTCCCAGGCGTTCTCGATCGATGTGACCCGTACGGCGTCGACCCGCTGCCGCAGGCGCGCCGGCATGACCTGGCGGACGGTGGCCAGGGCCCGGGCGGCCGCTTCTCCGAGCCCGGCCACCGTGGCGGGGGCGGTCTGGAGCGCGACGGCCACGGCGATGGCCTGCTCGTCGTCGAACAGCAGGGGCGGGACCTTCGCTCCGGCGTCCAGGCGGTACGCGCCGCCCGGCCCCTTGGTGACGTGTACGGGGTAGCCCAGTCCCCGCAGCCGGTCGATGTCGCGGCGCACGGTGCGCGGGCTCACCTCCAAGCGCTCCGCGAGTACCGCGCCCGGCCACGCGCGTCCGGTCTGGAACAGGGAGAGCAGGAGGAGAAGGCGCGCGGAGGTTTCTGCCATGGGCCTCATCGTGCCAAGAATGGCGGCCGTTATGTGGCCGCTACTCCTGTGAGGCTGGTCGGCATGACCACTCCTTCCCACAGGAGTGGCGGCACGGCTGCCGCCACTCCGGCACACCCTTCGGCGACTTCGGCCACCCCGGCCCCAGGCCCCGTACCGAGGACAGGGCCCGTCCCGGGGCCCGGCACAGGCACCGTCTCCGGCCGCTCGGCCGTGGTCGCGCTCGCTGTCGTGCTCATCGCCTCGTTCATGGAACTGCTCGACACCACGATCATCACGGTCGCGGCCCCCGCGATCGCCGAGGGACTGGGCGCCGGTGAGGCGACGTTGCAGTGGACCGTCGCCGGCTACACCCTGGCCCTCGGCGCCGGTTTGATCACCGGTGGCCGGATCGGTGACCAGTTCGGCCGGCGGCGCAGCTTTCTGGCCGGGCTGGCCGCTTTCGCGATCGCCTCGGCGGCCTGTGCCCTCGCCCCGAACCCGGCGGTGCTGGTCGCGACCCGCGTGGCCCAGGGTCTGGCGGGCGGCCTGATGGTCCCGCAGGTGTTCGGCATCATCCGGTCGTCCTTCGCGCCGGCCGCGCGGGCGAAGGCGTTCGGCGCGTACGGGGCGGTGCTCGGGCTCGCCTCGGTGGCGGGGCCGCTGGCCGGCGGGCTGCTCGTCGAGGCGGACGTGTTCGGGCTGGGCTGGCGGACGATCTTCTGGGTGAACGTGCCCGTCGCGGCCGTCGGGCTCGCGCTCGGCACGCGGTTCCTGCCCGAGTCCGCCGCGGCCGCGCGCACCCGGCTGGACCTGCCCGGTGCGGCGCTCGCCGCGGCGGGCGCGGTGTGCGTGCTGCTGCCCCTGGTACAGGGGCGCGAATGGGACTGGCCCTGGTGGGGCTACGTGATCCTGTTCCTGTCGGTTCCGCTCACGGCCCTCTTCCTCCGGCGCGGACGCCGTCTGGCCGCCCGCGGCGACCGGCCCGTTCTCGATCCGGGGCTGCTGCGGGTACGGGCCTTCGGCAGCGGGCTGGCCGCCTCCGCGCTGTTCTTCGGCGCTCTCGGCTCGTTCTTCCTGCTGCTGTCCCTCTACCTCCAGTCCGGCACCGGCCGCTCGGCCCTGGAGACCGGCCTGATCATCCTTCCGTACGCGGTCGGCTCGACCCTCACCTCCGGTATCGGCGTCCAACTCGCCGCCCGCGCCGGCCGTCTGCTGCTCGTCACGGGTTCGCTGGTGCTCGCCGTCTCGCAGTTCCTCCTGCTGCTCGTCGTACGGGACGGGACCGCGCCCTCGTACGGGGCGCTGGCGCTGCCGCTGTTCGTGGGCGGCCTGGGGCTGGGGCTGACCTCGCCCTCCCTGGTCAATGTCGTCCTCGCCGGGGTGCCCGCGCGGGACGCCGGCGCCGCGGGCGGGGTGCTCACCACGGTGGGTCAGATCGGGAGCGCGGTCGGGGTCGCCGTGCTGGGCGTCCGGTTCTTCGCCGAACTCGACACGTCGGCCTCGGCGGGAACCGCCCCGCTCACGGCGTACGGCGACGCGTTCGCCTCGGTGCTCCCCTGGCAGATGGCGTTCTATGTCGCGGCGGCAGCGCTCATGCTGCTGCTTCCGAAGCACACGGACGCGCTCGGCGGTGGCCGGGCCACGACCGCCGTAGGTGTACCGGAAAAGTGAAGCCCGACGACTGACCGGAGAAGTGAAGCCCGACGGCTGAAGCGGCCGGGCAACGCGCCCCGGATCCCGGAGCCCGGGCCCTGAATCGCCCCGGACCCCTGATCCCGGGCCCTGGATCGCCCCGTGTCCCGGACTCCGGATCGGAGTCCGGGACACGGGGCGCCGGGCTCCGGGCTCGGGGCTCCGGCCGCGGCGACAGGGTCCGACCAGCGGCTTCGAAGGGTGGGGGCGTCAGACAGGGCGCGCTCCGATGGTGTCTGCGCCCCCTGGGAGCCACCCACGCTCCGGTACAAGCACCGTGCGCCGGTGTCGCGCGTCCATGGCCTTCGCGTAACCGTTCCCAGGGGGTTTTGTGATGTTTTTGTAGGCACACTCTCTCGTTGGGGAAGTCGCGGACTTCGGAGGCGCGGGGGAGGGCATCATGAGTTGCAGCCGATGTGGCGCCGAGGTCATCCAAGGGCCCGACGGCAGGTGGTCATGCAATTGCGGAGCGTCCGGATGACGGAAAAGCACAAGGTCCCAGCGGAGGAGAGCACGGGCGGCGTGGGTGAACCACGCCCGCCGTACTTCACCTCCGCCACATGCCCCGAGTGCCAGAGCGCCAACGACGGCCTCAACGGCCGTTTCGCGTGCGGCGCGTGCGGCACTACGTACGCCTTGGAGCCACCGGTCCTCTGACGCGCCGCAGAGCGCGCCGGAGTCCCCGTGCACGCCGCCCCCCGGCGCGCACCGCACTCCCCCACTCCCCCGCACGGCGTGCCGGGACCGCCCCGTCACCCTTCCGCCCGCTCCTGCGTGATGCTCCAGGCGTACTGCAGCCAGTCGGAGAGCGTGACGGCGCTCAGGCCGGTGGCGGCGAGCCGGGTGGCGCGTGGAGCCACCGCGTAACCGCAGACCAATGAGGTGCCGACCCAGGCGGCCAGGCAGAAGGGGCAGGCGAGCAGTTCGCCGACGGCCAGCCGCAGGCCGTGGCCGCGGGGCTCGTCCATGACCTCGCTGGCGCTGATGGCCTCCTTACGCCGGGTGAAGGGCGCCCGGACGAGGGCGGTGATCTTGTCCTTCGCGAGCAGCCGCGACGCCTTGTACGTCGCGGCGCTCAGGAGCAGCAGGTCCCACGGCGGGATGCGGGAGGGCAGCGTGCGTCCGGACTTCCGGAAGCCCAGCGCGAACAGGGCCGTGGCTCCGGCGTAGCTCCCCGCCAGCACGGCGTAGCCCCGCAAGGGAATCCCCTCCCCGGGCGCGTACGCCGCACCCGCGTGGCCCGACCCGCACCGCCGGTGGCCGTCGTCCGTTGCCGAGCCGGCGCGGTCCGCCGTTCCACCGGGTTCGCCCTCTTGCGGGAGCGGATTGAATGCCATGTTTTCTCTGCTTCCTACGACGACGTCACGTTGCAGGAAGGACCGGTACCCCCGCCGCCGCCGAGTGCACGCCCGGGAACCGATATGCGGCCGAACGCGTCGCCGAAAGAGGGACGTACGGCGCAGGGCGGCGCCACTCCGCAGACGCCCCGACCGCTTCCGCGCCGGCCTGGAGGCCTGCCTGCGTCATGCGTACGGCGGTACCGGGATCCCCCTCCGCCCGGTGCGGTGACTCCGCCCGGTGCAGTGGCTGCGCCCGGCGCCCGCACCACCGCGCCATGCTTCGCCGACGGTGGGGCGACGGCGTCGGGCCGGGCGTACTGTCGGCGCCATGCACGCTCCGCGCCGTCTCGCCCCCGCGTTCGCCTTGTTCGTGCTGGCCCCGTTCGTCGGGGAGTTCCTGCTCGGCAACCTCACCCTCGCCGAGCTGCCCCTGGGACTCGTGCTGGCGCCGATGTACGGCTGCGGCGCCCTGCTCGTACGGGAGGTGGGCCGGCGCAGTGGTGGCGGGTGGCCGACCATGGTGCTGCTGGCGGCGGCGTACGCGCTGATCGAGGAAGGGCCGGTCGACCAGCTGCTGTGGAACGACTCGTACGCGGGGGCCGACCTGCTGCACGGCCCCTCCTACATCCCGGCGCTGGGGATGAGCGTTGAGCTGACGCAAACGGTACTGGCGCTGCACACGGTGTGGAGCGTGTGCGTACCGATCGCGCTGGTCGAGACGCTGACCCGGTCGCGGCGCGGCGAACCGTGGCTGGGCCGGGTGGGGCTCGCGGTGGTGGCCGTCGTGTTCGTGGCGGGCGGGGTGCTGGTCTTTCTGGGGAATTACGGCGAGGAGCGTTTCGTCGCCTCGCCCTGGCAGCTCGCCGGTGTCTGTCTGGCCGTCGTCCTGCTGGTTGCCGCGGCCTTCGCCGTACGGGCGCGGCGGCTGCCACCGCTGCCGGGTCGGGCGCCCGCTCCGTGGCGGGCGGGCCTGGCGGCACTGGTCGTGACGAGTGCGTATTGGGGGCCGGCCAATCTGATCACCGACGACCGGTACGAGTGGGTCGGGGTGGGCGTGTGGTGTGCGGGGACGGTGCTGGGGGTGTGGTGGGTGAGCCGCTGGTCGCGCCGGGAGGGCTGGGGCGTCCGCCACCGGTTCACGCTCGCCGCCGGTGCCCTCCTTACGTACGTGTGGGTGTCGTTCCCCGTCCGGCCGGAGTCCGGCGGCTCCGTCCGCGCGGACCTGGTGGGCAACGCCGTATGCGGGACGCTCGCCTGTCTGCTGCTGGTCTGGTGCGCCCGGCGAACACGCGTACGCCCGCAGGAAAGGAACTTACATTCGCATACGTCGGTGGAGGCGTAACCCGGACGTGGCGGAGAACCCGGAAAGTCCAGGCGATCGCGTGCACAGCTTTCCGGGAAAGGTGTCTGACCATGTCCTCGTCCGCCGCGGGTTCCCGCTATCACCTGCTCGCCCTCACGGGGCACGCGCCGACCGCCGCCACCCGCCTGGCCAGAGCCGTCCGGCTCGGGGCGACGGCCCCGGTGGTCCTGGTGGACGTGACCGCGGCCGACGACCTGGACGTCGAGGCGCTGGGCACCCTGGCGCGCCTGTCGATGGTGCTGCGCGCGACCGGCGGCGGGGTGGTGCTGGTCGGCGCCGACGCCGCGGCACGCCAGCTGGCCGCCCGTACCGGCACCGCCTGGCTGCTGCCCGCCCACCAGGACGTCGAGGCGGCGGTGGCCGGCCTGCCCGCGTGCGGCCGTCCGTGGGCGATGACCGAACTCGCTTCGGACAACGGCGGTTTATCCCGTACGGCGGAGGGTGGCTGAGGGGCGGCGTGCGCGGCGGGGCGGGCCCCGGCGACGGCACCGGCCGGAGCCGACGGCCGGGCGGCCCCGCGCCCCGGTGACGGGCGCGGGTGAGACGAGATTGAGCGCTCCGGTGGCGTGCTGCTCCGTGATCAGCGGTAGACCGTCGCTTCCTTGGCGGTCTGCTTGATGCCGTCGGCACCGTTGAACAAACGCTGTCCCCATGCGGTCAGCGACTTGGCGTCGAAGTGGTTGCTGAGGTCGAGGTGGCTGTCCTCGCCGCTGTTGCCGCTCCAGGACCAGCCGAGATAGCCGATGCTCGCGGCTTTGGTCCGGGCCATGATGGCGTCCTCGTCCGTGTCCCCACTCGGGTGGTAGTAACCGAACTCGCCTACGACAAAGGGCAGCTTGGCCCGGGTGAAGGTGTCGAGGTAATTCCTGACCTTGTCGGCGGAGTTGTAGACCCCGTACATGTGGACGGAGAAGACGGTGTTGCGGTCCGGGTCGGCGTCGAAGACCGAACGGGCCTGGCGCTGCATGGTTCCCGACCAGTCCTGGCCCCAGTTGGGTCCGTCGGCCATCAGGGCGTGATGCAGGCCGGCCGCACGCAGCCGGGCGACGGCGGCTTTGGTGTCCGCGGCCCACCGGTCGGTGTTGTTGTTGCCGTAGGGCTCATTGCCGATATTCACGACGACATGGCTTTCCTGACCGCGCAGGGCGCTGCGGACGCCGATCCAGTAGTCGGCGGCGCGGGAGAGGGAAACGGCCCCCGCCTGTTCTCCGTATCCCGTGGTGTCATGGACTTCCAGTACGCAGATCAGCCGGTTCGCCTTGCAACGGGATATGACCGCGCGGACGTCGGCGGTGTCGTTCTTCGTCCAGCGGTCGCCGCTGCTCAGTACGACGCGGACGCTGTTGGCCCCGAGACGTTTGATGTCGGACAGGGCCCGGGCGGTCCGGTCCGGGTGCCAGGCGTGGGAGTGGTTGACACCGCGGAAGACGAAGTCGGCGCCGTTCCTCTCGACGAGCCGGCCGTTCTTCACGTGCAGGCCGGTGGCGGCGTTCGCGTGAGCTTCGGTGTTCGTGGCGGCGTACGGAGTCGGGGACGGGGCCAGGAGCAGGATGCTCACCGTCGCGGCGAGCGTGGACAGACGGGTTTGCACGGCAACGCTTCCCTCATGTCGGTGGGTGGTGGTGAGAGGCATTCGATCCGACCCACTGGGGAGCGGCCGCCGGATTCCGCCAAGTCCGGACGGCGCGGCAACCTTTTCCGTGGTCGGTGGCCGGACGGCGGATACGCTGAGCCGGCGATGCGGAGGGCAGGTCTCTCGCGGTCAGGTCAACCGGCGCCGAAACGGGCACCGGCTCTCTTTCCGGCCGAATGCCGGGGCGCCGAGTGGGCGCGATATCAGGGGTGCGGAAACGGGCCGGCTTTCGCAAAGCCGCCCAAGCGGACCAGCGCGGCATCGTCGCGGTCGGGCGGTCGGGCGGTCGGGGCGAGCAGCAGGGGGCGGGGGCGCGGGTCCCTTCCTCGCCCGCGAAACCGATGGTGGTCCGCCGGGTGCCGTCGAGTCCGGGGCCGAGCGGCTGCCGCCCGGTGCGCATAAGCGCGAGCGCATGTGGGCACGCCCCTCCCGGCCCCCGCGGATCACGCCGGGACCCTTCGGTCGTGCGGTCGGCCGGCCGCCGCGGTCTCGGCTTCGAGCACCAGGTCGTGCTCGCGCGTCAGCCGAGGACGGAACAGGAGTCCGCCGTCGGGTCCCGCGTATCCGGCCGCCGGGAACTGGCGGAGGTGCCGGTGGTCCACGAGGTCGCCCGTCACCATGCCCAGCCGGATCTCCGGCCCGCCGCCGTACGCGCTCAGCAACAGTTCCCAGACCGCTTCCCTCCCGGGATGGTGCCCGGCGACCGGGGAGAGGGGAACGTCGACGGTGAAATGGCCGTCCTGGTCCACCTGGCAGGAGGTTTCGACGACCCGCTCGGGCGCGCCGCGCAGCCGGGCCCGGAACCGGTAGTGGTGAGCGCGTGCTCTCCAGCCGAGGAGCTGCCCCGTCAGCCGGAGCGCCTCGTCCTCGACGTCGCAGGTCACGACCTCCGCGTGGGCGGGTCTGTGCCAGGCGCGCAGCGCGAGCGTCCCGCTCGGCGTCGGGTACGGGAGCCAGGTCTTGACGCCCTCGCGCCACCAGGAGAGCCGTTGCGCCGGTTCCAGGAGGTGCGCGGTTTCGATCAGTCCCGCCCGGGCGGGACGTGAAGTGCTGCCGCCGCACCGGGCCAGCAGTACGTCCCAGTCGCCCTCGGCGAGTTCGCACACGCGCTTGTCGAGGGTGAGGTGCAGATGCCGGGCGCCGTCTGCCGTATCGCGTTCGACCGGGAGCTGGACGGGCTCGGCACGCTCGGGGTCGCGCGGCCGCAGGGCGAGGTTCCAGGCTCCCGGCCCGAGGTGCCGTGCGGGCAGCGTGAAGACGAGTGAGCCGTCCGCCGTCACCCGGCAGGCCACGGTGGGCAACGACGGGGTGGGCTGCGTGCGGCCGGGGCGTCGGACGAGCAGCCGTACCCGACGCCGCCACCGCGCGCCGTCACCGGCGTTCCGGGAGGAGCGGTTCCCGGCCGCGGCGAGTGCGGGAGCCTGGTCGGTGAACAGTGCCTCGTACTGTGCGGCGATGCGCTCGGGCCGGAAGCGCTCGGCGGTGCGCCGGGCTGTCCCGGCCATCCGCCGGCGTGCGGCTTCGTTCTCGATCAGATGGCGGAGCGCTTCGGCCAGCGTGTCCTGGCGGGGACCGTGGTCCGGGACGAGGAACCCGTTCTCGCCGGGCACGATGATGTCGCGGGAGGCCTGGCCGCTGTCGGTGCTCACCACTGGCAGCCCCCGGCTCATGGCGTCCACGAGGGACATGCCGGACGGTTCGGCGCCACTGCCGGACACCACGGCGACGGCGCCCTTGGCCCACTCCGCGTCCGTGGGGACGGATGTCCCCATGACCAGGACGTGGTCGTGCAGGCCGAGTTCCGCGACGCGGCGTCGCAGCCGCTGTTGTTGGCCGCCGGGGCCGTGAATGCGCAGGCTCCATTCGGGGTGCGCTTTCGCGACCTTGGCGAAGGCCTCCAGAAGCCGGTCGTAGCGCTCCGTCGGTAGCGGCCGGCCGGCCGCCAAAACGATTTTCGAGTTGCCGGTGGAGGGTTCGGCACCGGGTTCGGGAGAGCACACCGGGATGCTGGTCAGACGCACCGGAGCGTGGGGCAACGCGGCGCGGTGCGCGCGTGCGGCGGCCCGGGAGAAGGACACGTAGGCGTCGAGACGGGCGATGGCCGCCTCCAGTTCGCGGCGCGGCGGGGCGTTGTGGGACGCGTGGGCCCGGTACTCCTGGCCGATGCGGAGGTGATCGGCGCGGCCGTGTTCGGCGAGGAGACGGACCAGGTGGGGCTGGGTCGCCACGATCACGTCGGCGTCGGTTCCGCGCAGGTGGGCGGCGAGCCGGCCCTCGCCCAGCCTGCTGGGCGGTGTCGGGCCGCTGTAGGCCGTGTCGTACGGGCGCACGGCGCCGGGCGGCCACGGGTCGACGATGGCACCCGCGTGGTGCGGGGAGGCGGGACGCAGGTCGACCAGCGCCCGCACCGTCACCTCTTCGGCCACCGCGAACGGCATCCGGTCGGCGGTCCGGTGGAGGGAGACGATCTCCACCTCGTGGCGTGCGGCGAGGGCGGTGGCGAGGCCGGCCGTGCCCCGGACCGCGACGCCGGCCGCGTAGGCGTCGTGCAGCAGAAAGGTGATCTTCATATTCCGTCGCCCGCTCAGCCGACCAGCCGGGCGCGCAGCGCAACGGCGCGCTCGACCAGGCCGGAGAACAGATCAGGACGCAGGACCAGCAGGATCCCGGCCGCCGCGACGCAGGCGAGGACGGCGGCTTCCCGGCCACCCCAGGTGCGCCCGTGCGGCAGGGGCCGGTCCGTCGCGCGCCGCGTGCGAACGGCTGTGCCGGGAGCGGGCGAGACAGGCGCGTGCCCCTGTGGGCCGTGTCGGTTGTCGTCCATGCGTCCAGGCTGGTCGGCGGAGGGGCCTTCGCGTATCCGGCAGTCATCCGGATCACGTCCGCCGGTCGGCTGGTCCGGGTCCCCCAAGTGGCTGGGCCGCGTCCGCGGTGACGGCGCCGCGCCCGGCCCCGGGGCGCCGGCGTGGGTCCTGCGGGCCCGCCCGGTGCCGGTGGCCCGCGACCGCGACGCTGATGCAGTGACCCACGACCGCGACGCCGATGTCGGCGGCCCGCGACCGCGACGCCGATGGTCGTGTTACGGGAGCGGCCCCAGCCGGTAATCGGCGGAAAGCCACCGGACATGTCACCTTTGTACCGATTTCACCGGTTGAGCGTGGCGTACACGACCCCCCGGTGCGCGTCCGCGCATCCGTCGACGGGCCGGGGTGTTCCCCCCGAACGGCTGGTATCGGCCCGCCGGGTGTCCGGAGTCCTCGGCGGCCGCGCCACCGCGCCTCCTGCGAGACTTACCGTCGACAACGGGCGATCACCGTACAAGAGCCGCGTCCCCGGCGGGCAGCGTACGGGCCGCCCGAAACCGACGCAGGCAGGCGACAGTAAGGCGGACCGGGTGTGATCCGGGTAGTGGTGGTGGACGACGAGGCGCTGGTGCGGTCCGGTTTCGAGTTGATCCTGAACGCGTCCGACGACATCCAGGTCGTGGCGACCGCGCACGGGGCGAGCGCGGCCGAGGTGATCCGGCGCGAGGCCCCGGACGTCGTGCTCCTCGACATCCGGATGCCGGACGTGGACGGCCTGACCGTCCTGCGGGAGGTGCGGGCGCTGCCCGGGCCGCCGCACGTGGCCATGCTGACCACCTTCGACACCGACGAGTACATCCTGACGGCGCTGCGCTCCGGGGCCGCCGGCTTCCTGCTCAAGGACACCGAGCCCGAGCAGCTCGCCCACCTGGTCCGCACGCTGGCCGCGGGCGGAGTGGTGATGTCCCCGAAAGCCTCGCGCGCCCTGCTGCGCAGCCACCCCGGGGCCGGCGCGCCGCAGGACGCGGACGTGGCGCGGGTGGCCCTGCTCAGCGACCGGGAACGCGATGTGCTCGTCCTGGTCGCGGAGGGGCTGTCCAACGCCGACATCGGCACCCGCATCCACCTCAGCGCGGGCACCGTCAAGGACCACGTCAGCTCGATCCTGACCAAGCTCCGGGTGTCCAGCCGCGTCCAGGCGGCACTGCTCGCCGAGCGGGCCGGGCTGCTCGGCGGCAACACGGCACAGGGCAACGGGTGGTGAGCGTGGACCAGCCGCTGTGGCGGCGCGTACCGCCGTGGGCCGTCGACACCTGCCTTGTGGCCTTCGCCGCCCTCGACGCCTGGATCAGTCTCCTCGACGAGGAACACCCCTCCGTGCTGGCCTGCGCCGCCGTCGGCTGCGCCGGACTGTTCCTGCGCAGGCGCTTCCCGCTGACCGTCTTCCTGCTGACGCTGCCCATGACGTTCTTCCTGGACGTCGCGTTCGCACCGATCACCGCCCTTTACACACTGGCCGCGCACACCCGCAGCCGCTCGCTGCTGGCCGGCTGCGCCCTGCTCAACGCGGCGATCAGCGCCCTTGACCAGCCGCTGTCCGACACCTTCTCCGGCGACCACGCCTGGACGCTCGTCCAGGTCGTCTACACGCTGGCCACGGCCTTCGCCCCGGTCCTGTTCGGCCAGCTCGTACAGGCCCGGCACGACATGGCCCGTCAGCTCCAGGAGGTCGAGGAGGCCCGCGAGCACGAACGCGCCCTGTACGCGCAGACCGTGCTCGCCCGCGAGCGGGCCCAGCTGGCCCGCGAGATGCACGACGTCGTCTCGCACCAGGTCAGCCTCATCGCCGTACGGGCCGGAGCGCTGCAGGTCGCCGCCAAGGACACCGACACCCGCGAGGCAGCCCGCACCATCCGCTCCCTGAGCGCGAACACCCTCGACGAACTCCGCCACATGGTCACCCTGCTGCGCGCCTCCGGCGGCAGGACGACCGAACTCACCCCCCAGCCCACCCTGGCCGACCTGCACCACCTGGTCGCCACCAGCGGCATCGAGACGACCCTGACCGGCGATCTCCCGCCCGACATCAGCACCACCGCCCAGCGCACCGTCTACCGCACGGTCCAGGAAGCCCTCACCAACGTCCGCAAACACGCGCCCGGAGCCCGCGCCGAGGTACGTCTGTGGCACGACGCGGCCCGCTTCGGCGTCACCGTCACCAACACGGCACCCACCCGCCCGTCGGTCGCCCTCCCCAGCTCCCGGCAGGGCCTGATCGGCCTGCGGGAACGCGCCGACCTGCTCGACGGCACCTTCACCACCGGCCCGACCCCTCAGGGCGGTTTCCAGGTCGAACTGCAAGCCCCCGTACGGGCCGGCTGAGACCGTACGAGCCGACTGAGACCGTACGGGCCGGCTGCCCCCGTGCGGGCGCCCACCGGCAGCCCGGCAGCGCGCCGCGTGGCGCGCGCAACCACGGTGGGTTCCGCGCGCCACTCGGTCACCGCCGCGTCCGGTGAGGGGACGCGCTCACGGTGATGTCCGAGCTTCCGCTGCTGCGGTAGCCCTCCGTCGCCATGATCATGTAGCGGAAGGTGCCGAGGCGCATGCCGTGGCGCGCCCAGGCGTCGAAGTGGTTGCCGGTGGTGATGGTGCCGCCCGTACGCTTCGTCCGCCGGACGCTCCAGTACTGGTCGAAGGTCTTGTTCGGTCCCTCGATGGAGGGGGCGTTGTGCCGGGTCGTCCGGTAGATGTCGTAGGTGCCGCCGTCGCTGGTCACCGTGCCCTGGAAGGCACCTGTGGGCCGGTAGGTGCCCCAGTTGTCGACGATGTAGTACTCGACGAGGGGATTGGTGCTCCACCCGTAGAGGGCCAGGTAGGCGTTGCCGGAAGGGCGGAAACTGCCGGAATAGGTGACGCTCTTCCTGCCTCCGACCTCCCAGCCCTTGCCCGCGACGAAGTTACCGGTGTTGCGCCACGACGTCCTGTAACTGCCGCCGGACGCCAGGTCCATGGACACCGTCCGGGGACTGTCGGTCCAGAACGAATAGTAGTAACCCTCGTGGATGCCGGTCTTGTTCGACGTGATGATCGGGCCGGCGCCGGCCGTGCCGGGCAACAACAGGGACGCCAAGGCCGCCAGTGCCAGCGCACAGATGCCTTTCGCCAGAAGGCCGAAACGGCGGCTTTCACGTTTTCGGGAGAGGGTGTTCGGCTTCACGCCCGGGGCTCCTCCTCTTCGGTGATGACGCGGAAATGATCTGGGACAGGCCGGGTCAGCAGGGGGAATTGGTCTGGGTGAGCAGCCCCATGCGATAGGGCAGCTGCGCGTACTCGCCGTCGGAGCGCGGGTCACGTCCCTGGTAGACGTATTGCAGATGGCAGGGGTCGATGGTCAAGTTCTGGTCGTTGCCGGAGCGGACCAGCTCACCGTGGCTGATGTCGTCGGTCCAGGCGGGACCGTTGAAGGAGACGTTGGCCCTGCCCGCGAACGGGGCGCCTTCGGTGGACGCGAGCGGGGTCCAGGTCCCGGTCAGACCGGTGGACGTCCAGGAGCGGAAATACCGGCCGCCCGCTCCCATGGCCTCGACCAGCAGCAGGTACCGGTTGGTGCCGGACACCTTGTAGATGTTCGACGCCTCGAAGAGCTTGGGCCGGGAGTCGGACAGCACGATGGTGGTGTCACCGAATCCGTTGGGGAAGTTCGCGAGCGTGGTCCGGGCGCGGTAGAGGTGCCCGTTGTCGTCGCTGAAGAACAGGTGGCAGTTCGCGGTGTCGCAGATGGTCCAGAAGTCGATCCACTGCCCCTTGCCCTTGTTCCGCGTCACCACGTCGGGTTCCGAGGCGATGAGTGGTTCGGGTGCGGACCAGGAGGAGGGGTTGGCGGGGTCGGTCGTCGTGGAATAGGTGGGCGGACCGGTCTGGTAGACCATGTACCAGAGCTTCTGCGGGGCGAAGTAGAAGACCTGGGGCGCGGCCGCGTAACGGGTGCCGATGGCCGAGGAGTCCAGGTAGTGCTGGGTGGCGGAGCCGGCATTCGCCCACTTGTCGAAGCTGAAGTACGCCAGGCTCCACTTCCCGGACGTGTTCGCCGTGGTGGCGTAGACGTGGTACTTCCCCTTGTACCGGATGACCGAGAAGTCCTTGATCGACACGAGCCGGTGCGACGCGTTCGACCGCGGACCCGCCAGCACACCGGTCGACACCCAGGAGAAGGACGAGGGCAGGGAGTTCGCGATGGTGCCGGCCTTCACCAGCTGCCACTGCTGGCCGGGACCGTCCCGGTCGGCCGACTGGTCGATGGCCGCCGCATCGGACGTGGAGGCGCCCGCGACCTGGACGGCCTTTCCGCTGTTCCGGTTGATCAGACGCAGGTACCCGCCTGCGGAGCTCGCCAGGCCGAACCGCTGGCTGGACGCCTTCGTGTCGTCCCACTGCTGTATCCGGGCACCGTCGGCCGTCGACCGGCCGGACACGTCGAGGACCTTGCCGCTGAAGCGGGATCGCAGCCGGTAGGAGCCGTCGCCGGAGTCGACGAAACGCCACTGCTGCCAGGCCCCGTCGTTGCGCCGGTACTGCTGGAGCCCGACTCCGTTGTCGGTGTCCCGGTTGGTGACGTCCAGTGCCTTGCCGCTGTTGCGGTTGACCAGGACGTACCAGGCGCCGGTGTCCACCGAGGCGGCCGATGCCGGTGTCGTGACCAGGGCGACGCACAGTCCGGCGAGCAGCGCCACCACCGCGGTTCCGGCCGTACCTCGTCGCCGGCGCCACAGTGGGCGCCGGCGTGCTGTGTGGCCTGCAGCCATATCCTCTCCCAGCTCTTTCCCCCGAGTTGACGAATATCGGCGAAAGGCATTCGACAGCACCGCCGGCGGTCTGCCGCCGAATTCCGCCAAGTTCGGAATCGCGGCAACCTTTCGGCCGTCGGCGGCCGAACGGCAGGCCGTCTGCCGTCGGGCACTCCGGGGTGCGGCAAGAAAGCACACCGCAGCCGGGCCGACGGGCTCCGCATCGGGTATCGGGAAGCTTCCGGCCGCTCGGCAGAACCATGAATGGGCGCGAAATCGGGGGTGCGGAAAGCGCATCAGCGTCAGGGTGCGCGGATCTCCGCCGGAGAAACCGCCGGCGCCGGCCGGTCAGCGGTGGGCCGGTGGACGGTGGTCGCGCCGAGCAGGGCTCCGTTCTGTCCCCGCTGCGTGGCGATCACCTGGCGGCTGATCCGGGCCTCGGCGATGCGCCGGCGGTCCCGTGGGTCGACCGTGAAGGCCCGGTGATCGGCGTACTGCGGGTGGGCCGCCCGTTGCGCGCCGGTCAGCCGGGTGGGGATCAGGCGCAGCCACCGGCCCTCGTCCGAGAGTGCCCCGTGCCGGAGGGTGATGCCGCCGTTCGGCGCGTACACCAGCTGCTGACCGGCGACCCCGGCGCCGGTCCCCCGCCACACGACGGTGGTGTCGTCCAGCCAGGTCGCCGCCGACGTGGCGAGGTCCAGGCCGAACGCCCCGCCCAGAGTCGGAGCGAGGTAGGCGGGGTCTCCGGCCACGCGCCAGACTTCGTGCCCGTAAAGAGAGAAGTCGAGCGTCTCGTCGACCGGGACGTCCTTCTCCTCTTTCTTGTGCAGGATGTAGCTGAGCGATTCCGCGTGGCTGTTCAGCGGGACCTCGAAGACCAGGCCGAAGGAGTCCCGGCCCGCCGGCCGCACCGGGTCGTTCCACTCCGGGGGGCTCGCCGCTCCCGTCCAGGGGTGCAGGCCCCAGCCGTCGTAGTCGCCGTCGGCCCGGTGGTAGTGGATGACCGCCTTCGTGGGGTCCTGTTCCGGGTACGCGCCCGGGGGCCGCGTCGTCGTCACCGCGTCGCTCCCCCGTTCCGTCCACACTTCCGCTGCGGAGGTGAGACGCAGGGTGCGTGGCGGGCCGTCGGGTACGCCGTCCTTCTCCACGGTGAAGGAGATCGCGTCGGCGCCTTCGGCCGGGGTGAGCCAGGCGAAGGCTCCGTACGCGTCCCGGCCGGTGAAGTCGGCGGTCCGGCCGTCGGCGGTCCGCAGACGCAGGCCCGTGTGGTCACCGTCGGTACGCCGGTAGTGGACGACGGCCCAGTGGCGGGCTGCCGTCGGCTTCTGCGCCACCGGTGGCCGGCCGGCGGTGGTCACGGCGCTGTCGCTCGCGGTCCGGCCGGCGCTGTCGACGACGACCGCCTTGTACCGCAGCGGCGTTCCGGCCGCGAGGTCCGCGGTGATGTTCTGGGTGATCCGGTAGGGGGCGTGGTCGGCCGTACCGAGCGTCCTCCAGGGACCGTTGCCGGCCTGGGCCGCGAAGACGACCCGGTGGTGTCCACCGCCGCGGACGTCGGCGGAGATCTCCGCGCTGCCGCTGACGCCCGCGGCCGGGGCCCGGAGCGTGAGGGAGGGGGCGGCCGTCGGCGGGCTCGGGTGCCGTGTGGCTCGGTACACGATGGCCGACAGGGCCGGCACGGTCACGGTGATCTTTCCGGCCCCGTCGCTGCGTACCCTGCCCTTGGTGCCGTAGAGCGCCTGGTAGGGCATGTGGGCAGCGCCGGTCGGCAGGGTGACGGTCCGGTCTTCGCCCGCGTTGTTGACCGCTACCAGGTAGTCGCGGCCCCGGCGTACGTCGGTGCGGGAGAAGGCGTACACGGAGCCCTGGGCCAGGCGCTCGGTCTGGACACCGTCGCGCAGGGCGGGGTGTTCCCGGGTCAGCCGGGAGAGGGCGGCGACGGCGCGGTAGAGGGGGTGGGTGGTGTCGTACGCGTCGGAGGCCGCGGTGCGGTCGGTGCCGATCCGGTGGTCGTCCAGGTAGTCGGGGACTTTCGAGGCGAACATGGTCTGGCGGGCGTCCGCGTCGCCGCCGGAGCCCGTGAAGCCCTGTTCGTCGCCGGAATAGACGACCGGGTTGCCCCTCGAAAAGAACATCAGCTCGTGGGCCAGGCGGTCCCGTCGCAGCAGTTCGGCGTCGTCGGCGCCCGGGTTGTCCTGGCCGACGAAGCTGCCGATGCGCCCCATGTCGTGGCTGCCGAGGAACGTGACCTGGCTGTAGGCGTTGGTCTGGTCCGTGCCGTACCGGTAGTCCTGCGCGAAGACGCGGGCGAGGTCGGCGGCGGGGCCGCCCCGGGAGGCGAAGTTGCGGGCGGCGGCCTGGAACGGGAAGTCCAGCGTCGCGTCGAGCCGGCCCTGGGTGACGTAGGGGGCGGTGATGGACGCGTCCGCCGAGAACGCCTCGGCGAAGAGGAAGAAGTTCGGGCGGCCGTGCCGCGCGGCGTAGCGGTCGAGTGCGGTGGCCCACTGGGTCCAGAAGGCCATGTCGACGTTTTTGGCCGTGTCGACCCGGAAGCCGTCCACGTCGAAGTCGTGGACCCACTTCTGATAGATCCGCTCCATGCCGCGTACGACCTCGGGCCGCTCGGTCCACAGGTCGTCCATGCCCTTGAAGTCGCCGTACAGGGCGCTCTCTCCGGCGAAGGTGGAGTTACCGCGGTTGTGGTACATGGCCGGGTCGTTGAGCCATGCGGGCACCTTGCGGTCCTGCGGGTCGGTGGAGAGCCGCGGGGTGTAGGGGGAACCGGCCGGGTCCGGGCGGTGGGTGCCGGTGCTGTCGTCGAAGGGGCGGCCGTGCGCGTCCAGGTAGGGGAAGGCGCCCTTGCCGCGGTATCCGTACCGTTTCTCGGCGTAGTCGACGGTGTCCGCGGTGTGGTTGGTGATGACGTCGAAGAAGACCTTCATGCCTTTGGCGTGGGCCTTGTCGATGAGTTCCGACAGGTCGGCCTCGGTGCCGAAGTGGGGGTCGACCCGGGTGAAGTCGGTGATGGCGTAGCCGTGGTAGTTGCCGCTCGCCCTGCCGTCGCGGACCGTGACGGGCTTGTTCTTGAACACGGGGCCGAGCCAGATGGCGGTGGTGCCGAGACCTCGGATGTAGTCGAGGTGGTCGATGGCGCCCCGCAGGTCGCCGCCCTGGAAGAAGTCCTTGTCGGTGGGGTCGTATCCGGTGGTCGTCCGGCCGCCGGTCAGTCCGCCCCGGTTGTTCGACGGGGAACCGTCGGCGAACCGGTCGGGCAGGAGCAGGTAGAACTGTTCCCTGCTGACGGCCGGGCGGTCCGGTTCCCGGGCGAGCCGGGCGTCCGGCGGCGGTGGGGGCGGCCCGCCGGCCGCCGCCCGGGTCGCCGAAGGCGGCAGGGCCGCGGACAGCAGCGCGAGAGCCAGCGCGGTCACGAGATGTCTCGGTCCGGTCATGTGACGCCTTTCCCGGTGTCATGGTGACGGACGCGGACGGGCCGCCGCCCTGCCGTGTGACGCGGGGGCCGCCCGGCACCGGGGAGGTGGGCCGGGCGGCCGTTCTCGGTGGCCGCCGCCTGTCGGCGGCCGGCGCGCGTCGCGCGGGGCGGCTGTCAGTTGCGCCAGGTGTCGTTCAGCTTGATCCCGGCGCCGGAGGGGACGGTCGTCCTGCGGTTGGCTCCGCCCTCCCAGGTGACGTGGCCCGCCGCGTCCTTGCGGAGGTACTTGTACGCGATCGACGTGCCCGCGGGCAGCTTCACGTCGAGCTTCCAGGTGGGGTAGCCCGCGGGGTCCAGCTTGAGGGCCTTGGAGGTGTTCCAGTCACCGAGGGCGGCGTTGTCGCCGACGACGTAGATGTTCTGCCCCCACTGGGTGTCGGCCTTGACGTTGAAGGAAGCTCCGGCGGCCGGCGGGGGGTCGGTCGGGGTGGCGCTGTCGCACTTCCTGGCCCCCACGTGCAGGGCGAGGGCCGTGTTGGCGCCCAGGGTCGCGGTGAACCGGCCGGAGGAGTCGACGGTGACGCCCTTTCCGGTCTGCACGTCGCAATAGCCGCCGGCGGGCAGGGAGGTCTGGAAGGTGCGGGTGAGCGGGGCGCCTTCGTGGTTGATGGCGACGTACGCCTTGTCGCCGCGGCCGAAGGCGATCTGGTTGCCGCCGTTGTCCCACCAGTGGGTCACCGGTGCCCCGGCGGAGGTGTTGCGGAACTTGACCATGCTCGCGATCTCGCGCCAGGCGTGCTGGCACTTCCAGCCGTCCTTGTAACACGCTTCGGCCCTGCCGTTGTTCGGGCCGCCGGCGTCGTGGTCGGTGAACTCGTAACCGGAGTGGACGTCGGGGGAACCGTACGGCCAGGCCAGCATGAAGACATGGGCGAGGGTGTAGTCGGCGCCGTCCTTGTAGCTGAGGGAGCCGCCGTTGCGCTCGGTGTCGTGGTTGGTGACGAACACGGACGCCTTGTCGCTGCGGAGGTAGTTCCAGCCCTCGCCGAAGTTCTTCAGCACCGCGAGTTTCTCGCTGCCGAAGACCCGCTTGAGGTCGTAGGCGTAGGTGAACTCCTGGACGTCTCCGGTGGTGTAGTACTCGGACGGCTGGACGTCCTCGCCGGGGGCCCCGATGGTCTCCTGCTTCCAGTAGACGCCGGGGTCGGTGAGCCGGGACTTGATGTTGACGAGGTCGGCCTCGGGGATGTGCTTGGCCGCGTCGACGCGGAAGCCGTCGATGCCCAGGGAGAGCAGGTCGTTCAGGTAGCCCGCGATCGTCTTGCGGACGTGTTCCTCACCGGTGTCCAGGTCGGGCAGGTCGCCCATCTCGCAGTTCTGGGCCTCCCAGCGGTCCCGGTAGTTGACGATCTTCTTCCGGCAGGTGTCCAGGTCGGCGCCGGAGTAGGTGCCCGGGTAGTCGTACTTGCTGAAGGGCGAGCCCGCGGAGCCGGTGCCGGAGGCGTTCGCCATGTGGTTGATGACCGTGTCCGCGACGACCTTGACGCCCGCGGCGTGACACGTGTCGATCATGCTCTTGAGGTCCGAGCGGTCGCCCAGCTTGGTGCCGATCTTGTAGCTGACGGGCTGGTACGCCGTGTACCAGGGGCTTCCCGCGAGGTGCTCGTTGGGCGGGGAGATCTGGACGTACCCGTATCCGTCGGGGCCCAGCTCCTCCGTGCACGCTTTCGCCACGGAGGAGAAGCTCCTTTCGAACATCACCGCCGTGACGTCCTTGCCGCCGGGCGCACCGGCGGCGTGCGCCGGCGCCGGTGCCGGCGCCGTGATGGCCACAGCGGCTCCTGCCACTAGGGCGAGTGCAGCGGCCACGGTCTTGTTGGCCATGGTGTGCTCCAGTCTGAGGGGGTGTGGGGGAGCCTCGATGGGCAACGCGCCATGCCGGACAAGGCGGTACTGGTTTTTGCAGCAAGTTTTTGCGGTCGAGACCGTACGGCTCCGCTTACCGCTGGTCAACCCTTCGCCACAGAAGTCCAGTTCACCGAGGTCGAAGGTCAACCCAGGAAGCGCAAACTCTTTCGCAAGTGTTTCAACGGTGTTACCTTCAACGCACTCCGGCCCGCGGCCGTGGGGTATGCAGCAGGTATGTCCCCAACGCGCCCGGCCGACCGGGCCGGAGTGTCCGACGCTCCCCTCCCCTGCCGCCCCGCCCCGTCGGTCCGCCCCCTCAGACGGACGTGAACAAGGGCTCCCACCAGGGCCGGTGGGTGCGGTACCAGTCCACCGTGGCGGTCAGCGCCTGCGCGAAGTCGGCCCGCGGCCGGTATCCGAGTTCCGCGGTGATCTTGCTGTGGTCCACCGCGTAACGGCGGTCGTGGCCCTTGCGGTCCGTGACGTGGGTGATGCGGTCGGGGCCCGCGCCGCACCGCGTCAGCAGGTGTTGCGCGAGGCCGAGGTTGCTCAGGGAGGTGCCGCCCCCGATGTTGTACGTCTCTCCGGCCCGCCCGGCCGTGCGTACCAGTTCGACCGCCCGGACGTGGTCGTCCACGTGCAGCCAGTCGCGGACCTGCCGGCCGTCTCCGTACAGCGGGAGGCTGCCGCCGGTCAGCACCGCGGCCAGGAAGCGCGGAACGGCCTTCTCCGGGTGCTGGTACGGGCCGAAGTTGTTGGAACAGCGGGTCACCCGGACGTCCAGCCCGTACGTGCGGTGGTGGGCAAGCGCGACGAGGTCCGCCGCGGCCTTGGACGCCGCGTACGGCGAGCTGGGCCTGAGCGGGTCCTCCTCCCGTGCGGCGCCCTCGGGGACCGAGCCGTAGACCTCGTCGGTGGAGATGTGCACGAAGGTGCGCACCCCGTTGCGCAGCGCCGCGTCCAGCAGGGTCTGGGTGCCCATCACGTTGGTGCGGGTGAAGCACGAGCCGTCCTCGATGGAGCGGTCCACGTGCGACTCCGCCGCGAAGTGGACGATTTCGTCGTGCCCGGCCGTCAGGCGCCGCACCGTCGCGGCGTCACAGACGTCCCCGCGCACGAAGGTCAGGTCCGGGTGAGCGCGTACCGGGTCGAGCCGGGCGAGGCTGCCCGCGTAGGTGAGCTTGTCCAGCACGGTGACGGTGACGCCGGGTGGTCCCGACGGGCCGAGGAGCGCGCGGACGTAGGCGGATCCGATGAACCCGGCGCCGCCGGTGACGAGGATGCGTGACGTCATGAGGTGAGCTGCACCTTACTGTGGTCGCCGATGACGAGGCGGTGGGCCGGGTGCGGGCGGGGCGCCGCGGCCACGACCGCTTCGCTGCCGATCAGCGACCGCTCGATGCCCCAGGCGCCTTCCAGGCACGCGCCCCGCAGCAGCACGGAGGAGTCGACCGCGCTGTCCTCGATGCGGCAGTCCTCCGCCACGGAGGTGTACGGGCCGACGGTGGAGTTGCTGATCACGGCGCCCGCGCCGACCACCACGGGCCCGACGATCCGGGACCGCGTGACCACGGCCCCCTCGGCGATACGGACCCGGCCCACCAGGACGCTGTCCGGATCGACCTTGCCTTCGACGCTCCCCGTCATCCGGTCCAGGACGTGCCGGTTCGCCTCCAGCAGGTCGTCCACGCTGCCGGTGTCGCGCCACGGCCGGGTGGTCGTCTCCGCGCGCACGCCGAGGCCCTGCTCGATCATCCACTGCACCGCGTGGGTGATCTCCAGCTCGCCGCGGCCGGAGGGGCGGATGGCGCGCACCGCGTCGTGCACCGCGGGGGTGAAGGCGTAGACGCCGACCATGGCGAGATCGCTGCGGGGGTGCTCCGGCTTCTCCTCCAGCCGGCGCACGAGCCCCGTGTCGTCGGTCTCGGCCACGCCGAAGGCGGTGGGGTCGGGCACCGGGGTGAGGAGCAGCCGGGCGGCGTCCCGGCCGGCTTCGGCGCGCCGCACGAAGCCCGCCACCCCCTCCTCCAGGTAGTTGTCTCCCAGATACAGCAGGAAGTCGTCATCCGCCAGGAAGTCGCGCGCGATGGCCACCGCGTGGGCCAGGCCGAGGGATGCGCGCTGCCGGAGGTAGGTGATGCGCAGCCCGAAGGCAGTCCCGTCCCCCACCGCGCGGCGGATGGCGTCGCCGTGGTCGCCGACCACCACGCCCACGTGCTCGATGCCGGCTTCCGCTATCGCCTGCAAGGCGTAGTGCAGGACCGGTCTGTTGGCGAGGGGGAGGAGCTGCTTGGCGCGGGTGTGCGTGAACGGCCGTAGCCGGCTGCCGGTGCCTCCCGCCAGGACGAGGGCTTTCACGTCGGCCACCGATGTCGCGGAAGGGACTGGATCTGTTGTCTCACGGATCTCTCCTCGAACGAAGGTCGCGGTGTCACCGGTGAAGTGACTTGTGACTCAAGCAGAAGCTGCATGAGACACGCAAGGCCACTCAGAAAGTTGCAGAAATTTCTTGCAGCGCTGGGTGATTGATGTTTGACTCACCTCCGACGCCGCTCAACGGCGCCGCATGGCACAGCAGTTCGCCCAGGAGGGTGGGAGCGGCAGTGACAGGTCAGCACCAGCTGGAGCATCTGGAGCGAGAGGCCGGACATCTGGCCCCGGGCGCTTCGGACGAGGCGGCCGTCGGGCGCCGGGTCTTCGCCGAGGGGCACGGCCCGGTCCTCACGGATCTCGACGGCAACCAGTACCTGGACTTCGCGGCAGGCACGCTGACCCAGTCGCTGGGGCACGGACACCCCGAGGTCGTGGAGGCGCTCACCACGCAGGCCCGGCGCCTGTGGAACGTGCACGACTCAGCGACGCCCGACCGTGCCGCGCTCCTGGAGCTGCTGGCCAGGTTGCTGCCCGAACGGCTGAACACCTACGCCCTGCTCTCCACCGGGGCGGAGGTGGTCGAGGCGGCGTTACGGGTGGTGCAGGCGACCGCCGAGCCCGGCCGCAACCGGATCGGAGCCCTGCGCGGAGGCTTCCACGGCAAGACGATGGGCGCGCGGATGCTGGTGCACTGGGACGTCGGCCACCAGGCGTTCGCCGGCAACTCCGTCCTCGGCTACGCGGCCTACTGCTACCGCTGCCCGCTGGAACTGAGCCACCCGTCGTGCGGACTGCGCTGCGCCTCCCTCGTACGCAAGCACATCGCCGACAAGCCGAACGTCTCGGCGCTGGTCTTCGAACCCGTCCTCGGCGCGGCCGGAGTCGTCGTGCCGCCGCCGGGCTACTGGTCACAGATCACCGAATCCTGCCGGGCCAACGGGGTGCTCCTCGTCGCCGACGAGGTGATGACCGGCGGCGGCCGCACCGGCACCTTCCTGGCGAGCGAGCAGTTCGGCATCGAGCCGGACCTGGTCACCCTGTCGAAGGGCCTGGCCAGCGGGTTCCCGTTCGCGGTCCTGGCGGGTCGCGCGGAGCTGCTGCACCACCCGGCGGCCGCGGTGCCCGGCGCCTACTCGGCGACGTACGGCGGCAACCCGCTCGGGATCGCCGCGGCACGCGCCACTCTGGAGGTCGTCGAACGCGACCGTCTGGTCGAGCGCGTCCGGATCCTGGGCGACCTGCTGCACGAGCGGCTGTCCGCTTGGCCCTCCCGCTTCGAGAACCTCGGCGACGTACGCGGCCTGGGCCTGCTGTACGGGCTGGAGTTCGTCACGGACCGGGAGAGCCGCAGGCCCGCACCGCACATCGCGCGGGCCGTGTACGCACACGCACTCGACCTGGGCCTCCGAGTGGCCCTCGGCGGACACATCCTGCGCCTGGCGCCCCCGTTCACCATCGACGAGCCGCTCCTCGACGAGGGCGTCACACTCCTCGAACGGGCCCTGGAACGGGTGCTGTCGTGATCGTCGCGGAGAATCTCGTCAAGGAGTTCCGGCTCGCCGAGCGCAAACCGGGCCTGGCCGGCAGTCTGGCCACGCTCTTCACCCGCGAGCACCGGATCGTCCGGGCGGTCGACGGGGTGTCCTTCACGATCCCGGCCGGCTCCAAGACGGCGTACATCGGCGCCAACGGGGCGGGCAAGTCCACCACCATCAAGATGCTGACCGGCATCATGACGCCCACCAGCGGGCGCTGCCTGGTGCGCGGCATCGAGCCGTACCGGCAGCGGAAGGACAACGCCCGTGGCATCGGCGTCGTCTTCGGCCAGCGCAGTCAGCTGTGGTGGGACCTGTCCGTCCCGGACTCCTTCCGCATCCTGCACCGCATCTACGAGATCCCCGATCCGGTGTACCGCCGCAACCTCGCCCTGTACCGGGACCTGCTGGACATCGACGCCCTCGGCACCACCCCCGTACGCCAGCTCAGCCTGGGCCAGCGGATGCGGGCGGAGATCGCGGCGAGCCTGCTGCACGACCCGCCCGTCGTCTTCTGGGACGAGCCGACCATCGGCCTCGACATGGTGCTCAAGGACGCGGTACGGCAGCTGGTCAACCACGTGCACCGGGAACTGGGCACGACCGTCGTCCTCACCAGCCACGACATCACCGACATCGCCGCGATCTGCGACAGCGCGCTGGTCGTGGACCGGGGGCGGGTGGTGCACCAGGGCAGCATCCGGGACCTGCTGCGGACCGCCGACCGGCGGTCCGTGCTGTTCGACCACCGGAACGCGACGGCTCCCGACCGGGCCTGCGCGGACATCGAGCAGGGACTGCCCGGGGTGAGCGCCTCATCGGCCGAGGACGGCCGCATCAAGGTCGACTATCCGGTGGACCGGTTCACCTCCCGCCAGGTGCTGGCCTTCCTGCTCGAACGCTTCGACCTGGTGGACTGCTACGCGCCGGAACCGGACCTGGAGGACGTACTACGGCGGATCTACGGCGGCGGGCGCTCCGGACCGGTCCCGGCCGAGATCCCGTGCGGGCCCGCGGCAGGTGGGGCATGAGCGGCTCTCCCGTACCGGAGGCGAGGGGCGGCCCGCCGGTCCGCCGCGCCGCGCGCGTCCGGCACTACCTGCCCTTCGCCACCGGAGGGCTCCAGTCCCTGCTGCAGTACCGCTCGTCGTTCGTGACGACCGGCGTCACCGCGGCGGCCGGCGCCGCGGTCTCCGTCTTCCTGTGGCGGGCCGTGTACGCGGGCTCGCCGCCCGGCGGCGGCCCGGGCGGCTTCACCGCCGAGACCATCACCACCTACCTGCTGATGGCCCAGATCCTGCAGATCCTGCACGCCAACCGGGTGGACGACGAGGTCGCCGCCGACGTCTACCGCGGTGACGTGGCCGTCATGCTGGTCCGGCCGGTCAGCTACCCGGTCGTCCGGTTCTTCGCGTGCCTGCCGGTCGTCGCGGCCAACGCCGTCCTGGTCGGGGTGCCCGTGCTCGGCCTGTTCGCCCTGCTCATGCCGCTCACCGTGCCCCGGCCGGCCGACGTCCTGCTGTTCCTGGTGTCCGCCGCGCTGTCCGTCCTGCTCGCCTTCCTCGTGAACCTGCTGACCGGGATGACGGGGTTCGTGACCACCAACACCTGGGGCGTGCGGATGGTGAAGCAGAGCGTCGTCGCCTTCTTCGCCGGGCAGCTGGTGCCCCTCGCGCTGATGCCCGGCCCGCTGCGGGCACTGGCGTCCGCGCTGCCCTTCCAGGGCATGGTCGACGCGCCGCTCGCCCTGCTGCTCGGCCGCTACGACGGAGTGGCCGACGCCGTCGGCGTCCTCGCCCGGCAGGCCGGCTGGGTGGCCGGTCTGACCTTGCTCGGTGCCGTCCTCTGGCGGGCCGCGCTCAGCCGTCTGGAGGTGCTCGGCGGATGACCCGGACCTGGTGGCGCCATGTGCGGCTGGCCTTCTTCCTCGGCGGGGTCGGGCTGCACCGGCTGAGTACGTACCGCATGGACTTCCTTCTCGGGGCCGGGGCCTTCCTGATCCGCGTGGGCCTGCAGACGGCGGTGGTGGGCCTGGTCTTCCGGCAGGTTCCCGTGCTGGGCGGCTGGAGCTACCACGAGGTGCTGTTCCTGCTGGGTTTCTCGCTGCTGCCGCGCGGCCTGGACCACCTCTTCACCGACCAGCTGTGGGAGCTGGGCCGCAAACTGGTCCAGCGCGGCGAGTTCCACCGCTATCTGATCCGCCCGGTGAACCCGCTGTTCTCCCTGCTCTCGGAGCGCTTCTTCCACCCCGACGCGCTCGGCGAACTCGTCGTCGGCGCCTTCCTGGTGGTCTGGTCCGGCAGCGCCATCGGCCTCGACCTCACCCCGCTGCAGTGGGCCGTCGCCCCCTTGCTGGTGCTGTGCGGCGCCCTGATCCACACGTCCGTCAAGCTGCTGTTCGCCTCGCTGTCCTTCTGGACGGTGACCAGCCTGCCGTCGATGTACGCGGCGAACCAGGTGTCCGAGTTCGCCGCGTACCCGCTGGACATCTACCACTCCTCGCTGCGCGCCCTGCTGACCTGGGTGCTTCCCTTCGCCTTCACCTCGTACGTGCCGTGCGTCTACCTGCTGACGGGCTCCGCGGGGCTGGTGGTCTGGCTGCCCGTGGTGACGGCCGGCGCCCTGGCCCTGGCCCTGACCGTATGGCGGCGTGGCGTCAACGCCTACGAAATGACCGGGAGTTGATTACCACGTGATCCCCGACGAACATCTCGCCCCCTTGCTGCGCACCGCGTCCTGGATGCCGCGCGACCTCCGCGCCGCCCACCGCTACGAGACGGTCGACCACGCCGCGCCGGCACCGGACGAAGTGCTGCTGGTCGTGCGGGCGGTCGGCGGCCCCGCCTCCGGCGAGCGGATCTTCGTCCCCGTGCGCCGGGAACCGTCCGGCGCCGTGGCCGCGGTGCGCGGCGACGGGCCCCCGGGGCTCGCGACCGTACGCCGGGTGCTGACCGGCGCGCGGCTGCGCACGGCGCGCGGCGGGTACGTGGACTTCCGCCGCGCGCCCTCCGCGCCGGCCGGCGAGGCGCGGTGGCTGCCGTTCGACCAGGGCTGGTCCTCCAACGCCCTCTCCCTGGTCGAGATAGGCGGTACCCCTTACGTCCACAAGACCTACCGGCGTCCGGACGAGGTGATCCACGAACCCGAGGTGCTGCGGCTCATGAGCGGCACCGGGCGGACGCCCGAGTGGGCCGGGGACTACACCTACACCGATCCCGTCGGCGGGACCCGGCATCCGGTGGGCGTCCTGTACCGCCATGTACCCGGGCAGGGCATCGACGCGCCGCTGCGGGCGGACCTGCGCTCGCTGTGGCCGCGCCTGACGAACCGCGTCCCTCCGGAACGGCTCGTACACGCGCATCTGCGTCCGCTCGAAGCGGCGTTGCGTACGGCCGGGCGTTTCCTGCACGCCTTCCACCACGACCTGTCGGTACGCCTGGGCGAGCCGGTCACCGGCTACCCGGTGGCCGACGTGCTGTCCAGGACGGCGGCACAGTTCGACCGGTCGGCCCTCGCGGACCTCCCCCTTCCGCCGGCCGCCCGGAGCGCCGCCTTCGATGCCCTGCGGGCCGAGCTGGACCAGCTGCGTCACATACTGGGCGACCGGGTCACGGCCGCCGGAGCCGGTCCCTGCCACGGCGACCTGCACCTGTCGCACCTGCTGTGTGCCGAAGGACCGGACGGCAGCTGGCGGATGGGCGTCATCGACCTGTCCACGCCCGCCCTCCCGTCGGACGGTTCCGGCTACGCCGCCCAGTCCCCCCTCCAAGACCTCGTCGCCGTCCAGCGCGCGCTGGAGTACTTCACGGCCGACGAGGCGGCCTTCGAGAGCGCCCGCCGGCTCGGCGTGGACGCGGACACCACCATGAACGGCTCCCTGGACGGCGCGCCCGGCCTGCCGGACGCCCAGCGGGAGGTGCTGCACACCGTCTTCCGCACCGCCGACACCTGGCGTGAGCGCGTGCTGCGCCTGCTGCTCGGGCCGGCGTCCGGCAGTCCGCTGCGGCGGCTGCTGTACCTGCGCCGCCTCCTGCACGAGCTGGGCTACAACCACGACCACGCCCGGCCCTACCACGCCGCGATCGACCTGCGTCACGCGCTCGCGCTGCCCTCCTCCGCCCCGACCCTCCACGCAAGGACGTGACCGCCGTGAACGCGCCCAGGATGCACATCATCGAGAACTACTTCGAGTGCTGCGGCTTCGACCACACCTTCCTGCAGGGCGGCACGTCCGTATACCTGTGGAACCTCTCCAAGACCTTCGCCGCCCGCGGCCACCGGGTCTCCATCGTCACCCCCGCGCACGGCCGGCTCGACGACCTGCGGCAGCGCTACGAGGTGGAAGACCTGCCCTACGAGGACGCCTACACGCTGCCGGTGGTCCTCGACACCCGGGTCTGGCAGGGCTTCCCCGAACAGGCCGACCTGGCGCTGCGCACCACCGCGCACCGCATCCGCCTGGAGGGCGTGGACCTGTACTTCCTCGCCAACGACTACCTGAACCGGCTGCCGGACACCTTCTACCCGCCGTACTCCGCGAAGGGCCGGGACCTGGTGTTCTTCAAGCCGCTGGTCTTCCAGGCGGACAGCGTCCGGTTCCTGCGCGGCTGGTTCGGCGACGAGAAGGCCGTCGTCCACACCCACGAGCCGTACTACCACTACCTGCTGCCGGCCGCCCTGCGCGCGGACCCGACGAAGCTGGTCGTCAGCAACGTCCAGAGCAACATGCCGATCGCCAAGAAGGTGTACGGGCCCGAGGTGGCGCGCCTCTTCGAACTGCTCGGCGTGGACGTCGAGCTGCCCGCGCCCGAGCCCGAGCCCGACGTGCCCGCGGCGCTCGTCCAGTACCAGCAGCTCACCCACCTGCACTACACCTACCCGCCGGACCATGTGGCGCTCTACGAGCTGACCGCCGAGCACGCCGATCTGATCGACTTCCTGTCGCCCGGGCAGCTGGACTTCTACGCGGGCTTCCGGGACACCCCGTTCGAGCCGCTCTTCCGGCGGCTGCCCATCGCCGACGTGGTGCGCCGCAACGCCCACAAGATGTTCGTCGGCGGCTGCGCCATCTCCGACCAGTGGCTGGCCTGGGACCCCGCCCGGGTGGACCGGACGGAGGTGCTCGGCGGCCTGGGCCTCGACCCCGCGCTGCCGACGTTCTTCCACAACGCCCGCTATGCCGTCCACCACAAGGGCCAGGTCGAGCTGATACGGGCCGTGGACCGGGTGCTGGGCGAGGGCCTGAAGGCCAACTTCGTCATCCGCTGCATCTCCGGCAACGGCATCGACGACCCGCTCTTCCACGAGGTCGCCGCCCGGCACCCCGACCGTCTGCACTTCGAGTGGGAGCGCGTCGAGGAGGCCCGCGTCTTCGCCTGCGCGGCCGCGTCGGACTTCGCCCTGTTCCCCTCCAAGTTCGAGATGGACACCTTCCTGATCGCCCAGGGCGAGGCCATGGCCGTGGGCACGGTGCCCATCGCCACCGACCAGCGCGGCATGGAGCACTTCCGGCACGCCGACGGCCCGGAGACGACCACCGGTTTCGCGGTCAACCGCTCCTTCGCGGAGGACGACGCCCTGCTCACCGACGCGCTCGCGGCCCGCATCCGGCAGGCGGCGGCCCTGTGGTCCGAC
Source organism: Streptomyces albofaciens JCM 4342 (assembly GCF_008634025.1). Taxonomy (NCBI): domain Bacteria; kingdom Bacillati; phylum Actinomycetota; class Actinomycetes; order Kitasatosporales; family Streptomycetaceae; genus Streptomyces; species Streptomyces albofaciens. The sequence continues at coordinate 4,612,209 of NZ_PDCM01000001.1, read as the reverse complement.
GATCCCGGCCGCTACCGCGAGCTGTCCGACCGCGCCTCGGCCGTCGCCCGCGCCTTCACCTGGGACCACTGCGCCGACCTGCACCTGGCGGCGTTCACCCGGCTGTGGGAGGGCCGGCCGCCCGTCCTGTCCACCGAACTGGCGCTCCGGCACGGCTGGTTCGACCTGCTCACCGACGACCAGGTCAGCACGGCGGCCGCCGTCGAGCACGGCGATATCGCGGCGTACGAGCGCCGCGCCCCGCTCGACGCGGAAGCGGCGGCGCGCCTCTTCCGCGCCGCCTGGCGACGGGCCGACTTCGCCGCCTGCGAACGGGTCCTCGGCCGGCTTCCCGGGGCGGTGCCCGCGGAGGAGGCCGCGCTGCTGCGCACCCGCGCCCGCGTCCTGGCCGACGGGCGTCTGGAGTACCGGCTGCCGCACGCCGAACGGGTGCAGGTCGTGGAGGCGCGGCGGGGCTCGGCCAGGACCCTGCCGACCGTACGCACCCTTGACCGCACCGGCCCGGGTGTCTTCGTGGGCGAGGCGCCGGGCGCCGACGGGCTGCTGCTGCTCACCTTGTCCAGCGGCCGGGTGGCCTGGGACGAGGTGCGGCATGGCTGACCCGCGTGCCGTACGCGCGGTGCTGCTCGCGGGCGGCGAGGGGCAGCGGATGGGCCCGCTCGGCGCGGGGCGGCTCAAGCCGCTGGTCCCCTACGGCGGCGCCTGCCGGCTCATCGACTTCAGCCTGGCCAACGCCCGGGCCTCCGGGCTTTCGGAAGTGCTGCTGCTGTCCCAGTACGAGGAGCGGCTGCTGATGGACGACCTCCACCGCGTATGGAACGCGGAACCGGGGTTCCGGGTGCACTTCGGCCCGTACGACAGCGCCTACCGCGGCCGGGAGCTGCCCGCGGAGCTGCCGCGGCGCACCTGGCCGCTGGAACGCGGCACCGCCGACGCCCTGATCCGCAAGGCCGAGTTCATCTTCACCGACGGCGTCGAGGACGTCCTCGTCCTGCATGCCGACCATGTCTACCGGTACGACTACGGCCCCCTCGTCGCGGCGCACCGGGCCTCGGGCGCGGCGCTGACCGTCGCCTACCAGCGGATCGACAGGCGCTGGGTGCACCTGTTCGGCATGGTCCGCTTCGACGCCGGGGGCCGGCTGACGGAGTTCGCGGAGAAGCCCGAGAACCCCACCTCCGACCTGGTCTTCGCGGCCTTCTGCGTCTTCGACGCCGCCGTACTCCACCGGTACCTGACCCTGCTGGACGGTACCGACTGGCAGCACGACATCAGCCGTGACGTGATCCCGGCGATGCTCGCGGCCGGGGAGCACATCCGCGGACACGAGGTGCACGGCCACTGGGAGGACATCGGCACCGTCGAGCGCTACCACCGGGCGCATCTGGCGCTCGCCGCGGGCCCGCCGGCACCGCTGCCCGTCGAGCGGATGCCGTGGACGGTACGGCCGGGCGTCGGACGGCGCCGGGTCGCGGACGCTCCCGGAGTGCGCGGGTCGGTGATCCCCGCGGACCTCGTCAACGCCGGACAGGTGGCGGACAGCGTGCTCTTCCCCGGGGTACGGATCGGCGCGGGGGCACGGGTGCGGCGCAGCGTGGTGCTGCCCGGCGCGGTGATACCGCCGGACGCCGACATCGACGGGGCGGTCGTCCTGGAGGACGGACACATTCAGCACGTTGCCGAAGGAGTGAGCGCATGACCACAGACCAGCACCACAGCGGAGCACAGGGTCCGGACGGCTACGACGTCCTGGTGGTGGGCGGGACCGGGGTGGACACCATCGTGCGCGTGGACGAGTTGCGGGTGCCGCCCGGCGACTCGGTCTTCGTCGAACCGCTGCGGGACTACGTCGGGCACACCGGCAACGGGGTGGCGCTCGGCTGGCACGCCCTCGGCCTGCGGACGAAGTTCATCGACTTCCTCGGCGACGACCCGCAGGGCCGCATGGTCCTGGAGCACTACGCCCGCCAGGGCCTCGACTTCGCCCACCTGGTCTCGCCGCACGGCACTCCGCGCGCGGTGAACCTGGTGGACGCCAAGGGCCGCCGCTTCTCCTTCTACGACGGCCGGCACCCCGAGGACCTCCGGCTTCCCCGCGACTTCTACCTGCCCCACCTGGAGCGGTCGGCCCACGTCCACCTGTCGATCATCGGCCACAACCAGGACATGTACGACGACATCCACCGGCTGGGCGTGACCAGTTCGACCGATCTGCACGACTGGGACGGGCACAACCCCCATCACCGCCACTACGCCCTGCGCTCCGACTACGTCTTCCTGAGCGCGGCGGCGGTCCACGACCGGCTGGAGACCGTGCTGCGGTCGATCGTCGGCGAGGGCCGGGCGCGGTTCGTGGTCGCGACCGACGGGGCCAACGGCTGCTACCTGCTGGAGCGCGGTGCCGACACCGTCCGGCACTTCCCCGCCGTCCGTCCGGAGCGTCCGGTCGTGGACAGCAACGGTGCCGGCGACGCGTTCGTCACCGCCTTCCTGCACGCGTACTTCGAGCGGCGCCCGTTCGAGGACTGCGTGCTGGCCGGCTCGGTGGCCGGGGCGTTCGTGTGCGGCAGCGTGGGCACCCACACCGAGTTCATCGGCCTGCCGGAACTGCGCGCGGCCAGTGCCCGCGCGGCCGCGAGCCGGTAGGAGCCGGGACATGCACGTGATCCACTTCGCCTTCGAGTGCGGCGGGTTCGACAACCGCCTCATGCGCGGCGGGCTGTCCCCGCTGGTGTGGAACCTGTCGCGCGAGTACGCCGCCCGGGGGCACCGGGTGTCCCTGGTCACCCCGGCGCACGGACTCATCGGCACGCTGCGGCGGGAGCACGCCGTGACGGAACTCCCCTACGTCCACGAGCACCGCGTGCCGCTGGTCCTGGACCCCAAGGTGTGGCCGGACCACCCGTCCGACATCACCCTGGAGCTGACCACCCGGGCGTACCGCCTGCGGATCGACGGCGTGGACGTCTACTTCCTCTCCGACGCCTTCCTCGATCTGCTGCCCGACCGGCTGTACCCGCCGCCGGGCACCGAGGGCACGGACCTCGTCCACTTCAAGCCGCTGGTGTTCCAGGTGGCGGGCGCCCACTTCATCCGGCGGTACCTCGGCGGGGAGGAGGCGGTGGTCCACGGCTTCGAGCCGTACTACCACTACCTCCTGCCGCCCCTGTTCGCCGGCGACCCGTCCCTGCGCACCGTGAGCACGGTCGCGGCCAACGCCCCCGTCACGCAGAAGGTCTACCGCCCGCAGGTCGAGCGGCTGCTCGGCCTGTTCGGGGTGCGGGCCGACCTCGACGCGCTGGAGGACGGGCTGCCCGCCGAGGACAGCCCGCAGGCGGCCATGGCGCGGGTCCTGGCAGGCACCCGGATGCACGTGGAGTACGGACCGGACCATGTCGCCGTTCTGCCGCTGGTCCTGGCACACGCCGACCTGCTGGACTTCGTCTCGCCCGGCCAGCGGGACTACTACAGCACCTTCCGCGACACCCCGTTCGAGAGCCTGTTCCACACCCTGCCGGTCTCCCGCATGGTGCGCGCCCAGGCGCACCAGCTGCTCATGGGCGGCTGCGGGATATCCGACGGCTGGCTGGCGCGCGATCCCGGAGCCGTGGACCGTGAGGCGGTCCTGCGCTCGCTGGGTCTCGATCCCTCCCTGCCGGTCTTCTACCACGCCGCCCGGTACGCGGTGCACCACAAGGGCCAGCTCGAACTGATCCGCGCCGTCGAGGAGGTGCTGGACAGCGGCACCGAAGCGGCCTTCGTGCTGCGCCTGGCCACCAGCGGGGGCGGTGGGCAGCCGGCCCCCGTCGGCAACGCGTACTTCCGGAGCGTCGCCGACCGCCATCCGGGCCGGGTGCATCTGGACTGGCGCCTGGCCGACGAGGACACCCTGTTCGAGCAGGCCGCGTGCGCGGACTTCTGCGTCTTCCCGTCGAAGTTCGAGCTCGACGGGTTCCTCATCGCCCAGGCCGAGGCCATGGCGTGCGGCGCGGTGCCGATCGCGACCGCGCAGAGCGTCACGGCCCACTTCGGCCACGCCCTGCCCCCGGACGATCCCCGGGCCACCGGGTTGTCGCTGCCCGGATCGTTCCGTGACGACGACCCGGCCCTCACCCGCGCGCTCGTCGACCGCATACGCCAGGCCGCGGAGCTACGGCGCGCCGCCCCCGACGCCTACGCCCGGCTGTCGGCCAACGCGCGCGCCACGGCCCGCCGGTTCACCTGGGCGCGGAGCGCCGACCGGCGCCTGTCGGCCTTCGAGGGCCTGCTGCGCGGCCGGCCCCGGGCCTTTCCGACCGAGGACGCGATCCGGTACGGCTGGTTCGACGCCCTGCCCGACGCCGCATGGGACCGGTACCGGACGCTCATCGCGCGGTCGGCCGCGGCCCTGGGCGACGTGGCGGCCTACGGGCGTGCCGCACCGCTCGACGAGGCGGCCTACGAGCGCCTCTTCGAGGCCGCCCACGCCCGGGCCGACTTCGCCGCTTGCGCCCGTATTGCGCGTGCGGCCGGCCGGGAGGACTGGGCGGCACGCGTCCGCGGGCGGTACACGGCACGCATCGATGCGGCGGGCCGCCCGCACGTGACGTACCGGCACCCGGAGGCGCGGCACGTGGAAGTGGCCGTAGCCGGAACCGGGATGTCCGCGTCGGACCTGGAGTCCCACGCCGAGGCCCTCGCCTCCGACGAACCGGTGCCGGCGGGCAGCGGTGCCGTCCTGGTGCCCCTGGTGGCGGCACGGGACGGCGTCTTCGAGGGCGTCCTGCCCGGTCCGCCCGTCGGACGCCACCTGCTCGTCATGCTGACCCTGGCCTCGGGGCGCGTCACTTGGGACACCCTGGCGTTCGAGCCGTCGGACACGGCCGCGCGGCCGTCGGCCGTTCCGTACGGGCCCGCGGGCGGCCCGCCGCCCTTCCGGCTCGTGGCGACGGACCTCGACGGCACCCTCCTGCGCAGTGACCAGTCCGTCTCCGAGCGCACCCTGCGCGCCCTCGCCCGGGCCGCCGAGGCGGGCGCCTCCCACCTCGTGGTCACCGGACGGCCCGCCACGGCCTGCAAGCAGTATCTGACCGCGCTCGGCTACCGCGGGCTCGCGGTGTGCGGACAGGGCGCCCAGCTCTACGACGCCGGCGCCGACCGGCTGCTCAGCTCGGCCTCGCTCGACCTGGACCTCGCCCGCAGCGTGGTCGAACGCGTCGAAGCCGCGCTGGGGCCGCTGGAACTGGGGGTCGTGACGGCGCCGCCGGAGAGCCGGTTCAAGGTCACGCCCCGCTTCGGCGAGCGCGTCCGGCACGGCTGGGACGTCACGACCGACCGCCGGCTGCTGTGGTCGCACCCGATCGACAAGCTGGTCCTGCACCACCCGGGCCTGCCGGAGGACGAGGTCGAAGCCGTGGCACAGCGGTTGTGCGGTGACGAGGTCACCGTGGTGCATTCGGTACGGGGGATGGTGGAGGTGCTGCCGGCCGGCACCACCAAGGCGGCCGGAGTGGAACGGGCGGCGCGGCTCCTCGGCCACGAAGCGGCCGGGACCGTCGCGTTCGGTGACATGCCGAACGACATCCCGCTCCTCGCCTGGGCCGGGCACGGGGTGGCCGTGGGCAACGCCCATCCGGCGCTGCGGGCGATGGCCGACGAGATCGCGCCCGCGAACGACGACGACGGCGTCGCCGCCGTCCTGGAACGCCTCTTCGGCAGCTCGGAGCGGATGTCATGAGCGGGGCTCTGCGCGAACTGGCCCGCGCCCATGGTGTGTCCACCGCCTACATCACCGACCGGGGGCAGCGGGTGACGGTGGCCCCGGACACCCTCGTGGCCGTGCTGGCCGCGTGCGGGATCGACGCGGCCACCGACGCGTCGGCCCGGGCCGCTCTGCGGGCCCACCGGGAGCGCACGGCGGCCCGGTTGCTGCCCCCGTGTGTCGTCGTGCGGGGAGCTGCCGTACCGCGGCTGGATCTGCCTCCGAACGCGACGGTGGAAGTGGAGCTGGAGGGAGGCGGCACGGCGGACCTGTCCGGCTCCCTCCCGGTCGGCATGCACACCGTGCACGCCGTCGCACCGGGAAGAAGCGATTCCGCACCGCTGCTGGCCGTACCCGCACGGCTGCCGGTGCCGGCCGGGCGGCACTGGGGATTCCTCGTCCAGCTGTATTCCGTGCTCTCACGCCGCTCCTGGGGCATGGGCGACCTCGGTGACCTGGCGGAGCTGGCGTCCTGGTCGGGACGCGCGCTCGGGGCGGACTTCGTCCAGCTCGGCCCGCTGCACGCCGTCGAACCCGGACCGCTGCCGGACCCGTCGCCGTACCGGCCCAGCTCCCGCCGGTACCCCGACCCCATGCATCTGCGCGTGGAGGCGATCCCCGAGTACGCGTACCTCCAGGGCGAGGGGCGGCGTACCGCCGACCGGTGTGCCGCCCAGGCCGGGATCCTCAACGAGGGCATGCTGCGCGGCGGCCTGCTCATCGACCGGGAGACGGTGCGCTCCCTCAAGCACGAGGCACTGCGGGCGGTCCACCAGGTGCCGCTGTCGCCCGGGCGCGCCGCCGCCCTCGCCCACTTCACCGCACGCGAAGGACAGGACCTGACGGACTTCGCCACCTGGTGCGCGCTGGCCGGTGTGCACGGCAGGGCCTGGCGGTCCTGGCCGGCCGCGCTGCGCGACCCGCGCTCCCCGGCCGTGGCCCGCGCCCGCCGGGAGCTGGCCGCCGAGGTCGACTACCACCGCTGGCTGGCCTGGGTCACCGACGGGCAACTGGCCGCCGCCCAGGCCGCGGCCGCCGGCGCCGGCATGAAGATCGGCCTGATCCACGACCTGGCGGTCGGTGTCGCCCCGGAGGGTGCCGACAGCTGGGCCCTCCAGGACTGCCTGGCCGCCGGCATGAGTGTCGGCGCTCCGCCGGACGACTTCAACCCGCACGGCCAGGACTGGGGCCAGCCGCCGTGGCGCCCCGACGGGCTCGCCGCCGCCGGCTACGCACCCCTGGCGGGGCTGCTGCGGGCCGGGCTGCGGCACGCGGGTGCCCTGCGCATCGACCATGTCATGGGCCTGTTCCGGCTGTGGTGGGTGCCCGAGGGGCGGCCGCCGTCCGAGGGTACGTACGTCCGGTACGACGCCGACGCGATGCTGGGCGTGCTGACGCTGGAGGCGCACCGCGCCGGAGCCGGTGTGATCGGTGAGGACCTCGGCACGGTCGAGGCCGGTGTCCGTACGGCGCTCGCCGAGCGGGGGATCCTCGGCACCTCCGTCCAGCGGTTCGAGTACCTCGGGGGCTCCGAGGGCCGGCACGGCCCGCTGCCGCCCGACCGCTGGCGGCGCGACTGCCTGGCCACGCTCACCACCCACGACCTGCCGACGACCGCGGCCTGGCTCAGCGGCGAGCACGTCGACCTCCGGGCCCGGCTGGGCCTGCTCACCCGCCCGGAAGCGGAGGAGAAGGCCGAGGCCGCCGCCGAGCGCGACGGGTGGCTGGCCGAACTGGAGCGGCACGGGCTGCTGCCCGACCCGGACGGCGACCTCGTCGCGCTGCACCGCTTCCTGTGCCGCACCCCGGCCCGCCTGCTCGGCGTCTGGCTGCCGGACGCGACCGGCGACCGCAGGCCCCAGAACCTTCCCGGCACGTCCACGGCGCACCCCAACTGGCGGCTGCCCGTGAGCGATGCCCAGGGCCGCCCCGTACCGCTGGAGGACCTTCCGGACCAGCCTCTTGTGGCCGCCCTCACCAGGGTGTTCGAGGACCTTCGCACCCATGCGAGACCACGTAAGGAGAAAGATGTCAGGCCAGATTCTTGACCGGGTCGGCCCCTCCCCGGCGGAGGGCGGCGACGATCCCGGCGATGTCGTCCTGGGCCCACCGACGGGGGTGCGTGAGGATGGCGACGGTTTCGCGCTGAGAGCACCGGACGGCATCCGGTACCGGGTCGACCTCGCCTCCGGGGTGCTCGACCCGGGCAACCCCCTGCTCGGCGGCTATCTGGAGGGCCGCCGCGTCGTGGCCTTCGTCGGCCCGACCGTGGACCGGCTGTACGGCGACCGGATCCGGGCCTACCTGGACGCCCACGCCCTGCCGGGCCAGTGGACCCTGCACGTCATGGCCACCGGCGAACACCACAAGACGCTGGCGGCGGTGGAGAACGTCTGCGCCCTGGCCAAGGCGGACGGGCTGGACCGCCATGGCCTGATGCTCGCCGTCGGCGGCGGCATCGTCGCCGACGTGGTCGGCTTCGCCGCGTCCATCTACGCGCGGGGCATCCGGTACATCAAGGTCAACACCACGCTCGTCGGCCAGGTGGACGTCGGTGTGGGCGTCAAGACGGGCGTCAACGCCCTGCGGACGAAGAACATGTACGGCGCCTACCACCCGGCACACGCCTCCCTCAACGACCCCGCCTTCCTGGCGACGCTGCCGCACCGGGAGATCCGCTGCGGACTCGCCGAGATCGTGAAGATGGCCGTGATCCTGGACGACGAGCTCTTCCGGACGCTGGAGCGCCACCCGGACGCGTTCCGCCGCCCCGCCGCCACCGTCCTCGACGACGGGGCTCTGGAGGCCTACGTCCTGCGCACCTCGATGCGTCTGATGATGGAGGAACTGTGCCCCAACCTCCACGAACACAACCTGGCCCGGCTCGTCGACTTCGGCCACACCTTCAGCCCGCTCATCGAGACGGCCGGCGGACACCGGCTGGAGCACGGTGAGGCGGTCGCCGTCGACATGGCGCTGTCCGCACATCTCGCACGCCTGCTCGGCCTGGCGGACGAGGAGACCTGCTTCCGCGTCGTCCGGCTGCTACGGCGGATCGGGCTGCCGGTGTTCGACCCGGTCACCTGCACACCGGAGCTGATGACGCAGGCGCTGCGTGCGTCATGGCAGCGGCGGGGCCGCAAACTGCACCTCGTCGTGCCGACCGGCATCGGCAAGGCGGCCTTCGTGGAGGAGTTGGCGGACCTGCCGGGCGACATCCTGGAGGACGCGCTGAAGGCGCTGGCCGCGGACGGGGAGCGGCACGATGCCTGAGCCCGTGACCAATCTGCGGAACCTGCTGACCGGCAAGGAGCGGGACCACGGGGGTTCCGGCACGATCCTCGCGCACCGCGTCTTCGCGCGCCGGGCCGGCGCCCCGGGCGCGGAATTCATCGATCTGGCCGTCCTGCCGCCGGGGACCTCGATCGGACGGCACCGGCACGGCGCCGACCGCGAGACCTACATCGTGCTTGACGGCACCGGTCTGATGTTCCGGGACGGCGAGGAGTTCCGGGTGGGCCCCGGCGACATCGTCGTCAACGCGCCCCACGGGGAGCACGGCCTGGTCAACGACTCGGAGCGGGACCTGCGGCTGCTCGTCTTCGAGGAAGCAGCGGAGGAGGGGGAGGGTGAGCGGCGTGCCGGGTGACGACGTGTTCACCGTCCTCGACGTGGGCGGCACGACCTTGCGCATCGGCACCTACGATCCCGCGGCGGGCGCCCTTTCGGACGTGCGGCGGATGCCGGTCGACGGCAAGCACCGCGACCCCGGTGCACCGGTGCCGGCCCTGCAACAGCGGGTGGTGGAACAGATCGTGCGCGAGGTCGCCGCGCATACGGGCGGGCGGCCGCCACGCGCGCTGGGCGTGGCGTTCGCCGGCCCGATCACGGCCGCGGGCCTCGTCATGGCGGCGCCCACCGTGTGGGGACGGCGCGGAGACCCGCTGCCGCTCGGTGAACTGCTGTCCGAGCGGACCGGCGCGCCGGCCGTCGTGGTGAACGACCTGACGGCTGCCGCTTGGCGCTACGCCGCCACCGAACCCGGCGACTTCTGCCTGCTGACCATCAGCTCCGGCATCGGCAACAAGGTCTTCCGCGGCGGCGAGGTCCTCGTCGACCCCGACGGCCACGGCGGTGAGCTGGGCCACTGGGTCTGCGACCGCTCCCCCGACGCGCCGCTGTGCGACTGCGGAGGCCGCGGCCATCTCGGCGCCATCGCCTCCGGCCGTGGCGTGCTGGCGGCGGCACGGCGGGCCGCGCACAGCCATCAGGCCGCCTTCCGCGGCTCCCGGCTCGCCGCGCTGTGCGAGGGCCGCGCGGAGCACATCGGCAACCGGGCCATCGCCCAGGCGGTCCGCGCGGGCGACCCCTTCACCACCGAGGTGCTGCGCGGCACGCTGGCCCCGCTCGCCCAGGCGATCACCGGGGTGTTCGCGTCGATCGGGGTGTGCCGCCACATCCTGATGGGCGGCTTCGCCCTGGCGGTCGGCGAACCGTACCGGCGCCTGCTGGTGGCCGAGATCCGGCGGCTGGGCTGCTTCGGCCTCGGCCCGGAGCAGATCGACGCCATGGTGTCGCTCGGGGCCGCCGACGACGACCACGGGCTGCTCGGAGTGGGCCGCCTGCTGGCCGCGCGGACGCCGGTGCCCTCCTCCCAGGGGGCGCCGTGACCGGCGGCAGCACCCTGATCGTGGGCAGTGGACTGATCGGCACGGCGACCGCCCGGTGCCTGGCGCGGGCGGACAGGCGCGTGACCCTCGTTTCACGCCGCCCGCCCGCCGTGTCGCCCGGCAGTTACGGCGCCCGCTGGGCCGCCCTGGACGCCACCGACGTCCGCGACTGCCGCCGTCTGCTCGACCGGCTGCGCCCGGAGCGCGTCGTCCTGGTGCACGGTCCGTCCGACGTCACCTGGTGCGAGGCCAACCCGGACGAGGCGCGGGCCGCGCATGTCGCCGTGGCGGACACCTTCGCCACCCTCGCACCGGACTCGCGGATCATCATGATCTCCACCGACAACGTCTTCGACGGCAGTTCGGCGCACAACACCGAGAGCGCTTCCCCGGCACCGGCGAACGCCTACGGCCGGGCGAAGCTGGCGGCCGAGCAGGCACTGCTCGCCAAGGCGCCCCGGTCCGTGATCCTGCGGGTCAGTCTCGTCTACGGCCACGAGCCCGCGGACGCGGACGCGGACAAGTGGCTGAACTTCTTCGCCGCCTGTGCCCATCGGCTGCGGCGGGGAGAGCCGGTCGAAGCCCCCGACGACCACTGGACGACGCCGGTGCTCCTGGACGACGTGGCGGAGGTGACGGCCGCGCTGCTGCGTTGCGGGCACCCGCTGCCCCCGGTGCTGCACCTGGGCGGCCCGGACCGCGTCACGCGCGCCGAGTGGGCCACCGCCGTCGCACGGGCGCTGGGCGCTCCCGCGGAACTGGTGAAGCCCGTACCGCGCGCCCGCACGCGCTACGCCTCCCGTCCGGCGAACGCCTGCCTGGCCAGTGAGGTGCTGCCGGCCCTGCCCGGCGTCGGGGACATCACCGTCCGGGGTGTGCGCGAGGGAGCGCGCCTGCTGGCCGCCCGATTCACCGGGCCCGAACCGTCCGCCTGAATCCGCCACGGCGCCCGAATCCGCGCCCGCACGAGGAGCCCCCATGCCCACCGCCCCCACCCGCCACGACTCGACGGAACGCCCATGACGAACCCACCCGCCCTGCCCGGCTTCGACACCGTCGTCCTCGGCGGCGGAGTGGCCGGCTGCGTGCTGGCGGCCCGCCTCTCCGAGAACCCCGACCGTTCCGTGTGCCTGGTGGAAGCGGGACCCGATCACGGACCGCGGCAGGAGAGCTGGCCGCAGAAGGTACTGAACGCCCGTGCCCTGCCACGCGACGACGTATGGGAGCGGCACGGCGCCTTCCACCGCGTCCGGGCCCGGATCCTGGGCGGCTCCTCGTGCATCAAGGGCGCCTGGAACACCTGGGGTTCGCACGCCGACCACGCCGAGTGGACACGGGCGGGCGGCGACCGGTGGTCGGCCACGGCGCTGGAACCGTACCGGCTCCGGGCCGTGGAGCGCATGGCGCTGCGGACCGTCCCGGACCGCGAACTCTCCCTGTGGGCCTCGTCCGCCCTCCTGGCGGCCCGGGACCTCGGCCACGAGGAAGTGGACATGGCGGCCCCCGGCCGGCCCGGCTACGGCCGTCCGCTGCTCAACGCCGTCGACGGCCTGCGCTTCAACGCCGCCTTCGCCTACCTGGACCCGGCGGTCCGGTCCCGGCCGAACCTGACGATCCTCAGTGATGTCCTGGTGGACCGGCTCGACGTACGGGCGGGCCGGGTGCGCGGCGCGCGCGCCGTCCTGGACGGCCGTCCCGTGACGCTGACGGCCGATACGTACGTGCTGACGTGCGGCACCTTCGGCTCCCCCACCGTGTTGCTGCGCAGCGGCGTCGGACCGGCCGCGCACCTGGCGGAGCACGGCATCCGGTGCGCGGCGGACCTGCCGGGTGTCGGCGGCAACCTGTCCGACCAGCCCGGCGTCTTCGTCCCGCTGTCCCCCACGCGGGAACTGAACGCGGCGCTGGCGGCGAAGGAAGCGGAGGGGCGGCTGTACGTCAGCCGGATGCTGATCCGGGCTGCCAGCGAGTACTGTCCGGACGGGGCCTGGGACCTGCATCTCCTGCCCACGGCCGGCCCGCCGCTGGTCGGCGCGCTGCCGCCCGGACAGTACGAGGCCGGTGTCTCCGCCTTCCTGATGAAACCGGCCTCGCGCGGGCAGGTCCGGCTCCGCTCGGCCGACCCGGAGGCGCCTCCCGAGATCACCCCCGCCTTCCTGACCGACCCCGGCGGCCGTGACCTCGCGGTCGTCCGGTCGGGACTGGAGAAGGTGCGGGAGCTGGCCTCAGCCCTGAAGTCCCTGGCGGTTCCAGGGGACGGAGCGCCGGCCCACACGCTGCCCGACGACGAACTCCGCGGCCGGGTGGGCACCTACTGGCATCCCGTGGGGACCTGCGCCATGGGGCCGGCGGACGACCCGCAGGCCGTGGTCGACGGGCAGGGCGCAGTCCACGGTGTGGCGGGACTGCGGGTGGCCGACGCCTCGATCCTGCCGACCGTGCCCGCCGCCAACACGCAGTTGCCGGTGCTGGCCGTCGCCGAGATGCTCGCCCAAACCCTCGGGACCTGACCGGCGTACCCCGCCCGGCACCCAGCCCCTCGCGCCCACACTCCTCACCCCCACCCCGGAGACCGCATGGCAGCACAGACCGACATCCGCAGACACAAGCTGGCCTACGGCTGCATGGGACTCGGCGGCGGCTGGGACACCCGGCCGTACACACCCCAGGACATCCAGCACGCCGAGACCGCGATCGAGGCGGCCCTGGCCGCCGGCATCACGGCGTTCGACCACGCCGACATCTACCGGCACGGCAAGTCGGAGGCCGTCTTCGGCGAGGTGCTCGCCCGTACGCCCGGGCTGCGGGAGCGCGTCGTCCTGCAGACCAAGTGCGGCATCCGGCTGCCCGAAGGCGACCGGCCCGGCCACTACGACCTGCGGGGAGTAAGCATCCTGCGGCGGGTCGAGGAGAGCCTCGCCCGGCTGCGCACCGACGTCCTGGACGTCCTCCTCCTGCACCGCCCCGACCCCCTCGCCGACCCGCAGGACATCGCCGGGGCGCTGGCCTCCCTCCACGCCCAGGGGCTGGTCCGCCAGTTCGGCGTGTCCAACATGAACGGCCCGCAGATCGCCGCCCTCCAAGCCCACCTGGACGTCCCCCTGGTCGTCAACCAGCTCGAAATGAGCCTGGACCGGCGCGACTGGGTGGAGTCGGGCGTCCTCGTCAACACACCGGCCGCCGCCCGGAACGGCTTCGTCCCGGGCACGCTGGAGCACTGCGCGGCCAACGGCATCCGACTGCAGTCCTGGGGCTCACTCGCCCGGGGCCGCCTCACCCACGCGGACACACCGGCGGGCCACCTCGTCACCGCCCTCGCCCGGCGCAAGGACACCACACCCGAAACCGTTCTCCTGTGGTGGCTCCGGCGCCACCCGGCAGGCATCACCCCCGTCGTGGGCACCACCCGCCCCGAGCGCATCGGTGCCTGCGCGGACGCGGTGCGCCGCGAGCCGGAACTCACCCACGAGGAGTGGTACGAGCTGTGGATCGCCGCACGGGGCGCCCCGCTCCCCTGACGGGCCGGCCTCAGGCCGGCTTGCGCCATACGGAGATGTGCTTCGCGGAGTCCTGGGTGAACGGCGTCCCGTCCCAGTCCGCGACGCGGCGTTCGAGCTCCAGCCCGGCGATCCGCGCCATCAGGTCGAGCTCCGCCGGCCAGGCGTAGCGGTGCCGGGAGGCGTCGCGACGGTACCGGTCGCCGTCGCCGTCGCGGGTGAAGTGGTGCGAGACGAGGAGCTGCTCGACGAGGTCGAAGGTGTCGAAGCCGAGGTGCCGCTCGGAGACGTCGAACGGCACCGCGGCCTGGCCGGGCGGCAGGAACCGCAGCGGCGGCACGCCCAGTTCGATGACGAACCGGCCGCCGGGCAGCAGATGGCGTGCGGCGTTGCGGAAGCACTCGACCTGCTCGTCCTGCGTGAGCAGGTTCGAGATGGTGTTGTAGACGAGATAGACCAGGGTGAACCCGCCGGGAACGACGGTGGTGGCCATGTCCCCGATGACCACCGGGAGCGCGTCCTCGTCGATCTTGCGCCGGAGCACCGCCGCCATGTGCTCGGACAGTTCGATGCCCACCACCGGCACGCCGCGCTCCCGGAGCGGGACGCCCACGCGTCCGGTCCCGATGGCGAACTCCAGCGCCCGGCCGTCTCCGGCGAGCCCGGACAGGAAGGCGAGAGTCGGTTGGAGAACGGCGGCCGAGGACATCTCGGTCTCTTCGGCGTCGTAGCGCTCGGCGGTCGCACGGCTCCACAGCTCACTGCTCGTCATGGGCGGCCACTTTGCCGGGCACCGAGGGGCGGTGTCGACGCATTTACGTTCCCGCCCGGCAGAGCGTGCACCGGGTGGATGAACGGTTCGCCGTTCATCCACCCGGGGTCGAGAAGGTCGTGCGTCCACCCGAGGCGGGCGGAGGTGGGGACCGGCCATGGGGCGACGCCAAGCCGAAGTCCCTCCGCGGTATGCCGCCGGCCGGACCCTAGTGGCGGGGCGCCGTTGCCGTCACCGCCCAAGTGCGGTGCGGGACCGCCAGCACCTCGCCGGGGAACTGCTCGCGCAGGACGCGGTGGAGGTCCTCGGTGAAGCGGGCGATGTCCTCCGGCGGCAGGCTCGCCCCCACCCCGGCGCTGGCCCGGATGCGGCCCACCCAGTCCTGCGGGGTGTACGGCACGGCCAGGTCGAAGGAGAACGTCTCGATGCCGGTGAACCCGGCGGTCGCCAGGTCGGTCAGCCACCGCGGGTACAGGCCCGTGCCGCCGCCCATCGTCCACCTCGGGTTGTAGGCGGTGATCAGCGACTCGGTGGCCTCGACCAGGTTGCCGGGCAGGGGCAGCCAGTCGAAGTGGGCGATGACGACGTGCCCGCCGGGACGCAGCAGCCGGCTCACCTCGGCCGCCGCCTTGGGGGCGTCGAACCAGTGCCAGCACTGCCCGGCCGACACCACGTCGAACGACGCCTCCGGCAGTCCTGTGTCCTCCGCCGTCGCCACCCGGTAGTCGACCTCGACACCCGCCGCGCGGTCCAGTTCCTTCGCCTGCTCCAGCAGCGCCGCGGCCGGGTCGAGGCCGGTCACGGTGGCGCCCGCCCGCGCGAACAGCCTGGCCAGGCTGCCGGTCCCGGTGCCGATGTCGAGCACGTCCTTGCCGGGCAGCTCAAGTCCGGCGGTGACGAGCCGTTCGACCAACTCGGGCGGGAACCCGGCACGGTGACGGCTGTAGTCCTGCGCGGTGAGCCCGAAATCGGGGTCGAACTGCTTCGTCATGCGGTGCCTCCGAAGGAAAACGGTGGTGCGGTTGCTGCCGCGCGGAAGGCGTCGCGGGACGCCCGCCGCGGAGTCGGTACGCAGTGATTCGGCGTCGTCACAGCGTAGTTGATCTGTTGTCGCCGCCGTCCGGACGCGTGTGTGAGGTGACGAGCGTCTCGGCCACGTACGGAAGGATCCCGCCCTTGCGCGCACTCTCCGCGGCGACCCCTCCGACCCCGTGTCGGTGGGCACCGTGGCCGGCCGCCGGGTGGCCTTCCTCCCCCGGCACGGCGCCGGCCAAGCGGACTCGACCTGCCGTGACCAGGCGGTACTACCGAGATCAATTCCCTTTCTGCCGGACCCGGTCCTTGAGCGTGTAACCGCCTGCGATCACCTTGGTGTCGGCGGCCGGGGCTGCGCAGGGGGTCACCTTCGGCCTGCCCTTGGCCGTCGGGCCGATGAGGCCGACCCGGCTGGGACCCGCGCCCTTGGGGGCCACGTAGAAGCTCGCCCCCATCCGGGAGTGCGGGGCCATTTCGTGCTGCCAGGCGTGGTGGGGGCTGGTGCGTTCGAGAGTGCCGGTCACGGTCGCGGTGGGGCCGCCGGTGGTCAGGCAGTCGACCTTGAAGTCGGCCCACAGGACCAGGGGCGGCCGGCCCGGCCGTGCCACCTTGTGGTAGAGGCGGAAGGTGCCCCAGGACGTGGCGGGCCGTCTGGAGCCGTCCGCCGGCTCGGCACGGTGGGCGTCGACGGTGAGTTGTACGTCGTCCGCGGCGACGGGGTAGTCCCCGCGGGCCCAGCCTTTCAGAGAGGACACCAGGGTGTCCGTGGGGGCGGCAGCGGTGCGGCCGGCCGGTGCGGCGGCCGTGGGCACTGCGGCCGTGGGCACTGCGGCCATGGCGGTTGCGGTGAGAAGAACGGCGGCACGTATGGGCTGGATCTGCACGGCGGTACTCCGTTTCGTCCGATCCTTGTCGCGCATCCGGTGCGCCCACCGCACCGCGCGCCTGCGGCTGTCCGGCTGCCTGCTATGTCCGGTGCGGGCACGCGTGTGGGTGGGCCCCTCGATCGTCGTCGCTGGCCGGTGGACGGCGCGTCAGCCTCTGGTCCGGGTCGCCTCCGCCGCACGGGTGAGCCTCTGGTGCGGCGGAAACGGTCCCGCGTCGCTCGATGCGCGCGTAAGAAGGATGGAGCCGGGCTTGAAGCTGCCGCAGCGGAAGCCTCTACCGTCCTGAGCAGGGCCGGAGATTCCGGCCCGGTGCGGCACGGGTGAGGGAGGCGGCGATGGCCTGGCCGATCGCGGAGGTCGCCCGGATGTCGGGGGTGACGGCCCGGACATTACGGCACTACGACGACATCGGCCTGCTGCCGCCGGCCCGGGTCGGGGCCAACGGCCACCGCTACTACGAGGAGCGCCAACTGCTGCGGCTGCAACAGGTTCTCGTGCTGCGGGCGCTGGGCCTGGGGCTGCCGGAGATCGGCCGGATCCTGGCCGCGCAGGTCGACGAGCTGGCGGCCCTGCGGGGCCACCACCGTCGGCTGCTCGCCGAGCGCGACCGGCTGGACGCCCTGGCCGGGACCGTCGCCCGCACGATCACCGGACTGGAGCGGTCCAGGAAGGGCGGCACGGACATGATCGGCATCAGCCGGCCGGAGAATCTGTTCGAGGGCATCCGGTCTGCCCAGTGCATGAAGGTCCTGCACGGTTTCCCGGAGCTGGTCGGGGCCGTCGAGCGGCATACCGCGGCGTTGAGCAGGGCCGAGGCCGAGGCCGACGAGCGCGAGCGCACGGCGCAGCTGATCCGGCTGGCGGAGCAGCTGGCCGCCGGGCTGCCCGCCGACGCCGACGCGGTGCAGGCCGGGATCGGCGCCCAGTACCGGACGCTGGCCCGGAGCCGAGCGGCCACCGCCGAGGAGTACCGCGCGATCGGGCGTTGCTGCGTGGAGAACGCGCACTGGCGCGCGGCGTACGAGTCGATCGCGCCGGGCCTGGCCGCCTACCAGCGGGCCGCCATCGAGGCGTACGCCGCGACCCGGTTGCGCTGAGCCGGGACCGGGCCGCCGCGACGGGGGTGCGGCGGCCTCCCTGATCTCGCGAACGACACCACGGGACCGGCCCCGCGAGCGAGGACCGAGCGAATGAGGGCCGCCCGCGGGCGGGCGGCCCTCGTGGTGCGGGCGTGCGCTGGTTCCTGGAACTGCGGTGTTTCCGGTTCGTACGGTGGCCCCGGACGTGCGGTGGTCCTGGAAAGCGCTGGTCGTACGGGTCATGGCTGCGGTGCGCGGTGCCTTTCCGCTACGTCAGGGGCTCGGCCGGACGTGGGGAGCCGGCCGCTCAGCCTCGGGGCCGATGGCCGGTGGTGATCGCGGTCGTCAGCAGGGGCGGGCGTACCAGACCGGGGTCCAGTTGGCGGTGCCGGAGCCGTAGGCCGGGCCGGTGTTCCAGCGCTCGCTGCCGTCCTTGTTGTAGAAGCGGGCCACGGTGCCCGAGGTCTGGTTGTTGACCCAGGTGCCGTTGCCGACGAGGTTGGGCAGCTGGTAGTAGCCGCAGTAGTAGTAGTCGAAGCTGTTGCCGTTGTCGGCCCAGCCGCACAGGTGCCCGTAGTTACAGGCGGGTTTGATGTCGCCCTTGGCCGGTCCGGCGGCCAGGTCGTGCGCGTACTTCTGGCCGGGTGCCCGGACCAGCATGCTGCCGCCCGGCACCAGGATCTTGTTGGCGGAGACCTGCTTGCCGCCCAGGTCGGCGACGTAGTCGTCAACCTGCGCCTGGAGCTGTGCGGACTGGGTGCCGGTCAGGCCGGCCTGCCGTGCCTGTGCGGCGAAGGGGGTGGCGGTACCGGTGTCGGCCGAGGCCGCGCCGGTGAACCCGAAGACGGACGCCGCGGCGAAGGTACCGGCGGCGAGGAGCATCGCGGACATTCTTCTGACTGCCATGAAGGATCTCCCTCGGGGGTCCCAGGTCGGGCGAGCCGGTAACGCCCGGCTCGCCCGTCAAAGATGCCCCGGAGGGCAACCGGCGGACCACCCGTTTCCGGTCCACCTCCCGCCTCCCTTCCCCCACGTCACGGGTGACCGTGAAAATGGCTGCTGACCAGGGCGGAAGCGCTGTTTCCGGTCCGCGCGCCACGGTCGTACGCAGGCGGTCATCCCCGGTGACCAGCGGCACGGGATGCCCTCGGAATGCCCAAAAACGTCACTGGCGGCATCGCGGGATTTCCCTCACAACCCGGACGGTGGTCCGGACGTCGCCAGGTGTTCACCCGGGCGGCGATCAATGGACCGAAAAGCCCGCCTCCGGAATCCCACCCCGGAAGCCGACGCCGGACTCCCCTGCCCGGCAACGCCGTTCACCGGAAGCCCAGATCCGCCTCCACACCGGTCAGCGCGCAGCCGGCCTCCCACAGGCGCGCCGCGAGGGCGGCATCGGCCATCCGCTCCCCCACCGGCTCGGCCCGCGGCAGGCCGCGCAGCCCGAACACCCGCGGCCCCCACAGCTGCCCGCCCGTCGCCCGCGGGTCGAGGACGGCCCGCACGACCGGCCACGCGCCGGCGTCCTTGCCCTGGACGAGCAGTCCGGCGGGCAGTCCGCGCAGCCGCTCGCCGGAGGTCCGTACGTGCACCGGCGGGCGCGACGGCGTGAGGGAGTCCAGGGCGCCGCCGGGGTGGGCCACCAGACTGCGGACCGTGCTGCCCAGCGCGCGCAGACGGCGGTCGAGGGCGAAACCGAAGGACATCTGTGCCAGCGTCGAGCGTCCGTAGGCCCGCTTCGGGCGGTAGTCGTCACCGCGGGACTGGAGATCGTTCAGATCCAGTCGCTCGGATTTCGCCGCGATGCTGCCGACGGTGACCACGCGGGCGGCCGGCGCGGCCGTGAGCAGCGGCGCGAGCCACCGGGTCAGCGCGAAGTGCCCGAGGTGGTTGGTCCCGAACATCAGCTCATGGCCGTCCGCGGTCTCGCGGCGCGGCGGATCGTCGAGCGCCACCCCGGCGTTGTGCACCACCGCGTCGAGACGGTCCAGCGCGAGCGCGTCCACGGTGGCCGGGAGGGACGCCAGGTCCGCCAGGTCCAGCGGCACGTGCCGCACGCAGGCGTCCGGGACGCGGGCGCGGATGCTCGCCGCCGCGGCCTCGGCCCTCGTACGGTCGCGGCTGCCCAGCACGACGGTGGCTCCCGTACCGGCGAGCTGTTCCGCGACGAAGTATCCGATGCCCGCGTTGCCGCCGGTGACCAGGAAGGACCGGTCTTCGGCGGACGGCAGCCGGTGCACGTCCCAGGCCCCGAGCGGGGGCCGGCTCGCATGCGATGGCCGATGCGGGTGCTGGGTTCCGTAAGGCACGGTGACGGGCTCCTCGGTCGTGTCGTGGGGCCGCCGGACGGCGGCGGGGCGCCCGGCCGCCGCGGCGTCGGGCCCTCCCGTACGGCAAGGTCGCAGCGGCCGCCGACACGGCGCCGACGCGTCGCCGACGGCCCGCCGCCCCGCCCCGGTGGGGGCCTGTCGGGGCGATCACGGTGAATGCGAGGATGGGCCGCATGGACATCCTGCGCAGGAACAACGTCACCGTCACGGGGAACCCGGACGGACCGGCCGTGGTGCTGGCCCACGGTTTCGGCTGCGACCAGAACATGTGGCGTCTGACGGTGCCCGCCCTGGCCGATGTCCACCGGGTGGTGCTGTTCGACTACGTCGGCTGCGGCCGCTCCGACCTGTCGGCGTTCCGGGAGGAGCGCTACGCCCGCCTCGACGGCTACGCGCAGGACGTGGTGGAGATCGCCGAGGCCCTCGACCTGCGCGACGCGACGTTCGTCGGGCACTCGGTCAGCGCCATGACCGGCGTGCTCGCCGCCCGGCGGGCGCCGGAGCGCTTCGGCGCCCTGGTCATGGTCGCCCCGTCCCCGCGCTACCTCGACGACGAGGGGTACCGCGGCGGGTTCACGGCGGCGGACATCGACGAGCTGCTGGCCTCGCTGGACGCCAACTACCTGGGCTGGTCGGCCGCCATGGCGCCGGTGATCATGGGCAATCCGGAGCGGCCCGAGCTGGGCGAGGAGCTGACCAACAGCTTCTGCGCCACCGACCCCGACATGGCCCGCGTCTTCGCCCGCACCACCTTCCTGTCCGACTCCCGCGACGACCTGAAGTCGGTGACCGTGCCGACGCTGGTGCTGGAGTGCGCACAGGACGTGATCGCCCCGCGCGAGGTCGGCGCGTACGTCCACGCGCGGATCCCCGGATCGCGGCTGGTCACCCTGGACGCCACCGGCCACTGCCCGCACCTGTCCGCGCCCGAGGCCACCAACCGGGCGATCACCGGCTTCCTGACGGGGCTGCGGTGATGAGCCGCACCGGACGGGACAGCCCCGAGCCGCACGGCGCGGGCGGCGACGGCGCCACGACCGCCGCGTTCGCCGCCCTGCTGGAGGACAGTGCCGAGGAACTCTACGACTCGGCGCCCTGCGGCTATGTGTCCACGCTGATGGACGGCACCATCGCGAAGGTCAACGCCACGCTCCTGGACTGGCTCGGGCTGGAGCGGGAGGCGGTGGTCGGGCGGACGCGGTTCGCCGATCTGCTCACCGTGGGCGGCAAGCTCTACCACGAGACGCACTTCGCGCCGCTGCTGCGCATGCAGGGCGAGATCAACGGGATCGCGCTGGAGGTGCGGCACGCCGACGGCACGCGCATCCCGGTGCTGGTCTCGGCCACCGTCAAGTACGGCACCGAGGGCGAGCCGCTGCTGATCCGCGCCACCCTCTTCGACGCCCGCGACCGGCGCGCGTACGAGGAGGAGCTGCTGCGGCGCCGGCAGGAGGCGGAGGCGGCCCGCCGGCGGGCGGAGGCCGACCGCGCACGGCTCCAGGAGGCGCTGGCCGCCCTCCAGCAGAGTCTGCTGCCCACCGTGCTGCCCGACATACCGGGGCTGGAGGTGGCGTCGTACTACCACACCGCCTCCCCCGACCGGCTCGGCGGCGACTTCTACGACCTGTTCGCCCTGGACGGCAAGCGCTGGGCGTTCTTCCTCGGGGACGTGAGCGGCAAGGGTCCCCGGGCGGCCGCGCTCACCTCGCTGACCCGCTACACCCTGCGCGCCGCCGCCCTGCACGACCCGGACCCGGAGGCCACGCTCGCCACCCTGAACACGGTTCTCCACGAGCGCTACAGCGGCGGCGACCCGCGGTACTGCACGGCCATATTCGGGGTGCTGGAGCCGGACCAGGACAGCGGGGAGGTCACCGTGCGGCTCGCCTCCGGCGGCCACCCTCCGGCACTGGTGCTGCGCGCCGACGGCACCTGCGACTACCTGCCCACCCCCGGCGGGCTGCTCGTCGGCATCCTGCCGGAGCCGCGCTTCGTCAGCGCCGCCACCACCCTCGCCCCGGGTGACGGCCTCCTGCTCTACACCGACGGCCTCACCGAGGCCCGCACCGGCCCCGACCGCGCCCTGTACGGGGAGGAGGCCCTGCGTACGTTCGCCGCCGACCACGCCGGGGCGCCGCCGCGGGCCGTGATCCAGGCGCTGACCGGCCTGCTGGAAGGTTTCGGCGACGGCCTGGACGACGACACCGCCCTGCTCGCCCTCGGGGTCCCCGCCGTACGGTCCTGACCCCGTTCCGTCCCTGTCCCTCCGACCCCCGTGCAGAGATGAGTTCGCTGAAGATAACCACCCGAGACGCCGCGACCGGTCCCGTACTGGAGGTCGTCGGCCACCTCGATTACGACCACGCCGACGAGCTGCGCACCGTCGTGTCCGGCCTGACCCTGCGGCCGGGCCAGCGGCTGGTCCTCGATCTCGCGGCGATGGAGTTCTGCGACTCCAGCGGCATCACCGCCCTGCTGGCGGCGCGCCACCACGCCCTCGCCGCGCAGGCGGACGTCGGCCTGGCCTCGGTGCCCGCCAACACGCTGCGCATCCTGCGTTACGTCGGGCTCGACCAGGTCTTCACGTGCTACCCGGACAGCGACGTCGCCACGGCACCCTGACGGGCCTCCGGCCCGCCTGCCATCGCCAGGGAATGCACCGCCATAAGTCGTATTGCCCGACTTATTACCGCTCAGACCTTTTTCCGTACCGTTCGGCGTAGGCTCCCCGTCGACAGGCGGCCCCGCGAAGGGGCTTCTGCCGCATCAGGGGGTCATCACCATGCACACGCTCTCCACCGCTGTCGCCACTCTGGCCCTCGCGGCCTCCGCACTGATTCCCGCCGGGCACACCACCGTTGCCCACACCTCCGCCAAAGCTCCGCTGCTCGCCTGCAAGGGCCCGGCCTGCAACGGGCTCACGCCCGAGGAAGGCGGGTGCGCCGACAACGCGGACACGCTCGATTCGAGGACGCTGGCCGGTGCCACGGTCGAGCTCCGCTACAAGGCGGCGTGCCGGGCCGCCTGGGTCAGGGTCCACGGCCCGGTCGGGACGGTCGGCACGGTCGCCAACACCGCGAACCCGCAGAACACCTACGAGACCCGGATCGACCGGGGCAGTGACGCGCACTCCCGGATGGTCAACGACATGGACCTCAAGGCCGCCGCGTGCATGACCGTCCCCGGCGCCGGAACCGTGTGCACCGACTGGAAGTGACACCGCCCCGCCGCACGGCCCAGGGCCCTCCCGGAGATGCCGCCCCCGTCGCTCCGCCACGGAACCCGGCGTCCCGGGAGAGGCCCGGTACCTGACGCGCGCTCACCGCGTTGTTCAGTGCCGACGGCCCGGACACGGGCCACCGGACCGGACGGAGCCGCCCCATGACCGAGCCCCTGCCACCGTCCTCCCCGCCGTTGCCACGGCGCGTCTTCCTGGCCCGTACAGGCGTCCTCGGCGCCGCCGGAGCGGGACTCGCCGGTGCCCGCGGCCGGGTCGCCGCCGCGCCGGTGCCGGGCGTGGAGGAGCTGATCGCCCTGGTGCGGCCGGTGCTCACGCGGCTGGCCCTGGACGCCTTCCGAGGTCTCGCCGCCTTCGCGCTGCCCGGCGACGACGCCCACTCACGGGCGCAGGGCACGCCGCGCGGCCGGGCGGGCGGGGTCGCCGCCGAGGCCGGTGACCTGGTCGTGGCCTCGCTGGACCGGTTCGTACCGTTCCCGCAGGAGGTGGCCCGGCCGCTGACCATGGCGCTGGTGACGGCCACGGCGGAGGCGGGGATCGGACTGCCCCGGCACCTTCCGCCGGAGCTGGGGCGGCTGGACGCCGCACTGCGCCTGCTGCTGCGCGGGGACGAGAAGATCCCCCTGTCCTTCGTCGCGGCCGTGCTGCTCGGCGTCCTCGCCACGCGGGTGCACCCGGCGGCGGCCGACGGCCCCTTCCTGTCACCGTTCTCCCGGCTGTCCTACCGGGACAAGACCCGGGTGTTCGAGCTGCTGGAGCACACCGACTCCGACCTCGTCGCCCTGCTGGACACCCACCTCCCGCAACCGCTGCGCGGCTCCGTGTCCGGCCTGCTGAAGTACCTGGGCAGCGGCCTGCTGTCCCTCGTCTCCTTCGGCTGCTTCACCGAACACGCCGTGTGGGACGCCGGGCGGCGCGACATCACCGCGCTGCCCGTGGGCTGGCGGCTCACCGGCTACGACGGCCGGGCCGACGGGCTCGACGATCTCAAGGGCTACTACCGGGGCCGCAAGGAGGCCGTCGGGCATGCGTGATGTCATCGTCGTCGGCGCGGGCGGCGGCGGACCGGTGGTCGCCAAGGAACTGGCGGAGCGCGGGCTGGACGTCCTGCTGCTGGAGGCCGGCCCCCGGCACGCCCACCCCCGCGAGGAATGGACGCACTACGAGAACGACGCCAACCATCCCCTCACCGGATTCTTCCGCTTCGGCCCGGCGGACCGGGCGAAGAGCGCGTGGTTCCGGGAAACTCCGCAGAGTTCCTTTGTCATGCAGCTGTCCGGGGTCGGCGGCACGACACAGCATTACTTCGCCAATTCCCCGCGCGCCTATCCCGGCGTGTTCTCCGGCTGTTCCGGCCCGGACGCCGGCGCGTACGACATCCGTCACCGCTTCCCGTTCCCCTACGCCGAACTGGTGCCGTACTACGAGTGGGTGGAAGCCACCCTGCCCGTCCGGACAGCGGCGATGGGCACCAAGGAGGAAGTCTATTTCCAGGGGTGCGAAACGCTCGGCATTCCCGTGCAGACGGCCCTGACCACCACCGGCGATTCCTACCGTCCGCAGCAGAACGCCATTCTGCAGCCCGGCGGCCACGCCGGGCGCACGTCCGATCCCCGCCTGCTGGTCTTCCCGCGCTCCACCGGCTGTACGTTCTGCGGCCACTGCTCGCAGGGCTGCATGCAGCCGGTACGGGCGCCGCGCAACCAATTCGCCAAGCGCTCGACGGACAACAGCTACGTCCCGATGGCGCTGACCGCCGATGCCTGGTCCCCCGGCGGCCGGGCCGCCGAGCTGATCACCGACGCGTTCGTGACCCGCGTCCACACCGAGGCCGGCGCGGCGACCGGCGTCACCTGGCGCACCGGCGCGACCGGCGAGTCGCACCGGGAGGACGCGCGGGTGGTGGTGCTCGCCGGCGGCTGTACGGAGAATCCGCGGCTGTGGCACAACAGCGGCCTGCCCGACCCGAACGGCTGGGTCGGGCGCGGGCTGACCGACCACCACCTGGACTTCGTCGTCGGTGTCTTCGACCACGACGTCGGCAACAGCCGCGGCGCCGGATCCGCTGCCCGGTGCGACTTCCCCGGCCGCGGCGCCCTGGAGCAGACCGGCTTCCCGCCCGCCCTCCAGGCGCTGATCCTCACCACGTCCGACAGCGGAATCCGCGGCGCGTACACCAACGGCCGTGGCCTGTACGGCCCTTGGGACGGGCCGACCGGACGCGTCTTCGGGCCCCGGCTCGCCGAGCTGATGCAGGACGGCGGCCACGACCGGCTGCTGAACATCCTGGTGCTGACCGACGACGACGTGCAGCCCGGCAACCGCGTCCTGCCCTCCGCCTTCCCGGCCGACGCCCACGGTCCCGTGCCGAAGGTGGAGGTGCACCAGCGCCGCCGCAGCGCCCGTACGCTCGCCAACCGCGAGTTCCTGGCCCGCAAGGCGACCGCGCTGCTGCGGGGCGCGGGCGCCCGTGCGGTGCTGCGCGTCGACATGTTCCCCGTACCGCTGCACGTGCAGTCGTCCCTGCGTACGGGCCTGGACCCGGGTACCTCGGTGCTGGACGCCGACTGCCGCAGCCGCGCCGTCGACCGGCTGTACGTCGCCGACAACTCCGCCCTCGCGAACTCCCTCGGCGGCCCCAACCCGACCCTGACCACCCAGGCCCTGGCGACCCGCACCGCCGAGCGCGTCTTCACCCGGGTCTTCGGCGGGGACCCGTGGGTCCGCACCGGCGCCCCCGTCGTGTCGACCGACGTACGCGTCAGCCGCCGCCTCGCCGACCTCGGACTGTGAGCACCCGGGGACGGCACGCCTCGAAACGTCACGGTGACTCCGGCACCGTTCACTCGTTTGATGGAGGGAAGTGAGGCTCGTACCCCTGCCGGCCTTGGGAGGCGCCCCAGTCCATGGTCATGTCCCGACACCGCACCCCGGCCTGCCGTGAACGGATCACGCTCGACGAAGCCGAGGCCGCACTCGTCGAGCACTACACCGGCCTGGTCCGTCTCGCCTATCTGACGCTTCCGCCGACGCTCGGCAGACACCACAAGATCCTCGCCGCCCACGGCCTGGTGCAGCGCGCGCTGCCCGGGTTCCGGCTCCGCACGGCGGCCCTCCGGGTGCCGGCGCAGCGCCTGGGGCCGGAACGGCACGGGTCGGCATGGGTACGGGAGCGGGTGCTGCGCGCGGCGCTGGTGTACGAGCGGCGTCCGCGCGGGTGGCCGGCGAGCCTGCCGCCGCCGCGTGCGCTGCGGCCCACGCTGCCGGTGGTGTGGGGGCTGCGGCTGTTCCCGCGGGCGGGCGGCCGGGAGGAGATCGCGTTGGGGCAGGCGCTGTCCGGGCTCTCCGCCGACGCGCGCGCGGCGTTCGTGCTGTGCCGTGCGGACGGGCTGCCCGAGGCGCAGGTCCGGGCGCTGCTCTGCGCGGCCGGGGCCCGCCGCCCCGACCGCGCCCTGCGGGCCGCGCGGCAGCTCGACGCCCCGGCCGTCGCGGCGGCCCAGACCCTGCTGCGCTCCGCCGAGTTCGACGCGTGCGCGGTGCAGACCCGGCCCACGGACCTGCTGCGCCGCAGGCACCGGCTCCGCCTGGCCTGGGCGGTGGCGGCGGTGGTGGCGGTCGGCGCGGTGATGCTGGCCGCCACCGGCGCCTCGACGGGACAGCGGCCCTCGCGCCCCGTCGTGGGCGCCGCTCCGGTCGGCCACGACGACCTGGTACGGGCGTCCCGCGACGCATGGGCCGACACCGCCCGGCTGGACTTCACCGCCTGGCCGCCCCGCGGCGGGCGGACCGACGACCGTGACCTGCTCGCCCGCGCCCTCGCGACCTGGACCCACCCCGCATCAGGTACGCGCATCACCCGTACCCCCGGCACCCTCACGGCCCCTCCCCTGCCCGGCACACAACTCCTGTACGCGGGCGAGGCCGACGGCAGCGCCGTGGTGCTCTTCCACGACGGCCGGCGCGCCGTCCGCTACACCGAACCCCTCTCCACCGCCTCCTTCTCCCCCAGTCACGCCACCCTCACCTTCGCCCGCACGGACAACAGCGACATGACGACGGCCGCCGCCCTCGTCGTCAGCCGCACGCACGGCACGGCCCGCTACCTGACCGCCCCCTGGTTCACTGGAGCGCGGACGCGCGACCTGCTGCGTCCCGGTGGCCCGGCGCGGCGGTTGCGGGTATCGGCGGACGGCGTCACCGAGCCGGTGCGCAGGCCTGCGGCCACCGGCTCCTGTGCCTCCTGGCCGACCCTCGAACTCCGCCCAGCCGCCCGCATCACGGGTGATCACGCCTTCCTCACCACCGACCTCGGCGGCCTGGCGCCCGTCCACCTCACCCACACTCCCCTGCCCGGCGGCGAAGCCCCGACGTGGCAACCGCGCGAGGTGGCCGGCACGGCAGCGCTGGAAAGCTGGTCCCGCACAGCCTGCCGCCTCCCGGACCTGCCCGACGGCGTACGAACGGTCAACGTGTGGGACTTCGCCGAGCAGCCCCTGCCCGAGGGCGGCGGACGCGCCGTATGGTCGTGCGTCCGGGCCGACACCTGGCGTGGACCGGGCGAGGTGACCGTACGCTTCACGGCGCCGGGTGTGGCGGGGCGGGTGGTGGCCCGGGAACGCGCGACCGCTGCGTGCAGCCGCTACGGCCCGCGGGTCGTCGCGAGCGGGCGGTGGCGGGCGCCGTCCGGGCAGGGGTATCTGCTGGCGGCCGGGAGCCAAGGGGTTGTAGGGGTCGAGGTGGCGGGGGCGGTGCGGGCCTCGGAGGAGGGGCGGTTTCTCGCGGTACGGGCGCCTGCGGATGAGCGGGCCCGGGTCAGCGCGCGCCTGGCCGGGGGCGGGGAGCTCGTCGAGGTCGGGGGCTCGGCGGAGAACTGACGGGAGGGCGCGGGCGGGCGGCAGCGGGTGCGGCGGAGACGACGGCGCCCCGTTCCAGCCGGGGCGGGGCTTCCCGGGTGCGGGGCAACGGTCCCGATGAGTGAGCCACAGCGCCTCGCAACAGCAGGCGGGGCTGCCCCCCGAACCGCCATGCGCGAGCGTGTCACGGCCCCGACGGAACCGAGTTTTCCCTCGTCGCAGGGGTGCCGGGCTATCCACTGTGCCTTACGGCTCCTGGCGCTGGGCCCGGCATTCCGCTGTCACGTGCTCGATGCGCCGGCCCGGGGCCGTAACGGATACTGCCGACATGGGCACTTCTTCACAGGATGACGGCTCGGCCTCCGCAGGTGCCGTGGAGCGCCAGGACGAGCGGGAGCGCGCTGTCGATGAGCGGGAGCGGCTGGCGGATGCGCGGGACGCGGCCGCTGACCGACGCGAGCGCACGGCCGATGCGCGGGAAGCGTCCGCGGACGCGCGGGAGGAATCCGCCAAGGCGCGCGAGGGCCGTCTGGCCGACTGGGAGCGCGAGGTCGATGAACGCGACCGCGCGGCGGGACGGATCGCTGCCGGTGTGCGCGAGCGTGCGTACGAGCAGATCGGCCGCACCCGCGACCAGTTGGACTCCGCCTACGAGGGCCTGGCACGCAGCGAAGCTGCTCTGCGCCGCAGTGATGCACGCGACGCACGGGAACAGGACGCCGTCGCGCGCGAGGCGGCCTCGTCCGCCGCCCAGCAGGCCGCCGAGGGACGCACGCCCCGGCAGGACCTGGAGCGGCGGGAGCGTTCGTCGCGTGAGCGGGCGGCCGCTGCGCTCGGCGCGCTGGCCGACGTCCAAGAAGCTCTGGCCCGCGACCATGACCGGCACGACCGGGCGCAGCTGGCGGATCGCTACCGGCGCCGCGCCGAGCAGACGCGCCGTACAGAAGACGGACTGCGCGCCGAGACCGGACCGGCCGACGAGGAGACCGGCTCCTAACCGAGGCCCCAGGGGGCGACACGATCCGCTGCTCCGCAACGCTGGGGAGGTGTCGTGGCCCACGGCCTCCGGTGCTCCGTCGCCACGGGCGAGGCGCTGCCGGGCCGGTCGGCTTCCCGCTGGGCGTCGGCGGCGTCCCGCACCAGCAGGTGAGCCTGCCGCTGCATGCTGGCGCCACCCTTGCCCAGTGCACCGGCGGCTGGTCGAAGGCCCGCAGTCAGCGGCAGCCGACACTGCGGATGAGTGCTCGGGCGGTTGTCCTGTGTGACGAGGTGGGTATCTCCCGTTCACGGAGCCGGTACGTGAAGCCGGACCGTTTCGGACGGGCCAGGAGAGAAGCGAGGCCGATGATGAAGCCGACGCAGTGAGGTACGAGCTCTCCGCGCGCGACATGGCCGCTCACATCAGTCACCTGGCGCACAACGAGCCCGGGCGCTTGGGCCTGCCCGAGCGGGCATCAACATCTGCACCGCCATCACGGCATGCGAGGGTCCGGCTGTTGGGGCGGGGCGAGAGCTATACCGCCTGGCGCCTCGACACCGATGGAAGTCCGCCTCTGGTCATCCGGGTCACCCGCCGGGCCCCGGAGGACCTTCCCCGGCCTATCAGCCAGGAGTTCGCCGCCCTCCCTCTCCTGCCCGACGGCATCGGCCCCTCAGCCGTGCTCCTGGAACAGCAACGCGACAATCCTCTGGGGGCTCCCTACATGGTGTGCGGGTACGTTGCCGGCCGGGTGGTGCAGCCCACCCAGTGGAACGACACCCTTCTGGCCGCACACGCCCGCCAGCTGAGCAGGCTCCACGCCCGGACCTTCGACCGGTGCGGCGACATCGACGCACCGACGGACGAACAGGCCACACACCTGTCACTGACCGGATTGTTCACCAGCAGCCTCACCTGGTGGAGCGAGACATTCCCGCACGTGGTCAACGATCCGGAGGTCAGCCGGCTGCTTTCCCGCGTGGAAGCCTTCGTGGCGTCCGCGGAACCCGCCTTCCGGCGCCTGGAACGCTTCGCCCTCATTCACGGGGACCTCGTAGTTCCCAACATCCTGGTCGACGGCGCCGGCACTCCGCGCTACGTGGACTGGGAGTGGGCCCAGATCGGCGACCCGGCACAGGACCTGGCGTACATCGGTGGCTATGTGCCGGCTCCGCCGTGGTACCTGCCGCTGGACCGTACGAGGATCCGCCGGTTGCTGGAGAACTACCTGCGGCATGTTCCCGCCACCCGCGACGAGACGCTGGACAGCCTCACCACACGCCGCGACGCGTGGGAGGTCTACGAGCGGTTCTTCTCCTCCCTGCATTTCCGCACCCGGCGCGACTCCCCCGAGGACCTGCGAACCGGTCTGTATACCCATGCGGTCGCCCAGCTCACCTCCGGTCTCCGCCACCGCCTCGCCTCGTTGTGACCCGGCCCTCGTTGGCGCCGGAGCGGAACCGGTCCTCGATGCAGACACCCATAACTGATCGCCGCGCACGAACCAGCGTGCCCCGGCCTCACCCACGCCGCAGGAGGCGACACGGGCGGGTCGCAGACGGTCTCGCACATCAGGTGAGGTGAGGGGAGCAGGCACCCACCCACGAGTGAGGGGGGTCAACCCGGCCAGGACGCCGCCCCCGCATGGTCCGGCCCGGCGTACGCGCCGCATCTTCTTTGCGTCGGCCGTCCCTTTCACCTCGCTCACCAGGGCACTTACGAGACCCCGGCCAAACGTGAGATAGAACATATTGCCGCCTCTTTACCATTTCATTGCCTTCCGTGTTTCGATGAGGCGGCCCCTTCTTTCGAGCAACCCGGCCACATCCGACGGCAGTTGGCCGGCGTCCTGCCGGCAAGACCGATGGGAATGCTCCTGCTCATGCCCGATGATCGCCGTGAACTGCCACTGTCCGATGCCCAGCTCGGGGTCTGGCTCGCGGAGCAGGCCGGCCTGGGCCGTCCCGGTGCCTATCAGTGGGCCGAGTACCTCGTTCTGGACGGCGTGGTCGATACCGGTCTGCTGGCCGCCGCGGTCGGCAGAGCGGCGGCCGACTGCGAGGCGGTCAACGTCCGCATCGCCGAGTCGACGGATGGCGCGCCGGTACAGCGGCTCCACCGCGGCCGGGGACACTCCGTCGGGGTGGTCGACTTCCGGGGGACCTCCGCCCCGGACGCCGCCGCCCTTGAGTGGATGCGGGCCCGGATGGACGAAGCCGGGGGCAGCGACGCCGGGCCCTTGTTCCTGGGGGCCGTGCTGCGTACCGCCGACGACCGTTCGCTGGTGTTTCACCGGGTGCACCACATCGCTCTCGACGGCGCGGGCATGGCCCTGTTCGCCGAACGCGTCGCCGAGGTCTACAGCTGTCTGTACGAGGGGCGCGCCGTTCCCGGGAGCGGCTGGACCGGACTGCGCTCCTTGTTGCGTGCCGAGGCCGCTTACCGGGAGGCCCCCGACCGCGCCGCGGACCGGGACTGGTGGCTGGAGCGGCTGGCCGGGCGGCCGGACTTCCTGAGCCTCGGCACCCGTCCGGCCGCGGCCACGGCCGGTTCGCTGCGCTTGACCAGGGCGCTGCCGGCGCAGGAGTTCGCCACGTTGCGGGCCGGTGCGCAACGCCTCGGACACCGCTGGACCCGCCTGCTCACCGCGGCGACCGCGGTCTATCTGCACGCGGTGACCGGTTGCCGTGATGTCGTACTGAGCCTGCCGGTGGCCGGGCGTCCCCCCGAATTCACCCGCACCACGCCCGCGATGTCGGCCAACGTCCTTCCCCTGCGGCTGCGGGTCGATCCGGCGGCCGCCGTCGGCGCGCTGCTGGACCAGGTCGCCGACGAGCTGCGGCTGGTTCGCGGGCACCAGCGTTACCGGGGTGAACATCTGCGGCGGGAGCTGCGCTGTCCCGACGACGGCCGGAAGTTCTTCGGCCCGGTGCTCAACATCCAGCGTTTCGACCGCCCGTTACGGTTCGGCGCGGTGGCCGCGACCGTCCACAACCTTCAGGCGCCACCGTCGGAGGACCTCTCGATCGTGGCCTACGACCGTGGCGAGGGCACGCTGCGCCTCGACTTCGACGCCAATCCCGCGAACCACGGCGAGGAGTTGCTGCGGGATGTCGCCGACCGCTTCCTGCACGTGCTGTGGCAGGTGGCGGAATCCGACCGTGACGCGCCGCTGACGCGGGTGGCCGCGACCACTGTGCGGGAGCGTCGGCACAGCACCGCCTTGGGCACAGGGGCCCGCTCGTCGGTCGCGTCCCCCGGCACGGCCGTCGGCCGGTTCGCCGAACAGGCCGACCGCACGCCCGACGCGTTCGCGGTGCGCTCGGTCGAGACCGGTGAACGGCTGACCTATCGGGAGCTGGACGCGCGGAGTTCGGCACTGGCCGCCGAGCTGGCCGTGGGCGGCGCGGGCCCGGAGCGTACCGTCGCGCTGCTGCTCAGCCGGTCGGTGGACCTGGTCATCGCGGCGCTCGCGGTGGTGAAGGCGGGCGCGGCCTACGTGCCCCTGCACCGGGACGACGCGGTCCCGCGCCAGGAAGCGGTGCTGTCCGACGCGGGCGTAAGGGTGCTGCTCACCGACCGGAGCACCGAAGGAGACCGGATCGTCGCATGGGCCCGTGACCACGGGGTGCGGCAGCTGGACGTACGGGCGAGGGGAACGGCGGTCCCGGAGCCGCCGGTCACGCCGCAGGCGTTGGCGTGCGTGATGTTTACGTCCGGCTCCACGGGGCGGCCCAAGGGCGTGGCCGTCACCCAGGGCGACCTCGCCGGGCTCGCCGCCGACCGGTGGTGGGCCGAAGGCGGTGCGGAACGGGTGCTGTTGCACTCGCCACACGCCTTCGACGCGTTCAACCTGGAGCTGTGGGTGCCCTTGCTGACCGGTGGTGAGGTGGTCGTCGCCGCGCCGGGACCACTGGAACCGGCCGGGCTGAGGCGCATCACGGCCACCGGCGGGATCACCGGACTGTGGCTGACCGCCGGGCTGTTCAACGCGATCGCCGCGGACGACCCCGGCTGCCTGGCCGGGCTGCGCCAGGTCTGGACCGGCGGTGACGTGGTGTCTCCCGCGGCGGTGCGTGCCGTCCGGTCCGCGCTGCCGCAGCTCACCGTCGTCAACGGGTACGGGCCCACCGAGACCACGGTGTTCGCGACCAGGTTCGCCGTCGGGGAGCCGGCGGAGGGGACCGGGCCGGTCCCCGTCGGGAGGCCGCTGGACGGCAAGCGGGTGCTGGTGCTCGACGACGCGCTGCGGCCGGTACCGCCCGGCGTGGTGGGTGAGGTGTATGTCGGGGGCACGGGAGTCGCGCGGGGCTACCTCGGGCGGGCGGCCGCGACCGCCGAGCGCTTCCTCGCCGACCCGTACGGCCCGCCCGGGGCCCGCGTCTACCGTACGGGCGACCTGGCGCGCTGGAACCGCGACGGGCAGCTGGAATTCGCCGGCCGGGCCGACGGACAGGTCAAGCTCCGCGGCTACCGGATCGAACCGGGCGAGATCGACGCCGCGCTGCTGGCCGAGCCCGGCGTACGACAGGCCGCGACCGTCCTGCGCGAGGACCGGCCCGGAGTACGGCAGTTGGTCTCCTACGTGGCCGCCGCGGATGACACGACGGCGCTGCGCGAGGCCCTGGCGGACCGGCTGCCCCCGTACATGGTGCCGTCGGCCGTGGTGGCGGTGGACCGGCTGCCGCTGACCCGCAACGGCAAGCTCGACCGGGCCGCGCTGCCCGCTCCGGACTCCGGGGGCGCGGCCTCCGCCGGGACCCCGAGCACTCCCGTGGAACGCCGGCTGGCCGAGCTGTTCGGTGACGTCCTCGGCCTGACGGACGTCCCGCTCGACCGGGACTTCTTCCAGCTCGGCGGCGACAGCATCAAGGCGATCCAGCTCGCCGGCGCGGCCCAGCGGGCCGGGCTGGCCGTCAGTACCCCGGACGTGTTCCGCACGCCCACCGTCTCCGGCCTGGCCGGTGCCGTCGAAGCGGGCCGGCCTGAGCCGGGGCACCGGGTCGCGCTGGGCGACGCGGACGATCCCACGGTCCCGCTGACGCCGGTCATGCACTGGCTGCGCGAACGCGGCGGGCCCGTCGACGGCTTCGTCCAGTCCCTGACCGTACGCACTCCGGCGGGCATGACCGAAGCGCAGGTGTGCGCGGTGGTGCAGGCCCTGGTCGACCACCACGGCATGCTGCGGCTCTCGCTGACCACGGTGGACGGGCTGTGGGCCCTGACAGTGCTGCCCAGTGCCACCGTCGAGCTGAACCGGCCCGGTGCCGTGCCCCATCCCGAGTACGGGCAGGTGGTCCAGGCGCGCTGGCGGGACGCCGGACCGGCGGAACGGGGCGAGCTGACCCTCACCGTGCACCACCTCGCCGTCGACGGTGTCTCCTGGCGCATCCTCCGCGAAGACCTCAGGGCCGCGTGGGAGGCCGTACGGCGCGGGAGCACACCGCGTCTGCAACCGACGGGGACCTCCTTCCCCCAGTGGGCGAAGGCCCTGGTCCAGTACGCGCACCAGCCGTCCGTTCTGGAGGAGTTCTCGCGGTGGCGGAAGACACCCGAGGACCCGCCGGTCGCCGGCCGCGCCCTGGACGGCGCGGTGGACACCGAGGCCACCCGGCGCCGGCACTCGGCCACCCTGTCCGGTGCGCTCAGCGCGCGCCTGGTGTCCGACGCCACCGCGGCCTTCGGCTGCTCGGTGCACGAACTGCTGCTGACCGCGTTCGCACTGGCGGCTGCCGACTGGCGGGAGGGGCCGGACACGCTGCTGGTCGACCTCGAAGGCCACGGGCGCGAGGAGTTCGCCGCCAACCTCGATCTGTCGCGCACCGTCGGCTGGTTCACCACCCTGCACCCCGTGGTGCTCGATCCCGGGTGCTCCTGGGCCGAGGTCCGCACCGACCCAGCGGCATTGGACGGCGCGGTGGCCATGGTGCGGTCCTGCGTACGGGACGCCGCGCGCGCCGGACTGGCGTACGGCCTGCTGCGCCATCTCAACCCGCAGAGCGGACCGGTGCTGGCCGCCCGGCAGGCGCCGCAGTTCGCCTTCAACTACCTGGGCCGGTTCGACGTCGGCGGTGACGGCGACTGGGCGGTGGCGGCCGAGGCCACGGTCCTCGGCGCGCCCACCGGCGGCGGACTGGCGATGAGCCATGTCGTGGAGCTCGACGCGGTGCTCGCCGAGCACCCGGACGGTCCCCGGCTGGTGGCGAACTGGTCCTGGCCGGGCGGGCTGCTCACCGAGGAGCGGGTCGCCGAGCTCGGGCAGCGGTGGTTCGACGTGCTGGCGGCACTGGTGCACCGGGCCCGCGCACGGGCGACGGGTGAGCTGCCGTTGCCGCCGCTGGCCCAGGGGCTGCTGTTCCACTCGCTCTACGACCATGACGGCGCGGACCCGTACCTCGTCCAGTTCGTCTTCGAACTCGGCGGAACGCTGGACCCCGCCGCGCTGCGCGACGCGCTGCACCGCCTGCTGCTGCGCCACCCCCAGCTCGCCGCGGGCGTCCGGCACGGCCCGTCGGGACGCCCCGCGCTGATGGCCGTTCCGGACGTCACCGTGGAGTGGCAGGAGGTGCCCGCGCACCAGGACCTCGAACGTCACCTGGAGGCCGACCGCATGCGGCGGTTCGATCTCACCAGCCCTCCGCTGGTCCGTGCGGCTCTGCTGCGCCGGGCCGACGACCGGCACACCTTCGTTCTGACCACGCACCACCTCCTGCTGGACGGCTGGTCCATGCCGATCCTGGTCAGGGAGTTGTTCTCGCTCTACGCGGGCCATCCGCTCCCGCCCGCGACGCCGTACCGCGACTTCCTCGACTGGCTCTCGACGAGGGACTCCCGCGCGGACGAGGCCGCCTGGCGCGCGCTGCTCTCGTCCGTGGACGGTCCGACGCTGGTCGGCGGGGCAGGGCGGCGCGGTTCGGCCGCGGCCCGCCACCGGCTGACGGCCGAGCTGGACGGGACCACGAGCGCACGGCTCGACACCGTGGCGCGGCAGCACGGGCTGACCGCCAACGTCGTCGTACAGCTGGCTTGGGCCGTGCTGCTGTCCGCCCTGACCGGCCGGGACGACGTGGTCTTCGGCGCGACGGTCTCCGGCAGACCGGCGGAGTTGCCCGGGTCGGAACACATCGTCGGTCTGCTGATCAACACGATTCCGGTACGGGTGCGCCTGGACCCGCGCCGGTCGGTCGCCGAGTCCCTCGCCGCACTGCGTGCCCAGCAGCTGGCCATGCTGGACCACCAGCACGCCGATCTGACGAGGTTGCAGTCGATCGCCGGACATGCCGAGCTCTTCGACACCGTCGTGGTCTTCGAGAACTACCCGATCGACGAGAGCGCGCTGTGCGACGGTGTGCCCGGTCTGGAACTCCTCGACGTCCAAGGGCGGGACGGCACGCACTACCCGCTGACGCTCATCGCCATGCCCGGCGGCGGACGCCTGCGGCTCCGCCTCGACCACAGCACCGATGTGTTCGACGAGGCGGGGGCCCGCCGTCTGCTCGACCGCCTCAGTGCGCTGCTCCACCGGATGACCGCGTGTCCGAAGGCGCGGCTGGGACAGCTCGACCTGCTGCTGCCGGGCGAACAGGACGGACCGGCCGCCGCCGGACCGGAGCCCGGCCCGGCGGACCTCCCCGCGCTGTTCGAGGAACAGGTGCGTCGCCGGCCCACGGCCCCGGCTCTCACCTGCGGGGACACCACCCTGTCGTACGGGGAGCTGAACGCGCGGGCCAACCGCCTCGCGCGGCTCCTCGTCGCACGCGGGGCCGGGCCGGAGCGCCTGGTGGCCCTGCTGCTCGAACGTTCCGCCGACCTGGTGGTCGCCGTACTGGCCGTACTGAAGTCGGGAGCCGGCTACCTGCCTCTGGACCCGGCCCACCCCCAGGAGCGGATCCGGCAGGTGCTGGCCTCCGCCGCTCCCGTGCTCGTCGTGACCGGCGAGCCGATCGCGGGGCCCCACCCGCAGCTCGTGCTCGACGGCAGCGACCCGGCCGCCCGCTGCCCGGCGGAAGACCTGGGCCTGTCCGTACACCCCGACAGCATCGCCTACGTGATCTACACCTCGGGCTCCACCGGTGCGCCCAAGGGTGTCGTGGTGTCGCACCGCAATGTCGCCCGGCTGCTCGCGGTGACCGACACCCGGTTCGGTTTCGGTACCGGGGACGTGCACACGCTGTTCCACTCCTACGCCTTCGACGTCTCGGTCTGGGAGCTGTGGACGGCACTGGGCCGCGGGGGCCGCCTGGTGGTCGTGCCGGACGAGGTCGCCAAGTCGCCACGGGCGTTCCTGGAGCTGCTGGCCCGGGAACAGGTCACCGTACTCAGCCAGACGCCTTCGGCGTTCTACCAGCTCATGCGGGCCGAAGCGGAGGCCGGACCGGAGCTGCCCGCGCTGCGGGCCGTCGTGTTCGCCGGTGAGGCGCTGGACCTCGCCCGCATCCGGTCCTGGTACGGGCCGGGCCGGCCGAAGCTGGTCAACATGTACGGGATCACCGAGACGACCGTGCACGCGACCCACGTCGAGCTGACCGACCCCGACGAGACCGCCGGTGTCATCGGGACCGCCCTGCCCGACCTGCGTCTGCACCTGCTGGACCGCGCCCTGCGGCCGGTACCGCCGGACTGCCCCGGTGAGATCTACGTGGCCGGTCCCGGGGTGACCCGGGGCTATCTGGGGCGGCCAGGCCTGACCGCGAGCCGTTTCGTCGCCGATCCCTTCGGCGCGCCCGGCAGCCGGATGTACCGCTCCGGTGACCTCGCGCGGCGCCGGTCCGACGGCACACTGGAATACCTGGGCCGGACGGACCACCAGGTGAAGATCCGCGGATACCGGATCGAGCCCGCGGAGATCGAGCACGTCCTCGAACAGCACCCCGCCGTGGACCGCGCCGTGGTGCTCGCCGACGCGGACGCCGACGGCGGCAGGCTGCTCTGTTACGCCGTGACGAAGGGCGCGCCGGCCCCCGCCGAACTGCGCGCGTACGCCCGTACGGTGCTGCCCGCGCACATGGTGCCCGCGTTCATCCTGCCGGTCGACGAGATCCCCCTGACCGGCAACGGCAAGCTGGACCGCGGAGCCCTGCCGAGACCGGAGGCGGCGCTGCCGGCGGGCCGGCCGCCCCGGACCGAGCGGGAGCGGCTGCTGTGCAGGCTGTTCGCGGAGACACTGGGCGTCCCCGAAATCGGCGCGGAGGACAGCTTCTTCGACCTGGGCGGGCATTCGCTGCTGGCCACCCGCCTGATCAACAGGGTCCGCGCGGAGACCGGCCGCGAGCTGAGCATCCGTACCCTGTTCGACGCCCCGGTCGTCGCCGACCTGGCGCGGTGGCTGGCGGAGCCGACCGGCCCGGCGCGCGCCGGGATCGTCACGGCCGCGCGCCCGGAGCGGATCCCGCTCTCGCCCGCGCAGCGCCGGCTGTGGTTCTTCAACCGGTTCGCCGGCCCCAACGCGGTGTACAACATGTCCTTCGCGGTCCGGCTGAGCGGCCCCCTGGTGACGGAACACCTGCGTGCGGCGCTCGGCGACGTCCTGGACCGGCACGAGAGTCTGCGCACCACCGTCACCGAACTCGACGGCGAGCCGTACCAGCACATCGGCGCGGGGAACGAGCTGCCGTTCCGTACGGTCACCACCTCGGAGGCCGAAGTTCCCGCCCTCCTCGCCGACGCGGCCGCCCACGCCTTCGACCTGGCCACCGAACTCCCGGTCCGGGGCCTCCTCCTGGAAACCGCGCCCGAGCGGCACGTGCTGCTGATCCTGCTGCACCACATCGCTGCCGACGGCTGGTCGCTGGCCCCGCTCGCCCGCGACCTGTCCACCGCCTACCGGGCCCGCGTCGCGGGCGAGGCCCCACAGTGGGCGGAACCGCCCGTGCAATACGCGGACTACACCCTCTGGCAGCGCGACCTCGACCTCCACGACGGCATCGCGTACTGGAAGGAAGCGCTGCACGGCGCCCCGGAGGTGCTGCCCCTGCCGCTCGACCACGCCAGACCGCCGGTGTCCGCGCACCGCGGGGAGACCGTCGACTTCACGCTGGACTCCGGCCTCCACGCACGGCTCGTCCAGCTCGCGCGATCGACCGGTACCAGCCTGTTCATGGTGCTGCACGCCGCGGTCGCCGTGCTGCTGTCGCGACTCGGCAGCGGCGAGGACATCCCCATCGGCACGCCGGTGGCCGGGCGGCACGACGACGCGCTGCACGAGGCCGTCGGCTGCTTCGTCAATACGGTGGTGCTGCGTACGGACCTCAGCGGCACGCCGACGTTCGCCGAGGTGCTGGAGCGGGTCCGGAGCACCGACCTCGACGCCTTCGCGCATCAGGAAGTGCCCTTCGAGCAGGTGGTGGAGGCGCTCAACCCGCCACGCTCGCTGTCCGGTCACCCCCTCTTCCAGGTGATGCTGGCCTTCCAGGACACGCCGCCCGCCGCGTTCGACATGCCGGGGCTGCGCGTCGAGCCGGTCGCGGCGCACGGCGGCGCCTCCCGCCTGGACCTGCTGTGGAGCCTGCGCCAGCACCATGACGCCGACGGCGCGGAAGCCGGTGTCGAAGGCCAGCTGGAGTACGACACCGAACTGTTCGCCCCGGCCTCCGCACGGCGGCTGCTCGCTCGGCTGGAGGGGCTGCTGCGCGCGGTGGTGGCCGAGCCGCACCGCCGGATCGCCGACCTGCCGGTCCTCACAGCCGGTGAACGGGAGCAGCTGACCGGCCGCTGGAACGCCACCGCCCATGAC
Source organism: Streptomyces albofaciens JCM 4342 (assembly GCF_008634025.1). Classification (NCBI taxonomy): domain Bacteria; kingdom Bacillati; phylum Actinomycetota; class Actinomycetes; order Kitasatosporales; family Streptomycetaceae; genus Streptomyces; species Streptomyces albofaciens. Next base: position 4,572,397 of record NZ_PDCM01000001.1, on the reverse strand, counting down.
GTGCCGGCGACCACCGTGGTCGAACTGTTCGCGGCACAGGCGCGCCGTACGCCTGACGCGACAGCCGTACGGCACGGGGACACCGTGCTCACCTACCGGGAGCTGTCCGAGCGTGTGGCCCGCATCGCGGCACAGCTCAGGGCCGACGGGGCCGGTCCGGGCCAGCTGGTCGCGCTGGTGCTGCGGCGCGATCCCGACCTGCCCGCCGCGCTGCTCGCGGTCCAGTCGACCGGTGCCGCCTATCTGCCCCTCGACCCCACGCTGCCGCCGCGGCGGATCGCGGCGCTGCTGGCGGACGCCCGCCCCCTGCTGGTGGTGCGCAATGACGACGGGCTCACCGTCACCGCGGGCGCCGAGGACCCGGCGCACGTGCCGGAGAACACGGCGTACGTGATCTACACCTCGGGCTCCACCGGGCGGCCGAAGGGGGTCGTCGTGCCCCACGGTGCGCTGGTGAACCTGGTGCTCGCCCTGCGCCGGCAGCTGGCGGTCGGCGCCGCGGACCGCGTGCTGGCGGCCTCGCCCGCGGGTTTCGACATGTCCAAGCCCGAGCTGTACCTCCCGCTGGTCACCGGTGCCGCGATGGTCCTCGCCGACCAGGGCGCGCTGCGGGACCCCGACGAACTGTCCGCCCTCCTCGACCGGCACCGGGTCACCGTCATGCAGGCGACCCCGTCGCTGTGGCAGGCCCTCGTGACGCGGCGGCCGGACCGGCTGCGTCGCATCCGTGCGGTCATCGGCGGCGAACCCGTACCCGCGGAACTGGCCCGGGCGCTGTCCGGGCTCACCGCGTCACTGCTGGCCTGCTACGGGCCGACGGAGACCACCGTCTGGTCCACCACCCACCCGGCCGGCCGGGCGGCGACCGGGTGGGTGCCGCTCGGGCGCCCCCTGTGGAACACCCGGTGCCATGTGCTCGACACCCGGCTGCGACCGGTCCCGCCGGGTGTGACCGGCGAGCTGTATCTGGCCGGCGCGGGAGTGGCGACGGGATACCTGCACCGGCCGGGGCTGACCGCGACCCGGTTCGTCCCGGACCCCTTCGGCCCGGCCGGACACCGGATGTACCGCACCGGAGATCTCGCGTCGTGGACCGCCGACGGAGTGCTGCGCTTCCACGGCCGGACCGACGATCAGGTGAAGATCCGCGGCCATCGCATCGAGCTCGGCGAGATCGAGGCCGTGCTGACCCGCCACGAAGACGTCGAGGCCGCCGCGGTGGCCGTGCACGACCGAAGTGCCGACGACCGCCGCCTGGTCGGGTACGTCACTCCTGCCGAAGCCGACCTGCGGTCCGTGGGGGCACACCTGGCCCGGCACCTCCCGGACTACATGACGCCCGCCCGCCTGGTCGCGCTGGACCGGCTTCCGCTCAGCGCCAACGGAAAACTGCTGCGCGACCGGCTGCCCGAACCGGACTGGGCCCGCGCGGGCGACCCGCCGCCCCCGGAATCCCCGCGGGAGCAGCTGATGTGCGGACTCTTCGCCGACGTACTGGGCCTGCCCCGTGTCGGCCCCGGCGACAACTTCTTCGAGCTGGGCGGGCACTCGCTCCTGGCGGCTCGGCTGACCGACCGGGTGCGGACCGTACTCGGGCTGGAACCGACCGTCCGCAACGTCTTCGAGGCAGCCACTCCGAGCGCCTTGAGCCAGCTCCTGGAAGAAGCGCCACCGGACAACGCACCGGCGCACCTCGTGCCGTTCCGCGCGGGCGGACCGGCCGCTCCGGTGTTCTGCGTGCACCCGCTCAGCGGCATCAGCTGGCTGTATGCGGGCCTGCTGCGGCACATCGACCGCGAACACCCGGTGTACGGCATCCAGTCCGAGGGCCCGGGCGGGCTGAGCGATCTGCCCGGCACCGTCGAGGCGATGGCCGAACGGTACGTGGGGCTGCTGCGTTCGGTGCGCCCCCGCGGCCCGTACCACCTGGTCGGCTGGTCGTTCGGCGGCCTGGTGGCGCACGCGATGGCGGTCCGGCTGCACGAACTCGGCGAACCCGCCGGGGCCCTGTTCCTGGTGGACGCGGTCGCCGGTGCCGCGATCGGACCGCGGGAGCCCATCGACGACCAGCGCGTCTTCCGGGTACTGCTGACGGCCGCCGGCCTGGACGACGAACGCTGCGCCGCGGCGGGCCTCGACTTCGCCGCCGTCTCGTCACTGCTGCGCAGGGAAGGCAGCGTCTTCGCCCGGTTCACCGAGGACGACATCGCCCGCGTCATCGCGGTCTCGCGCCACAACGACGAGCTCGCACGGGCCTACCGGCCGCCGGTGTACCCAGGTGACACCACCTACGTCGAAGCGGTGGCACACACCCCGCCTCCCGTGGCGCACCACGCACTGTGGCGGCCCCACGTCGGCGGCGAGCTGACCGTCGGGCACACCACCGCACGCCACCACCGGGTGATGCAGCCGCAGCATGTGGACGAAGTCGGGGTCCAGCTCGGTGACCTGCTGAGGAGGCGGCGTTGAACCGCACCGGTACCGGTGTCCTCGCCGAACTGCCGGCCGGCGCGCGGGTGGTGGTCCGGCTGCCCAACGGGCGGGCACTGGCGGACACTCTGCTCACCTGCTTCGACCTGCGTCTCGTCGCGGTCCCCCTGCCCCCGCGCACCACTGACCTGGCGGTGGCGGGCATCGCCGAGCGGGTGTCCGCGGCGGCCGTGGTGGACGTCGGCGGGACGCGCCGGACCGACCTGCCCGACGTCCACACGGCCCCGGACGACCTCGCCTTCATCATGTTCACCTCGGGCTCCACCGGCCCGCAGAAAGGCGTCATGCTCAGCCGACGCGCCGTGCTGGGCAACGCGGCCAAGACCGCGGCGCTGCACGGGCTGGCACCGGACCGCCCGCACGGCACCTGCCTGCCGCTGTACCACTGCAACGCGCTGGTCATGTCGCTGCTCGGCACCCACCTCACCGGCACCCCGCTGATCCTGCACGCCGCCTTCGACCCGGCCGGCTACTTCGCCGCGCTCGGCGCCGCCGGGGCCAGGACCGCGTCCATCGTGCCCGCGCTCCTCGCGGACCTGCTGGAGGCGGGCCCCGACTGGCCGGACGGCCTGGAGTACCTGATCACCGCGGCGGCCCCGCTGACCACCGACCTCGCCCGCCGCTTCCACCGCCGGTACGGCCCGCGCCTGCGACAGGGCTACGGCCTGACCGAGGCCGTCAACTTCAGCTTCACGATGCCCCGGCTCGACCACGCGGAATTCCGCCGCCACTACCTGGACCGGTTCCCCCCGGTCGGGGCACCGCTCCCGGACACCGAACTGCGCCTGGGGTCCGGTGAGGTGTGGATCAGAACACCGGACCTGATGACGGGCTACTGGCAGGACGGCCGCACCACCGCCGCCACCGTCACCGACGACGGCTGGCTGCGCACCGGCGACCTGGGCGAACTGCGCGACGGGCTGCTGGTCCTCCGTGGCCGCGCCGGCGAACGGATCAACCGCGGCGGGGAGAAGCACCACCCGCTCGACCTTGAGCACGGCTGGCGCGAGGCGGGGCTGACCGGCCGGTTCGCGGCGGTCGCGGTGGACGAGCCCGCACTGGGCCAGGACATCGGGCTGGTCGCCGCGGACCAGCCCGTCTCCCGCGTACGCGCCCTCTGCGAACAGGCGCCGCTGCGGCCGTCGGTGATCCAGTTCGGCGGGTTCCTGGCGACGTCCACCGGCAAGCCCCGGCGCAAGGCGATGAGCCGGCTGCTCGCCACGCGCCGGCTGGCTCCCGCGCGGTACGAACGCTTGCTGCGCTACGCCGCGGCCACCGCGCGGGACCTGCTGCGCTCCGGAGCGGAACACCCCGCTCTGCGCGCACTGGCGGCGCATGCCGGGCCCCTCCCGCCCGCGGACGGCGAGGCCGTCCTCGACGCCTTCGGCTTCCTGCGCGAGCACTGGCACAGCCCGGACGACGCGGAACTGACCCAGGCCAAGGCCCGGTGGCGTACGAAGCTGCTCACCGAGTGGCCCCTGGCGGTCCACACGGAACTCGCCGCGGAAGTGGCGGCCCGCCACGGTTTCGAGGGGCCGCCGCTTCCGCTGGGCACCGAAGCCCGCTTCGCCGACGGCTCACTTGTCGTACTCCCGCACGGGCCCGCGGCCGCCGGCCCGGTGTGGCCGATGGGACCGCTGCTGACCTTTCTGGACGGTTCCGCCGGGGACGGCGGGGCGGACCGCTGGACGCACCTGGCCCGGCTGCGCGGGAGCGGGTTCCGCACCACGGGCTGCTCGGTGCTGCGCGCCGGGCGACACGACGTGGGTGGCGTGCTGTGGGCACGGCAGCCGGATTCCGGACCGAACGAGCACACGGGAGCGACTGGATGACCCAAGGCACCGACACGACCGGCCGGATGAAGCGGTCCCCCGACGACGAGGACGAGATCCTGGACGTCCGGTGGCACCAGGACCCCGACCGAAACCGGCTCACTCCGGTGGTGCAACTGCCCCCACAGGTCGCCCTCGGTGTCGTCGACGCCCTCGCCGGCCTGGTCCGGGCGGCACACCGCGGGGAGGAGGCGGCCCCTCCCCCGGCCGGTGCGCTCAAACAAGCGCAGGAGTTCGAAGAAGGCGACGTCTTCATGCTGGAACCGCCCTTCGAGGGCTTCTTCGCCGACCGCTACCTGATGGACTTCTACGACACCGCCGAGCGCGACATCTGCTCACGCATGCATCTGCACACCGGGCTGCGGTTCGTACGCATGATGACGGGCCCGGAAACCACGATCCGGGTCTCCAGTCTGTCCCCGATCACCGTGCGGCCCACGGCGGCGGACTGGTCCGGCCCGCTGAGCACGTTCACCGACGCGCTGCCCGGTACGTCCACCGGGGTCCACCGGGACCGGCACAACGTGGTCGTGCCGCCGAACTCCTGGGTGGACATGCAGATACCGCGCGGGGTGTCGCACCAGTTCAACGCGGTGGGGCCGAACGCGGTGATCGACTCCGTACACCCGGAGGAGTCCATCGAAACGCTGCGCGAGGGAATGTCGGGATACCGGATGATGGCACAGACCATCTCTCTGGCCAAGGACCGAAGCCCAGCTGTCACCTGCGCCGACATCGTCGAGCCGGAGGGCGGCGAGCGCCGCTGAACGAGCCTTTCGGGGGGCGCACTGTGCTGCTCGTCCAGTGCCGCGCCCTTCCGCCCGCCGACGCCGATGTCCTCCCTCCAACGAGCCGATCGCGTCCATGCCGGCGTGGCGCAGGGCCCGTGCCATGGTGCGGCGCGCGCCGCGGAAGTGAGCGAGGCGCCGTCGGGACAGTGCGCACCCTCGATGTGGAGGTGAAGACGGCCCGCGGCTGGACCGACGCCACCGGCCCGGCAGGAACCTGTCGTTCAGCATCCAGTGGCTGGTGGCGAACAGACGGATGCTGAACAATGCGGGGTTCGGGGAGGTGAGCCGATGCCTCGCGCGGAGCGGCCTCTTGATCCGGGGGACAGTCCGCTGCTGCGGTTCGCCGCGGACCTCCGGCGGCTGCGGGCCCAGGCGGGCGGTCCTACGTACCGGGTGCTGGCGGAGCGTGCGCACTACTCGGCCGCGGCCCTCTCCGGGGCCGCTTCGGGGCGTCAACTGCCCAGCATGGCGGTGGCGTTGGCGTATGCGCGCGCCTGTGGGGGCGATGTCCGGCAGTGGGAGCGACGCTGGCGGGAGGTGGCGGCCGAGCTCGCCGCCGAGGCGACAGCACGGGAGACAGCCGGCGCGGAAGAGGGTGAGTGCGCGCCGTACGCGGGGCTGGCGGCCTTCCGGGCACAGGACGCCGACTGGTTCTTCGGCCGTGAGCGGCTGGTCGAAGAGCTGGCAGCACGCTTGCGAGGACAGCGGTTCGTGGCCCTGTTCGGCGCCTCGGGAGCGGGGAAGTCCTCACTGCTGCGAGCGGGCCTCTTGCCTTGTCTGCGCACTCGGAGCCCGCGGTGCGTTCCCTTGCTCTTCACGCCCGGTGGCCACCCGTTGGAGGAATGCGCGATCCACCTGGCGCCGCATGCGCGCCGCGCCCCCGGCCGGCTGCGCAGCGACCTCCTGGCCGACCACGCGGAGCTGAACCGGGTCCTGCGTCAGATCGCGGTCCAGATCTCGGACGAGGCAGAGGTCGTCGTGGTGGTGGACCAGTTCGAGGAGGTCTTCACCGTATGCGGCAGTGAGCGCGAGCGCGCCGCCTTCATCACCGCGCTGGTCACCGCGGCACACGCTCCGAACAGCCGCTGCCGCGTGGTGCTGGGCATACGTGCCGACTTCTACCCGCACTGCACCCAGCATGCGCAGCTGGTGGAGGCGTTGTGCGACGCGCAGGTCACACTGGGGCCGATGACCAGCTGCGAGCTGCACCGGGCCATCGTCCAGCCGGCCGTCCGCGCCGGGTGCCGGGTCGAGGGGGCGCTCCTGGCGGCGCTGACCGCGCAGGTTCACGGGCAGGTGGGCATGCTGCCGCTGCTCTCCCACGCTCTGCTGGAGACCTGGCGTCGCAGGCAGGGCACCACGCTGTCGCTGGCCGGCTACCAGGCGGCCGGTGGGCTCGACGGCGCACTGACCCAGAGCGCGGAAGCCCTTTACGCAGCCCTCACCGAACACCAACAGCGCCTGGCCCGGGAACTGTTCCTGCGGCTGACCGCTCTGGGTGAGGGCACCGAGGACACCAAACGTCGCATTCCGCGCAGCGAACTCGACGAGACCGCCGACACCGCGGCCATCTTGGACCGGGCGGCCCGTGCCCGGCTGCTCACCTTGGACCGTGGCCATGTGGAGATCACCCACGAGGCGCTGATCCGTAGCTGGCCCCGGCTGCGCCGGTGGCTGGCCGAGGACCGCGACCGGCTGCGCCTGCACCGCCAGCTCACCGAGGCCGCCCAGGAGTGGGAGGCGCTCGGCCGGGACCCCGGCGCCCTGTACCGGGGCACCCGTCTTGCCCTGGCCAAGGGCCTCCTCCACCACGACGGGACAACCCTGACCGTACGCGAGCGGGCGTTCTTGGACGCCGGCCTGTCCACCGAGTCCGCGGAGAGCGCCGCGGTCCGCCGCCGCGCCCGCCGGCTGCGCCAACTCGTCGCACTGCTCGCCGTGTTCGTCGTGCTGTCCGCCGCGGCCGCGCTCTACACGGTGGGTGCCGAACGCCGGGCGACCGACGAACGCAACAGTGCGCTGGCGCGCAAGGCGGTGGCGCAGGCCGTCGCTCTGCAGGTGAAGGATCCGGCCTTGGCGGCGCAGCTACGGCTGGCCGCCCACCGGCTGGCACCGCAGGACGAGACGCGCGACAGTGTGCTCGGCACGTCCTCCCAGCCGTACACGACGCGGTTGACCGGGCACCACCGCGGCACCACCCACGCGGCCTTCAGCCCCGACGGCACCGTGGTCGCGACCACCAGCATGGACAGGACCACCAAGCTCTGGGACGTCAGGAACCGGTACCGTCCCCGGGAACTGTCGACCCTGAGGGGGCACACCGCCACCGTCCAGGCTGCCGCCTTCCGCGCGGACGGCCGTGTACTGGCCACCGTCGGCTGGGACCGGACGGTGCGCCTGTGGGATGTCACCGACCCGCGACAGCCCCGTCGCCTGTCCGTGGTCACGGGCCACTCGGCGGACATCAGCGCGCTGGCCTTCCACCCCACGGGCTCGTTGCTGGCCACAGCGGGCCAGGACGGTACGGCGCGGCTGTGGGACGTGGCCGATCCCCGCAGACCCCGCACGCTGGCCGTCCTGAGGAAGCATCGCGACAACGTCAGCTCCGTGGCCTTCAGCCCCAGCGGCAAGACGCTGGCCACCGCCGACCACGACGCCACGACCCACCTGTGGGACGTCACCCTCCCCGCTCGCCCCCGCCACCTCACCACCCTGGCCTCGGCGGGCTATGCGACAGCCTTCAGCCCCGACGGCAAGACGCTGGCCACCGCCGGGACCGGCCGGACCATCCAGCTGTGGGACATCACCACCGTCTCCGAGCCCCGTGCGCGCACCGCGTCGCTCGCCGGCCACACCGACGTCATCAACGCTCTCGCCTTCAGCCCCGACGGCGAAATGCTGGCCAGTGCCGGCACCGACGACACCGTACGGATCTGGCTCACTGCCGGGCCGGGTGGCCCGCCGACGCCGCTGACCGTCCTGACCGGTCACACCGACATGGTCTCCTGGGCCGCGTTCAGCCCGGACGGCACCACGTTGGCCACCGCCAGCGACGACTACAGCGTCCGCCTGGAGGACCTGCGCGCCCTGACCGCACGCCACACCGACATCATCTACAGCGTGGCCTTCAGCCCCGACGGACGGGTGCTGGCCACCGGGAGCGCCGACCACACGGTCCGGCTCTGGGACGTCACCGATCCCGCCGCGCCCACCCGCCTTGCCGTCCTCACCGGCCAGGGCGAAGCCGTCCATACGGTGGCCTTCAGCCCCGACGGCAGGTTGCTCGCCGCGGGCGGCGCGGCGCACACGATCCAGCTGTGGGACGTCACCCACCCCCGCCGCCCCGAGCACATCACCACTCTCCCCGGGCCCACCGGCACTCCTGGCGGCCCCGGCTCCGGTGTCATGTCGGTCGCCTTCCACCCCGGCGGCCGCCTCCTGGCCAGTGGCGGCACGGACCGGACCATCCGTCTGTGGGACCTCACGCATCCGGCACGGCCCCGCCGCCTGGCCGCCATCGCCGGCCACACCGGTTCCCTCACGTCGGTGAGCTTCCACCCCGGCGGCACCGTCCTGGCCGCCGGCGGTGTCAATTCCATCGTGCGGCTCTGGGACGTCACCGACCCCCGGAATCCCGGGCAATTGCGCGGCATGAACGGTCACACGGACGTCACCGGCCTGACCTTCGCCTCCCGCGGCGACCTCCTGGTGAGCTACAGCGCGGACCGTACCCTCAGACTGCGCGCCGTGACACCGGCGGGATCGGCCCGCGAGCTGTCGGTGCTGCGCGCGCATTCCGCCACTCTCCAGGACGCGGCCTTCAGCCCCGACGGCACCAGCCTCGCCAGCGTGGGCAACGACCAGGTCGTCCGCCTGTGGGACACCGCCGCCCCACGGCACCCCGTGGAGACAGCGCGGCTCACCGGGCACACCGCCAAGATCTACTCAGTGGCCTTCCACCCCCGCGGGGCTCTCCTCGCCACCACGGACGCGGACGGCTCCTTGAAGCTGTGGGACACCGACCTGGACCGCGTCACCGCCCGCATCTGCCGCACCGTTCATCCCGTCATCACCCGCGCCCAGTGGAACCGGTACTTCCCCGGGGTCGCCTACACACCTCCCTGCGCGGAACTGTCCGTCAACCACCGGGACCGGGGCTGAGGCACGTCATCCCCTGCTGCAACCCGGCCGGCCCGTTGTTCGGTGAGTGTTTGTTCAATGCGCCGCCGCGCCCCTGAACAACGAGCCTCCGGTATACCCGGCGAACATGAAGCGTCCATCGGAGGCTGCGCAGGCACGAACTGATCGAGACGCGGAGCCGACGGCACGCCCTTCCCTTCGGCCGGGAGGCTGTACGGCCCGGCTACCGGGAGGAGGCCGGGCCGGCGGGAGCCACGACCGTCATGTTCCGGCACAGCGGTGACGGACGTTTGTCCCGCCGTATTGCGCGGACGGCAGCGGTCCCTGCGGCGCTTGCCGGGGCCCGCTGCCTAGATCTGCCCTTTGGGACCGCACGGCAATGTCAGCACGGTGTCTTCCGGCGGAATCCGCTACGTTTCTGCCGACATCGGTGCTCACTTGCAGTAGGTGACCCCGGTGACACTCGCCGGCTCCGGAGGGAAGGAACCCGCGGGGAAATACCACCCCTCGGTGCGGCCGGGCGCGATGTACTGGCACACCCGGACATAGGTGTAGGTGTTTCCCTTGCCGTTCGAGAAGACCGGCGTCTCGCTCAGGCCGTGGTTGTCCGCCCAGCAGTTGTTCCAATAGATCCAAGCCGGTGCGCCCGTACCTCCCGGCTGGTCGACCGATAGACCGCAAGGCCGTTTCTCCGCTTTCACCTCGGCCGCGGTGAGCACTCGGGGCTGTTGTGGCGCGGTCTTCTCCGCATCACCACCGGTCTGGCCGGCTGCGGGCACCGCGACGGCGACGACCAGGGCGGCTGCTGCCGCGATACCGGCCTTGACGAATCTCATGAAGCCCTCCCCAGCGTTGCCGGAAAAGCGGCGGCGTTTCCCGCTGCACGCCTCCCCGATCGATTGCCGGCCGCCTCGCCGCGGCGAGGCGGCCTGTTCGCGTCCGGTATAGCCGCGACTCGTTGTTCAGTGTCAGGAGACCGCGCTGGACAAACACACGCCGAACAATCGACGGGCACAGGAAGAACCGCGCCCTTTACCCCGGTCGCGCATCCGCAGACATCCCCAGCGTTTCCGGTGCACGCCGTCTCGGCTCCCGTCCCGCTTCCCCGGAGGAGCGCGTCGCCCGAGGGCCTCACGAGGGGGTGGCGGTAACGGGGGCCGTGTGTACCGTGGTTCCCTCAGGCCCGTGCCGAACGGGGAGGCGAAGCGGTATGGACCCGATCGTGATGACCGCCGGGACGGCCGTGGTGAGCGCGATGGCCACGGACGCCTGGCAGCAGACGCGCGATGCCGTCGTGGCGTGGTGGCGCCGGGTCCACCCGCAGCAGGCCGAAGCCGTCGACAGCGAACTGGAGGAGGTCCGGGCCCGCATTCTGACCGTACGGCAGGCCCAGGACGCGGCCGGTGAGGCGGCGCTGGTGTCCGACTGGCGGCACCGGCTGAGCCTGCTTCTGCGCGAGAGGCCGGAGCTGGAAGGCGAGCTGAGGCGGCTGCTGGACCAGGTGATCATCCCGGTGCTGCCGCCCCGGGAACAGTCCTGGGCGGGGTCACAGGTGCTCAGAGCGTCGGCGTCGGGTGAGGGACGGGTGTACCAGGCCGGACGTGACCAGCACATCACCGAACGGTGAATCCGCCCGGCGAACCACCCGGGGACGGCGAGGAACCGCGCCAGTGGCCCCATGCCTCGGCCCAGACCCGGGTCTACCAAGCCCTGCGGGACCTGAACCTCGCCGGGCGTGACCTGCACGTGCACTACACGCACGGCGTCCGTGAGGCACGCCGTGCGGAGCCCGGACCGGGGCCGGGACAGTGCCCGTATCCGGAGCTGGCGGCCTGTGAGGAAGCGCAGGCCCGCTGGTTCTTCGGGCGGGACGAGCTGATCGCCGACCTGCTGGTGCGGCCGGCCAGCGGTCCGATCAGATGTCGAGGAAGCGCACGTCCTTGGCGTTGCGCTGGATGAAGGAGCGCCGGGCCTCGACGTCCTCGCCCATCAGGACGGAGAAGAGGGCGTCGGCGACGGCCGCGTCGTCGAGGGTGACCCGGCCCAGGACCCGGTGCTCCTGGTCCATGGTCGTGGTGCGCAGTTCCTCGGCGTTCATCTCGCCCAGGCCCTTGAAGCGTTGGACGGAGTCGTCCCTGACTCGGTGGCCTTCCTGCCGTCCCCGTTCCAGGAGTACGTCGCGTTCGCGGTCGGAGTAGGCGTACTCGACGTGGTCCCGGCCCCACTTGATCTTGTAGAGCGGCGGGCGGGAGAGGTAGACGTGCCCCTGCTCGATCAGCGGCCGCATGAAGCGGAACAGGAAGGTCAGCAGCAGGGTGTTGATGTGCTGGCCGTCGACGTCGGCGTCCGCCATCAGGATGATCTTGTGGTAGCGGAGCTTCTCGATGCCGAAGTCCTCGTGCACGCCCGTGCCGAACGCGGAGATCATCGACTGGACCTCCTGGTTGTGCAGGATCTTGTCGATACGGGCCTTCTCGACGTTGAGGATCTTGCCGCGGATGGGCAGGATCGCCTGGTACCGCGGGTCGCGGCCGGACTTGGCCGAGCCGCCGGCGGAATCGCCCTCGACGATGAAGATCTCGCTCTTCGCCGGATCGCTCGACCGGCAGTCGGACAGCTTGCCCGGCAGGGCCGTCGACTCCAGCAGGCCCTTGCGGCGGGTCAGGTCCCGGGCCTTGCGCGCCGCCAGCCGGGCGGTGGCCGCCTGTGTCGCCTTGCGGACGATGTCGGCCGCCTCATGGGGGTTGCTGTCGAACCAGTCCGTCAGGTGCTCGTGCACGACCTTCTGTACGAACGTCCTGGCTTCGCTGTTGCCCAGCTTGGTCTTGGTCTGGCCCTCGAACTGCGGCTCCCCCAGCTTGACCGAGATGATCGCCGTCAGCCCCTCGCGGATGTCCTCACCCGTGAGGTTGCCGTCCTTCTCCCGCAGCATCCTCTTCTCCCGGGCATACCGGTTGACGACCGTGGTCAGCGCCGTACGGAAGCCCTCCTCATGGGTGCCGCCCTCGTGGGTGTGGATGGTGTTGGCGTAGGAGTGGACACTGTCGGCGAACTGGCTGTTCCACTGCAGCGCCACTTCCACCGACAGCGGCCGCTCGGCATCCTCGGCGGTGATGGAGATGACGGAGGGGTGGACCGGCTCGCCCTTGCGGGCATTGAGGTAGGCGACGAAGTCGGTGACGCCGCCGTCATAGCGGTAGTTGGCCGTCTTCGCGGCCTGCTCCCCGGCGGTGTCCGGACCCGCTTCGCCGGCCGCGGCCGCCGCGCGGGCCGACGCACGCTCGTCGGTGAGGGTCAGGGTCAGCCCCCGGTTGAGGAAGGCCATCTCCCGGAACCGTCCGGCCAGCGTCTCGAAGGAGTACTCGGTGGTCTCGAAGATGCCGCCGTCCGCCCAGAACGTCAGGGAGGTGCCCGTCTTCGAGGTGGCCTCGTGGCGGGCCAGCGGCGCCGTCGGCGCTCCGTCCTCGTACTCCTGGGTCCACCGGTGGCCGTCGGTCCAGATCTCCGCCGACAGCCTGGTCGAGAGCGCGTTGACCACCGACAGGCCCACACCGTGCAGACCGCCGGAGACCGCGTATCCGCCGTCCCCGAACTTGCCGCCCGCGTGCAGCACCGTCAGCACGACTTCCACGGCCGGCTTCTTCTCCACCGGATGCATGCCCACCGGGATGCCGCGCCCGTTGTCGACCACCCGCACGCCGCCGTCGGCCAGGATCGTCACGTCGATACGGTCGGCCACCCCGGCCAGCGCCTCGTCGACGGAGTTGTCCACGATCTCCTGCACCAGATGGTGCAGGCCCCGCTCGCCCGTGGAGCCGATGTACATGCCGGGCCGCTTGCGTACGGCATCGAGCCCGTCGAGGACGGTGATCGCGGTGGCGTCGTACGCGGCGGACCCGGGATGGCCGTTCTGCTGGGCGCCGGAGACACCGGAAGCAGCGTGAGTGTCGGAAGTGGTCACAAAGCTCTCTTTTCGGGCACGGCAAACCGCACCGCTCCCGCGCGCCTCGGCGCGAGAACGGTCGGATCGCTGGACGGAAAACGCGTCGCGGGCACGCCGAAGTAGACCCTCGGGGGCCGCAGGACCCGGCACCGGAAGGGCAACGGGACGCTTTTCAGGCTACCGAAACCCTGACGCGTTCCCGGGGCGAGAAGGCGCACAGGCGCCCGCCTCGCCGCCGTCGAGCCCGCAAGACAATCCCCCCTGTCTGTCTGGCGGCAAAATCCCTGAGAGTGGCACTCAGGGGCTTTCTCGACGCTTTGACGCGCCGGGCTACAGAGGCTTTTTCGAGCGTGGCGCTGCACGGTCGAAAGCCGGCCTTCCGGAGCGCGCGGGGCCCCGGTCCTCAGCGGTCAACTACATACTGGAAGGCGTTCGCAGAGCCATGAACGCCTAACTGCGCCGCCTCGGGACCTGCACCGTGGACGTGCGCATGCGGGAGATCAACGCTCCGCCGTACGGAGCTGCCAGCGCGAACGCCAGATACGCGTCCCGCTGGTCCACCAGGAAACCGCCCAGCGCACGGGCCGACGCGAGTTCCTTCTCGTCGGGGCGCTTCAATTCGACGGCCAGCAGCGTCATCGCGATCGCGAAGATCGCGTCCGTGAAGAAGACCAGCCTCTCGGGCGAGAACCCTGGCTCCGGCCGCGCCTTCCCGCTCATCCGAACTTCCTGACGTCGGTGTCCCAGCGCCGCGGAACGGCATGACTCGCTCGTGCGACGTGACGCCTCGGCGCCTGGAACCGCACGGCCGACGACCGGTTCCTCCTCCCACCCTTTCCGGCGGCCCTGTTGATGACATCCCCGCCTCAGGGAAAGCTAACGCGCTTCGGTTCACCCTGTGGCAAAAACCCAAGAAGCGGCATAAGCGCCAAGCCGCGTCACCGCGCCAGGCAGGTGCGGGCGGTCCGAGCGGTCAACAGGGAGCACGGTCGTGGGAAGCTCCCTGCCGGCCCGGCAGGCAAGTGGAGAGCGGGGTTGCGGACGAAGAGGTCCGTCAGGGTCGCGCTGACGCGCATTTCGACGCCGAGGACACCCTTCCGCGCCGCACCGCCTCCGCCACGCGAAACCGCATCGGGCGGCAGTGGAGTCTCGAAACTTCTTCCGGCGCCCAGGGCCTGCGTCATACCCCCGGCCACGTCACGGCAGCCGGGGACACGAGGCCGGATCCCCGCGGCCGGGCCGCGCTCAGTGTCGCGCGGATCGTCTTGCCGCCCGTGGGGGTGTCCAGGACGTCGAGGGTGCGGGCGAGGGCGCAGACGATGAGGAGGCCGCGTCCGCTCTCGTCGCCGGGGCCGGGCGGGCGGAAGCGGGGGCGGTCCGGGCTGTCGTCGCTCACCTCGACGGTCAGGGCACCGGCCGCGACGTACAGCCGCAGCCGGCAGCTGCTGCGGGTGTGGCGGGTGACGTTGGCGACCAGTTCGGTGACGATCAGGTAGGCGTCGGCCGGGTCGCCGGACGCGGCTCCGCCGACGGGGTTCCGGGTCAGAAAGGCGGCGGTCAGCCATCGGGCCCAGAAGACCGTTTCCCGGGCGTGGGGTAAGAGGTATTCGACACGCGTGGTCCGGACGCGGGCGCGACGGGTACGCAACGTTCGGCTCACTCCCCCCAAGGGCCGGTCGGCCCCCTTGGGTCGCGCCTCGGTGGCCGGTTCGTGACGGTTGGTCTGTACCACTCATGCCCGGTTCGAATGACAGCCACGCACGGAAGTCGGGTCGTGTCCCCGGAAGTCCACACCGCCGCTCGGGTACGTCCGGCCGCGCCAACGGCCACGAGCACCGGCGGCGCCGGCACGGGTTCCCGTACGGGAGCGGGAACGGGAACGGGAACAGGAGCCAGTGCCGGGACCAAAGGCTCCCGACCCGGCACCGGCCCCGGATCAGGCGGTCCCGCCCCCGCCCCGGCTCCGGATCAGCCGCTCCCCGTCCGCGCACCCGCACTGGCTCGGGCCGCCCGAACGGCCGCCCGACGGCCGCGTCGCACAGTGGCCGGGCGGCCGCTCAGGTGTCCGGGTTACGCGTGCCTCCGGTGGGACGGCTTCGTGGCGGGTGCTTGTCCGTGCGGAATCGAGGGCATCACACCGGATGAGGCCGACGGACGGGGCCGACGCGACGCCCTGGAAGGCGTCGGCCCGCCCACTGCGCTCGGCCGCGGCTGCCCGGCCGTCCCCGCCAAGGGCGGGGCACGTCCACCGACGGAGGAGACGCCTGTGACCGGTCTCTGCTCACGCTACTTCCGTGGCCGCGGCACGTCCGCGCGCCGGCTCACGCTTTCCGGCCGCCGATGGTGGCGGCAGGACCGCGGGCAGCTCGGGTGGATCACCGGACCGTACCGCCGGGGCGACGGGCCGTGCTGGCGCGCGCGGCGGGACGGGGAGACGCTGCTGCTGTGGGTGCGCGGCGATCTCGACCTGGAGCTGGCCCAGCGCCTCGCCCCCGCCCTCCCCCAGGTGTCGTCGCCCGCCGTGCGCACGGTGGTGCTGGATCTGAGCGAGGTCACCTTCTTCGACTGCAGCGGTCTGCAGTGGCTGTGCGAGGTACGGTCCCGCGTGGCCGCGCACGGCGGGGAAACCTATCTGCGCCAGCCGCCCCGGTGCGTGTACCGCGTGTTGCAGCTGGTGCCGCTCGCGCGACCGTTCGCGTTGCTGCCCGCACCCGGGCCCGGCGCCGCACGCCTGGCGGCCGGGGGCCGTTCCTCCCGTAACGGCGCCCGCCGCCTCGGCACCCGCCGGAACGCCGTGTTCGGGGCCACACGGCCGCACGGCGGCTGAGGGACCTTCTGGCGGTGCGCGCCGGGACGACCGGCCCCCGCGCCCCCCAATTTCCGGGGTGGCGCAAGGGCCGGTCCCCGGGACGGCCGTGCCTGGTACCCCCGCCCGCCTACGGATAGCGTGTTCTGCCCGGCTCATGGGGTGTTGGAGCGGACGCCGCTCGGAGGTGCGATATGCCGCACGCTGACGGGTTGCTGGTCAACATGGTCGCCGACTGCGACGCGTGCGCGGTGATACGCGTCAGCGGGGCCCTCGACCACCTCGGGGAGCAGTATTTCCGTACGACGATGGGCGGCCATGTCGACGCCGGTTACTGGTACGTGGTTCTGGACTGTTCGGCGCTGGTCTACTGCAATTCCCGCGGCCTGAACTGCCTGCTGGGACTGCACTGGCTGCTCAGCCGCCGGGGCGGCCGCCTGCTGCTGGCGTGCGTGGGCCGCCGTGTGCTGTGGACGCTGGACAGCACCGGAAGCAGAGAGGTGCTGGCCGTCTTCCCCAGCGTCACCCGGGCCCTGGCCAGCCTGCCGGTCGCGGACCGCCCCGCCTGGCCGCCGACGTATCCGGTGAACGCGGGGCCGCCCGGATCCTGAACGGGCAGGCGTCCGGAGCGGTCGTCAGTCCACGCTCACCGGTCCCTCGTCACCGGGGCGCCGGGGGACAGGGCAGCGAGGGGCGGCCGTTCCGGGCGTCGTCGACGTCGGCGTACCGGGGGAACTGCTGCTCCAGCCCGGTCAGTTGCAGCAGCAGATCGATGGAACGGTGGTCGTAGACCAGGCGCAGCCAGCCGCCGACCGCCTCGCACCGCGCCTGCGCGGTGCGCAGTTCCTCCAGCCCGCTGCTGTCGATGAAGGTCACGCGCCGCAGGTCGGCGATGACGCGGGCCGAGGGTGCAGCATCGTTCCCTCTCAGCTCGTCGCGGAGTGCGGCCGATGTCGCCAGGTCGAGTTCGCCCACCGGACGGACGATCCGGCAGCCCTCCTTCTGCTCCGGGCACCGGGTGTCCATGGCGGTCAACTCCTCGGCTGCTCCAGTGGGTGGCGCGGTCCGGACGGCGGGCCTGCGGCGGGGACTGCTGGCAGCTTACGGACCCCGCACGCGAAGACGAAGCAGAAGGTTCACGAATCAATGAAACCTTCGCGAAAGAACGCTCCAGATCGCCAAGTGACCGTTTTTGAACCTATGTCATGGCGTTTCGACCGTGCCACCCCAACCGGTCGGATGATATTCCGCGCAATGGTTCGACAGTTGATACTACGGACGGATCAAGAGGTCATCGGGCTCGGCCCGGCGCCCCGCCCCGCCCGCCCGGTCCGCCCCGCCCACTCGGGCCGGGCCCCGACGATCGGCTGCCAGGTACGGCGCCCGAACGGCAGCGCCGCGGCCACCGGCCGCGGCGCCCCCGGAACCACCGCCCTCCCGGGCCACACCGCCGCTGTTCCCGTGCGGTGCGCGGCCTTCAGGAGAAGCGTCGGTCAGCTGTCCCTCAGCACTTGTTGTCCGGGTGGACGGACCCGCCGTCGTCCAGGTTGCCGTTGTAGACCCAGCCGTTGATCTGCGTACCGTCGATACGGACGTGCGTCCACTTGTTGCCCGCGGAGTTCTTCACCCAGCAGTGGTACTGGAGCACGACGGACGTGCCGACCGTGGCGGTGACCCCGCAGTCCTCGCTGGGGCCGGTGCGGACCTTGGCGTCGGCGCCCTTGGCCGTGCCCTTGCCGGGCGACTTGTTCGACCAGCTGGGGTGGGTACACGCCTCCGCACCGGTGGGCGCGGCGCTGGCCGCGGGCGCCGTCGCGGTGAGCGTGGCTCCCGACAGGAGGAGCGGTGCGGCGACGGCCGCGGCGAGTCTGGCGCGCTTCGTCAATGGGCTCACTGGAATTCCCCCTTGCTCTGCGGGCGCCCCCCACGGCCGCCCTGGTGGTGCTGAGCATGCCGGATACCCACGTGAAACGCGGGGTTCGGGAAAACTTTGACCAAAACTCGCCCGTGAGGCCCGCACCGGGCCCGCCTCAATCCGTGGCGAACGCCGTCAGCAGCGTGTCGGCGCGCAGACACATCTCGTACGTCCCCGCCCCCACGATGACCACCGACAGCTCGTCGCCGCCGACGGTGTTCGCCAGCCGCACTTCCAGGGTGTCGCAGCGGCCGACGAGCGGGTACGAGTACCAGCCGTCGGCGTCCGCGGCGTCGGTGGCCTTCACGCCGGCCTCGACGGCGGCCCAGTCCGTCGCGTCGAAGTCGTACCCGGCATAGCGCGACAGCAGCTCCAGGAACGGGCGCGCGCGGTGGGTCAGGATCCACCCTCGGATCGCCTCGGTCACGATCGTCCACCTCCCTGGTCACGGATGCCCGTCGGCCCCGTCCACGATGACGGCCCCGCCCACGTCGAGTATCCGACGTACGGGCGGGGCCGCTCCCCCGCGGTGCTACGGCGCCATCTCGTACGTCCCGGACAGCGCCTCCACGCGCTCCCAGACGCGGGCCGAGCGGGCCTCGTCGACGACCGGGCGGCGGACCGCGGCCAGGGCCCAGCGCTGCTGGGCGTCGGTGGCGGAGTCCTTGCCGTGCAGTTCGACGGCGTACGCGGAGAAGTCCCGGACGAGGACGGCGAACAGCTCGTCCAGGACGTCCTCGTCCAGGCCGGTCAGGCGGGCCTGTTCCAGGATCAGCTGGCCGTGCACGACCAGCGCGAAGAGCTGGCCGACGGCGAGCAGCAGGTCGAGGTCGCGGCTCTGCTGCTCGTCGGGCGCGGCGGTGGTGACGAACTCGCACAGCGCGTCCGCCTGTTCGCGGAAGCGCGCGACGTTGGGCAGCGCGGCGTACGCGTCGAAGGCGGGGCGCCAGTCGTGGAACCGCACGGATCCCAGGCCGCGGGCCGGGCCCTGGCGGAAGAGGAACGCGTCGTCGGCCGCGTCCAGGCGGGTGGGCACGGGCTCGTACGCGGCCGGGTTCAGCAGGTGGTTGCCCAGGAACTTCAGGATCAGCGCGAGGTTGACGTGGACCGTGCCCTCCAGCTTCGGCAGCCCCCGGATCTCGGTGGCGGCCTGGGCGAAGTAGGTGTCCTTCTCGAATCCCTTGGCGGCGATGACGTCCCACATGAGGTCGATGACCTTCTCACCCTCGGTGGTCACCTTCATCTTCGTCATCGGGTTGAAGAGCAGGTAGCGGCGGTCGTCGGGCCCGGCGGAGCGGAAGTAGTCCACGGCGCGGTCGCTGAACAGCTTCATCCCGGCCAGGCGCACGTAGGCGTCGGTCAGCTCGCGGCGCACGTGCGGGAAAGCGGTGACGGGACGGCCGTACAGGATGCGGTTGTGGGCGTGGGTGACGGCCTCGTACATCGCGTGCTCGCAGATGCCTATGGAGGCGGTGCAGAGGTTGAACTTGCCGACGTTGACGGTGTTCAGCGCGGCGTCGAAGGCGGCGCGGCCGGTGTGCAGGACGTCGTCCGGGCCGACGGGGTAGTCGTCGAGGCGGAACTCGCTGACGTACTTGGAGGAGTCGACGACGTTCTTCACCAGGCGGTACGCCGGGTGGCGGCTGTCGGCGGCGAAGAAGACGTAGCCGTCCGGGCCCTCGATGTCGGTGCGGCGGCCGAAGACGGAGACGAGTCCGGCGGCGTTGCCGTTGCCGATGTAGTACTTGGCACCGCTCGCGCGGAAGCCGCCGTCGCCGTCGGGCTCCAGCAGCATGTCGGTGCTGTAGATGTCGGCGCCGTGCGCCTTCTCGGAGAGCCCGAACGCGAACACCTCACCCTGGTCGAGGAGTTCGGCCGCCCGGGCGCGGGCGGCGGTGTTGTCGCTCTGCCAGACCGGGCCGAGGCCGAGGATGGTGACCTGCCAGGCGTACCAGTAGTCGAGGCCGTAGAAGCCGAAGATCTCGTTGAGGGCGGCGATGCGGGCGGTGTCCCAGCGCTTCTCCGGGTGGCCGTCGGCGGCGGAGGCCGGGGTGAGGAAGGTGGCGAACAGCTTCTCCTTCGCCGCGAACGCGAGGAAGTCGGCCAGCCAGGCCCGCGAGCGGTAGTCCTCGATCAGCTTGCGCTTGCCGCGGTCCTCGAACCAGTCGACGGTGGCGCGCAGCAGCCTGCGGGTCTCGGGGTCGAAGTGCGCCGGGTCGTAGGTGCGGGGGTTGAAGAGCAGCGGGTCGGCCATGGGACGCGCCTTTCGGGGTCGGGTGAGGGTCGGGGAGGAAGCTGGGGTGTACGGGGGCGGGGGCGGGTGCGCTACGGACCGCCGGGCGCGCGCCGGGACGTGCGGCCGGCCGGCGCGGACGGTCCGGCCCTCACCCCTCGCTCCGCAGGCGGTGGAGCGTGGCGAGCACGTCCTCCAGCCAGGCGATCGTCATCCGCTCGTACGCGATGCCGCCGCGCAGGACGACGTGCTGGAGCTGCTGCCCGGCATCGGGCGCCGCGGGTGCTTCGGGGCCGGTGAAGTCGCGCCGCTCCCCCGCGAGGTAGTGCGCGAGCCGGTCGGTGTGCGCCCGGTGGTGCCGTTCGACCTCGCGGATCAGCGCGGCCGGGTCGTCGAAGGCCGCGCCGCGGATCTTCACGGCGAGGTCGTGCCGTACGCTCTCGGGCTCGATCGGCTCGTGCAGCCACCGGGACAGGGCGTCGCGGCCGAGGGCGGCGACGGAGTACTCCTTCTTGTCCGGCCGCGCCTGCTGCGGGACCTCGCGGACATCCACCCAGCCGTCGTTCTCCATGCGCTTGAGGACGCGGTAGATCTGCTGGTGGGTGGCGGTCCAGAAGTAGCCGATGGACCGCTCGAACCGCCGGGCCAGCTCATAGCCGGAGCCGGGCTTCTCCAGCAGGGAGACGAGGATCGCGTGTTCGAGCGCCATACCCCGATCCTGCTATGCAACGAGTTGCATAGGCAAGCGGCCCCGGGCAGGTGAGACGCGGGTCACCCGGCCGGCGGCCGGGACGCCGAGCGGCGGGCGCGGAGCACGCGTCACCACTCCACCGGCAGCTCCACCACCCCGTCCGCCACCGCGTTGGTCCGGTACGCGATCTCCTCCACGGGGACGGCCGGCCGCAGCCCGGGAAAGCGGTTCCACAGGGCGCGGTAGGCGATGCGCAGTTCCATCCTGGACATCGCGGCGCCGATGCAGTGGTGGATGCCGTGGCCGAAGGCGACGTGGGGTGCGGGGTCGCGGGTGGCGTCGAAGCGGTCGGGATCCGGGAGGAAGGCCGGGTCGCGGTTGGCCATCTGGAGCGAGCACAGGACCTGCTCGCCCTTTTTGATCACCTGGCCCGCCACGGTGACGTCCTCCAGGGCGATCCGCCGCTGCGGCGCGTGGGCCACCGACAGGTAGCGCAGCAGTTCCTCCACGACACGGTCCGCGGACGCGGGGCCGGCGCGCAGCGCGGCGAGCTGGTCCGGGTGCTGGAGCAGGACGAGGATGCCCAGACTGATCATGCCGGACACGTTGTCGAGCCCGGCGAGCATCATCACGCCGCAGACGCCGCGCAGCTCCTCGTCGGTGATGTGGTCGCCGTGCTCGCGTACGAGCGTTCCGATGAAGCTGTCGTCGGGGTCCTTGCGCCGGCGGCGCACCATGGCGCCCAGGTAGCGCAGGTACGACTCGCCGGCGTCGGCCCGCTGCCTGCGCGGCCGGTCCTGTTCGAGCTGCCACTGGACGCGGCGGACGAAGTCCGTACGGTCGTCGCGCGGCACCCCGAGCAGTTCGCACAGCGCCTCGCCCGAGACCGGGCGGGCGAACCGTTCCACGAGGTCGGCGGGCTGCCCGGCCTTGGCCACACCGTCCAGGCACCGCGCCACGACCGCTTCGATACGGGGTTCCAGCTGCCGCATCCGCCGGACCGTGAACGCCGGGGTCAGCATCCGGCGCAGACGGGTGTGCTCGGGCGGGTCGTAGTCCATCAGGTGCCCGACGACCTCCGGCGGCCGGAAGCGGCTCGGGGTCCCGTACACCGGGCCGGAGGCGAAGCCGTTGCCGAACCGTACGTGGTCGCCGAGGACCTGGCGCACCTCGTGGTAGCCGGTGACCAGCCAGACCGACGCGCGGCCGGCGTCCGAGTCGCGTATCGGGCCTATCTCGACCTTGCTGATCGGCGCTTTCCCGTGCAGCTCGCGGGTGTAGGCGTCGGGGCCGAAGGCGGCCCTGGGCGCCCGTTCGAACCGGTGCGAGGTGTCCTGCGGCATGTTGTCTCCTCGATCGTCAGCGGCCGGGACCTTCCGCAGCCGGAGCCCTCACCAGCCGACGGGCAGCGCGTCCAGGCTGAACTGCCGCGTCTGCGCGGACCGGAAGCGGATCCCGTCCGGCGCCACCGCCGGCCGCAGCGCGGGGAACCGGCGCAGCAGCGCCGGGTAGGCGATGCGCATCTCCAGCTTGACCAGCGGCGCGGCGACGCAGTGGTGCATGCCGTGGCCGAAGGCCATGTGCGGGGCACACTCGCGGGTGATGTCGAACGCGTCCGCCTCGCGCCCGCCCTGCGCCCGGTTGACGGCGAACAGCGAGCACGCCACCATCTCGCCCGCCTTGATCACCTGGTCCCCGATGGTCACGTCCTCCAGGGCGGTGCGGGGCGAGACGGTGTGGATGACGGTGACGTAGCGCAGCAGTTCCTCCACGGCCCGGTCGATCAGCTCCGGCCGCTCCCGCAGCAGCCGGAGCTGGCCGGGGTGGTCCAGCAGCGCCAGCGCGCCCAGCCCCAGCATGCTGGAGACCTGGAGGAAGCCGTCGGACACGAAGGTCGCGCCGACACCGGCCAGTTCGTCGTCGCTGATGTCCGCGCCGTGTTCGCGCACCACGTGGCCGAAGAGGCCGTCGCCGGGGCTGCGGCGCTGCCGCTTGGCGAGCCGCGTCATGTACGCCCAGTAGGCCTTGCCGACGGCCGCCTGCTGTTCCGGGGGCGCGGACTCGTCCTGGGAGATGTCGAGGTAGCGGGCCAGTTCCGCCCGGTCGTCGCGGGGAATGCCCAGCAGCTCGCAGGTGATCAGCCCCGCCACGGGCCAGGCGAAGTTCCGCATGAAGTCGGCCGGCGGCCCGACGCGCTCCATGATGTCCAGGCTCTCTTCGACGATCGCGGTGATGCGCGGCTCCAGCCGCCGGGTCCGCCGCGCCGTGAACTCCGGTGCCACCATGCGGC
Source organism: Streptomyces albofaciens JCM 4342 (assembly GCF_008634025.1). NCBI lineage: Bacteria > Bacillati > Actinomycetota > Actinomycetes > Kitasatosporales > Streptomycetaceae > Streptomyces > Streptomyces albofaciens. Next base: position 4,549,266 of record NZ_PDCM01000001.1, on the reverse strand, counting down.
GGAGGCGGGTGTGGTCGGGCGGATCGCACTGCAGGAGGTTGCCGGGTGCGGCGGGGGTTCCGGACTTCTCCCCCTCGTCGTCGGGCAGCCGGTTGCTGAAACGTTTCTGGTCGCCCAGTACCTCCCGTACCTCGGCCTCACCGGTGGCCACCCACTTCACCCGGCCGAAGATCCCGAACTCGACGTCGGCCACCACGAGCGGTGCCTCCCGGACCTGCCGCCGGAGTTCGGGTACCGGATCGAAGCGGTCCCGCCGGAGGTGGGCGGGCGTCTGCTCGGGGTGGGCCGGACGGGCGTCCGGCCGGCTCGTCCTGGTGTCCGGCTGCGTCATCCCGGTACCCCTTTCTCCGTCGTCGGCTGCGGGCCGCCGCCCTGGCGGAGCGCGGCGACGGCGGCGGATACGAGGTGGCCGCGCACCTCGTGGACGGCGCCGGCCCCGGACGGAGGGAGGCCGTTGGCCGGCGCCGAGTCGGTTCGGCCCGTGGTGTACGGGCGGGGAAAGGCGCGGCGAGGGGTGGGGAAACGGGCGGGGAGTTTTCCCGGGCCGGGAAATGCCGGACCCGGACGAACCTGACCGTTCATCCTTACCCCCTCGAATCGGCGATGCGCGGGCTTCCGGAAGGACCGGGAAAGCCGTGCCGACGCACGCGATGGAAAACCGCGCCCTTCACATCGGGACCGGATGCGCGTCAGGATGCGGATGCGGTTGCGCATCGGAATCGGCTGCGGCGCATCGGAACCGGAATACAACCGGCTGAATTCCCGCGATTCCGGGACCGGTCGCTCCACTCTGCGATGGCCCGAAAACCGGGTCAACCGCAACCAGTTGGACGGCGCGGATGGGACATCAGTGGCGTCCAACTGGTTGCTTTACGTGTTCCGTTCACGCACCGCCCCCGGCCATCGGCCCCGGAATTCACCCCTCGACGTATTCCCGCAAATGCCGGGCCGTCAGCGTCTCCCCCTTGGCCACCAGTTCGGCGGGCGTGCCCGTGAAAACCACCCGGCCGCCGTCGTGTCCGGCGCCGGGCCCGAGGTCCACGATCCAGTCCGCGTGCGCCATCACCGCCTGGTGGTGCTCGATGACGACGACCGTGTTACCGTCGTCCACCAGGCGGTCCAGCAGGGCGAGCAGCTGGTCCACGTCGGCCATGTGCAGGCCGGTGGTCGGCTCGTCCAGGACGTACGTCGTGGCCTTTTCGTTCATGTGGGTGGCCAGCTTGAGGCGCTGCCGCTCGCCGCCCGAGAGGGTGTTGAGCGGCTGGCCGAGGCGCAGATATCCCAGCCCCACGTCGTTGAGCCGCCCCAGGACGGCGTGCGCCTGACCGGTCGGGAAGAAGTCGTACGCCTGGGCGACGGACATCGCCAGCACCTCGCTGATGTCCTTGCCGCGCAGCTGGTAGGTGAGCACCTTCGGCGTGAAGCGCTTGCCCTGGCACTCCTCGCACACCGACGCCACCCCGGCCATCATCGCGAGGTCGGTGTAGACGAGCCCGATGCCGTGGCAGTGCGGGCAGGCGCCTTCCGAGTTGGCGCTGAAGAGGGCCGCCTTGACGCCGTTGGCCTTGGCGAAGGCGGTACGGATCGGGCCGAGCAGACCGGTGTAGGTGGCCGGGTTGGAGCGGCGCGAGCCGCGGATCGGCGACTGGTCGGCGACGGCGACGCCCTCGCGTCCGGCGACGTACCCGTGGATGAGCGAACTCTTGCCGGAGCCCGCGACGCCGGTGACGACGGTGAGCACGCCCAGGGGTATGTCCACGCGCACATCTCGCAGGTTGTGCAGGTCAGCGCCCTCGATCGCCAGGGCGCCGCGCGGTGTGCGCACCCGCTCGCGCAGCCGCGCCCGGTGCCCCAGATAGCGCCCGGTCAGTGTCCCGGAGGCACGCAGGCCGGCCACGTCCCCCGAGTAGCAGATCCGCCCGCCGTCCGTACCGGCGCCCGGCCCCAGGTCGACCACGTGGTCCGCGATGCTGATGACCTCGGGCTTGTGCTCGACGACGAGGACCGTGTTGCCCTTGTCGCGCAGGCGCAGCAGCAGATCGTTCATGCGCTGGACGTCGTGCGGGTGCAGGCCGGTGGTCGGCTCGTCGAAGACGTAGGTGACGTCGCTGAGGCTGGAGCCGAGGTGGCGCACCATCTTCACGCGCTGCGCCTCGCCGCCGGAGAGCGTGCCGGCCGGGCGGTCGAGCGAGAGGTAGCCGAGGCCGATCTCCACGAGGGAGTCGAGCAGGTGCCGCAAGGTGGCGAGCAGCGGCGCCACGGAGGGGTCCTCGACCGAGCGCAGGAACGCGGCCAGGTCGCTGATCTGCATCGCCGAGCACTGGGCGATGCTGACGCCGTCGATGGTGGCGGACCGGGCCGCGGCGCTCAGCCGGGTGCCGTCGCAGGCGCGGCACCCGGTGAAGGCCACGGCCCGGTCGACGAAGGCCCGGATGTGCGGCTGCAGCGCGTCCCGGTCCTTGCCCAGGAACAGCCGCCGGACCTTGGTCACGAGCCCTTCGTACGTCGTGTTGAGCGTGCCCTCCTTCACCTTGGTCGCGGGCTTGTGCAGGAAGTCCTGCCATTCCCGCTCGGTGAAGTCCTTGAGCTTCTTGTCCACGGGGAAGAATCCGGAGCCCGCCATGACCTGCCAGTACCAGGAGCCGACGGCGAAGTTGGGCACCGTGATGGCGCCCTGCTCCAGGGAGCGCTCGCGGTCCACGAGCTGGTCCACGTCGATCTCCGACACCTGGCCCAGGCCCTCGCACGCGGGGCACATGCCCTCGGCGCTGTTGAAACTGAAGGCGGAGGAGGTGCCGATGTGCGGGGTGGCTAGGCGGCTGAAGACGATGCGCAGCATGGTGTACGCGTCGGTCGCGGTGCCCACCGTGGAGCGGGAGTTGGCGCCCATCCGCTCCTGGTCGACGATGATGGCGGCGCTCAGGTTGCGCAGCGCGTCCACGTCCGGGCGGCCCATGCTGGGCATGAACGACTGGACGAACGCGGTGTACGTCTCGTTGATCAGCCGCTGCGCCTCGGCGGCGATGGTTCCGAAGACGAGCGAGGACTTGCCCGACCCGGAGACCCCGGTGAAGACGGTGAGGCGCCGCTTGGGCAGATCCAGGGACACATCGGCCAGGTTGTTCTCCCGCGCGCCGCGTACCTCGATGACGTGGTGCAGGTCCGCGGCGGACGGCTGGAAGCCGGAGGGGTCGGCAGGCATGGGGGATTCCTTCTCCTCGCGTACGGCGGCCCGGCGGCGACGGCCGGGCGGGAAAGGGAGCGGCGGCGGGGCGGGCGGCGGCCACGGCCTCGACGGCGTCCCCGTACTCTGCCACACTTTCCGCGTACGGCGTACTCTATACGGCGTACAGAGTTACGGCGACCGCCCCGCGGACAGGGGCACGCGGACAGGACGGGACACATGACCGACGAACCGGGCGCCGACGCGGCCCGCACCCTGCGCCTGCTGTGGCGGGAGCCCGGCAGCGGACCGCCCCGGCGCGGCCCCCGGCAGGCGCTGAGCATCGACGCCGTCATCGAGGCCGCCACCGCGCTCGCCGACGCGGACGGGCTGGACGGGCTGACCATGCGCGGCGTCGCGCAGCGGCTCGGCGTCACACCGATGACGCTCTACACGTACGTACCGGGCAAGGCGGCGCTGCTCGACCTGATGCTGGACGCCGCGTATCTGCGGATGCCGCGCGGCGCGCACGACGGCATGCCGTGGCGGGCCCGGCTGGAGGGGGTCGCGCGTGAGAACCGCGCGCTGTACCGGCGCCATCCCTGGGTGGCGGAACTGCCGGTCTCCCGCCCGCCGCTCGGTCCCGGCGTCATGGCCAAGTACGAACACGAACTGGCCGCCTTCGACGGGCTCGGCCTGGACGACGTGACGGCGGACGCCGCGCTCACGTACCTGCTCGGCTTCGTGGAGTCCGTCGCCCGCGCGGAATTCCGGGCACACGCCGCGGTCCGGGACAGCGCACTGACCGACGAACAGTGGTGGGCCACCCACGCCCCGGTCCTGGCCACGGTTTTCGATCCGTCCCGCTATCCCCGCGCGGCCCGCATCGGCAGCGCCGCGGGGCAAGCGCACCACAGCGCGTACGACCCGGAGCACGCGTTCACGTTCGGCCTCGGGCGCGTACTGGACGGACTGGCCGCGCTCGTGGAGCCGGGGCGGGTGCCTCCGGAAGACGGCACCCCCTGATCAGGCGGGCGCCTCGCGCGGTGCGCGGTCCGTGCCCCCGCCCCGGCCGCTGCGGCCCGTGACCTGCCGTCTAGGGTGCGGCAATGACTTCGGAAAGCTATCTCTCGTCCCTGTTCTCGCTGGACGGACTGGTCGCCGTGGTGACCGGCGGCAGTTCCGGCATCGGCCGGGCCGTCACCGGTGCCCTCGCCCGCGCCGGCGCGAGCGTCGTGATCGTGGCCCGCAGGGAGGCGGAACTCGCCGCCACCGCGGATGAGTTGGCGGCCGACGGTGGCCGGGCCGCCTGGGTGAGCGCCGACCTCGGCACCCGGGAGGCCACGCGCGCGGCGGCCGAGGAGGCGGCCGGAATCTTCGGTGAGCCCGACATCCTCGTCAACTGTGCCGGGGTCAACCTGCGGCCGCCGATGGGCGAGCTGGACGACGCGGTGTGGGACACCACGATGGCGGTGAACCTGGAGGCGCCCTTCGTGCTCGGGCAGCGGTTCGGCCCCGGCATGGCCGAGCGGGGCTTCGGGCGGATCATCCACGTCACGTCCCAGCAGGCGCACCGGGCGTTCGTCCGGAGCGGCGCGTACGGGGTGTCCAAGGGCGGGCTGGAGTCGCTGGCCCGCTCCCAGGCCGAGGCGTGGTCCCCGTACGGCGTCACCTGCAACACGCTCGTGCCCGGCTTCGTCCCCACCCCGCTGAACACCCGTCTGTCGTCCGATCCGGAGCAGGTGGCGGCGCTGGCCGCCCGCACCATGGTCGGGCGCAACGGCCTCGCCTCCGACTTCGCGGGCGCCGCGGTCTTCCTGGCGAGCCGCGCCTCGGCGTACGTCACCGGGCAGTCGCTGTTCGTGGACGGCGGCCTGTCCGTCCACTGACCCCGCGCGTACGGTGAGGAGCACGGCCGACGGCGAAGGAGTGGCACATGAGCAGCCGCACGTCCGGGAAGGCGGGACCCTCCTGATGGACGCCATGGACACCACGCATGCCAGGGACCCGGAACACCGCACCGAGCGCATCGCGCTCACCCCGGCGGCCGAGGAGCTGATCCGCACGCTCCGCGCCGCGCACGGTCCGCTGATGTTCCACCAGTCCGGCGGGTGCTGCGACGGCAGCTCGCCGATGTGCTACCCGGCGGGCGAGTTCCGTACGGGCGCGTCGGACGTGCTGCTCGGGCGGCTGTCCGTGGCCGGGGTGGCGGAGGCGGTGGACTTCTGGATGTCGGCGGAGCAGTTCGCGCGCTGGCGGCACACCCACCTGACGGTGGATGTCGTGCCGGGGCGCGGCGGAGGCTTCTCACTCGAAGCGCCGGAGGGGGTGCGCTTCCTGATCCGCTCGCGGCTGTTCACCGAGGAGGAGCGGGCGCGGCTGGGCGAGTGAGGCACGGCCGGTGGTGCGCGGTGCAGCTGGTGAGGCCCCGCGCACGGGGGATGACGCGGGGCCTCACCTAGTGGAACGAGCGGAGGGGGCTTGGGGTTCCCCTTCGGGGCGGAATTTCCCGAATATTTTTTCCGCGGGCGCACGACACCGTCCTCATACGGGCCGGCCCCGGCCGCGCCCCTCCCCCTCCTCAGGCCTCATCGTCCACCAGCCGCTCCAGCATGTCCTGGAACTCCACGTCCACGACCACCCGCAGCCCTTCGCCGTCCGGCTCGCTCAGCCGCGTCATCTCGCCGCGCCGCCACCAGAACACATTGGGGCTGATCGCCCCCGCCGCGTCCTCGTGGCCGGCCGCGGCGAACTGCGCCATCGCCTGGAGGGCCGGCACGACCTGCGGGTCGCGGATGGGGTGGAAGGCCAGCTGGTGCCGGAAAGGGAGGGCGACCAGCGCGCCGTCCGCGGTCAGCGGCGTACCCGTGATCCGCTGGACCAGGTCCTCCAGGACCAGCACCCGGCTGGCGGTGAAGAACGAGTCGCCCAGCACCACCTCGAAGGACGAGCCGTCACCGCGCCGTACCGTCTCGTGGCCCTCGACCGGCAGGGCGCGCAGGTTGTTCAGCGCCCTGATCCGCAGCTCGGGCACCTCGCCGAGGTCCGTCAGCGAGTCCTCGCTGAGCATCTGCACGGCCTCGGGCAGGTCCAGGGCGAGCACCTCGCGCAGCCCGGGGGCGGGCGCCCGCCCGTACCGGAAGGAGTCCGCGGGCGGCAGCGTCTCCTCGGCGACCACCCGCGGGAACAGGCGGGCCCGGATCTCGTCCTCCGCCAGGGTCTCCATCGGCTGCGGCCCGTCCATCGTGCGCAGCACCTTGCCCACGTGATCGCGGATCATGCCGGCCCAGACCCGCTCGCCGCGCCGGTCGCGGTGGCAGACCGCGGCGAGGTTGCCGAGCCCGAACTGCCGGCCGGCGGAGTCGGCGACCACGCCGGCGTACACCGTGACCTCCAGGCCGCGCTCGGCGAACGCCTGCCGGACCTGTGACCGGAAAACGCCGCCCTCCCGCTCGGAGAAGAAGGAGAACTCCCCGTCGCGCGGGGCTTCGCGCGGATCCCGCTTCGGTCCTCGGCGGAACAGGCCCATCTCTTCCTCCCGGCGACGGCCACGATGCCGCCGATCGTAACGGGTGCGCCGGAGCCCCCGACCGCTCCCCCGCCCGGCCGCGCCCGGCCTCCCCCGGCGCGCCGCGGCCCGGCCGGCCGAAGATCTCCCTGGTCATCCTGCCCAGGACGGCGGCCGGTCATGGCGCCCGCGGGCAGCGGAAACGGGAGCCGGACCGGAGCACCCGGCGTCTCGGCCCCGTACCGGGGTACGCTGCGGAGCCGTCGCACCGGCGGGGACGCGACGTCCGATTCCCGCCAGCCGCGGGGCCCGCGCCACCGCACAGTGGAAGGTGACGGATGAGCCGGTGAACGGCACGGGAGCACAGAGAAAGGGGCCGGACCATGACGGCCACGACGGTCCACACCACACTCGCCAGCCCGCTCGGCGACCTGCTGCTGGTGGGTGAGCCGTCCGCCACCGCGCCGGGCGGCACGGCGCTGGCCTCCCTGTCCGTGCCGGAGCAGAAGGGCGCCGCCACGGTCCGGCCCGGCTGGATGCACGCCCCGGCGGCCTTCACGGAGATCGCCGCCCAGCTCACCGCCTACTTCGAGGGCGGACGCACCCGCTTCGACATCGAGTACGTCCCCGGCGGCACCCCCTTCCAGCAGCGCGTCTGGCAGGCCCTGGAGGAGATCCCGTACGGCGAGACCTTCACCTACGGCGACATCGCGACCCGCATCGGCGCCCCGCGCGCCGCGGTCCGCGCCGTGGGCACCGCCATCGGCCGCAACCCGCTCCTGGTGGTCCGCCCCTGCCACCGCGTCATCGGCGCCGACGGCACCCTCACCGGCTACGCGGGCGGCCTGCGCCGCAAGGAACAACTGCTGCGCCTCGAAGGCGCGGCGTGCGTGGCCGAGGCGCTCACGGGGTGAGCCGACGGCCGGTCCGCGCGGCGTCGACGAGCGCCGAGACCCCGTCGAGGAGCGACCGCAGTCCGAGCGCGAAGAGGGCGTCGAGATCCAGGTCGTACCCGGCCGTACCGCAGCCCTCGACGACCCGCGCGAAGGTCGGGTAGGCGCCGGAAGCGATCAGCCGGGTGAGCGCGTCGGCCTGGGTGTCGAGCCACTGCTCGTCCGACAGCCCCGTGGCGCCGCGGGCCTGCGCCTCACGTTCCAGGTGGACTGCCAGGCCTTGCACATGCGCGTACAGCAGCACGTTGACATCGAGCATGGTCGCCGGGCCGAGGCCGTGCCCGTCGAGGGCGCTGAGCATCCACTCGGAGTAGGCGAGCATGTTGGGCAGCAGCAGCGGTCTGGTGAGCGACCCGGTCTGGGCCAGCCAGGGATGCGCGCGGTGCAGCGCCCACAACGCCCGGGCGCCGGCCTCCAGCCGGGCCCGCCAGTCGGCCGGGGTCCCGGCCGGACGCGGCAGTTCCCCGAACACCGTGTCGGCCATCAGCAGCACCAAGTCGTCCTTGCCGTTCACGTAGCGGTACGGCGACATCGCGGCGGTCCCCAGGCGCGCGGCGACGCCCCGCATGGACAGCGCGGCGAGGCCTTCCGCGTCGGCGATGGCGATGGCCGCGCGCACCACACCGTCGCGGCTCAACTCGCGCTCCGGTGCGGGCCCCTTGTCCGTGTGCCGGGCCGTGCCGGAGCGCCCTGGGACGGGCGCCACCACGGTGCCGACCCGCGCCTGGGTGTGCACCGTCTCCTCCTGCCGCAGGACGGTCAGCGCTTTGGTCGCGGTGGCGAGGGCGACGTTCCAGTCCCGGGCGAGCTGCCGGGTCGACGGTATCCGGTCCCCGGGAGCCAGTTCACCTTCCGCGATGCGCCGCCGGATGTCGTGGACGATGCGCTGATAGGGCGGGGTGCGGGATGCGGTCACCGGTGTGTTCTCCCTTACACGGCCGTCGACGCAGCTGGAAGAGGCCAGCTGTACTAGTACAGAGGCTAGCAGGGAAGTGCGGGCGAGCGACCGCTCCTGAGCTAGTACAGCACCAACTCAACGAGCAGTTCGGGAACTTGGCGAGGCTGTGCGTACGGCGTACATTCAGCGCGCATACACCGTACAGAGGAGTCGCGATGCAGACCGTTTCCCCCTCCCCCGCGCCCGCCCGGACCGTGCTGATCTCCGGCGCGAGCGTTGCCGGGCTCGCCCTCGCCCACTGGCTGCGCCACCACGGCTACGCGCCCACGGTGGTCGAACGGGCCCCGGCGGTACGGCCCGGCGGGCAGGCGATCGACGTGCGCGGCGCGGCGCTCGACGTGCTGGACCGGATGGGCCTGCTGGCCGCCGCGCGTGCGGCGCGTACCCGGATGCGCGGGATGTCGATGCTCGACGCGCGCGGCGACGAGCTGTGGCGCTCGACGGAGATGACGCTCAGCGGCGGCCGGCTGGACGGTGACGACATCGAACTGCTCCGCGACGATCTGACGGACCTGCTGTACGAGCGGGCGCGGGACGGCGTCGCCTATGTCTTCGGGGACTCGATCACCGCCCTCGACCAGCACGCGAATGGCGTCCGGGTGGCCTTCGAGCGTGCCGAACCCCGGGACTTCGACCTGGTCGTCGGGGCGGACGGGCTGCACTCGAAGGTGCGCGCCCTGGCCTTCGGTCCCGAAGAGCGGTTCGTCCGCCATCTCGGAGCGTACGTCGCCGTGTTCACGACGGAGAACTTCCTCGGCCTGGAGGACTGGCAGACATGGGTCCAGGACGACGACCGCGCGAGCCTGTGCGTCTATCCGGCGCGCGGCAACACCGAGATCAGGGCCACGGTCGGATTCCGGTCGGAGCCCATCGGCCTCGATCACCGGGACACCGGACGGCAGCGGGCCGTGATGGCCGAGCGGCTGGCTCATCTGGGCTGGGAGACGCCCCGGTTGCTGAAGGCCATGCACGAGGCGCCCGACTTCCACTGCGACGCGATGGCCCAGATCCACCTGGACCGCTGGACGGACGGCAGGGTCGCGCTGGTCGGCGACGCGGGGTACTGCGCGTCGCCGCTGTCCGGTCAGGGCACCAGCCTCGCGCTGGTGGGCGCATACGTCCTGGCGGCGGAGCTGGGCCGGGCGGACGGCGGGCACGGTGCGGCGTTCGCCCGCTACGAGCGGCGGATGCGGCCGTTCGTGGCCCGCAACCAGGCCCTGGCCACGGAGCACACGGCCGGTGCCGCCGGAGAAGCGGCCCTCGACGCGGCGAAGAACGCGATCGCGCTCGACGGATGACGGCGCCGGAGCACGGGCCGCCGCGAACACCTCGTCCGCGCCGTCACCCCCACAAAGGAGAACGGCGCCAAGCCCCCCAGACATGGCGCCGTTTCCGTGTGCCGCTCCTCCCTTCCCCCCACCACCCGCCTATGCGGGCCGGGAGGAGCGGCCGGATCACGGCTGGGCCCGGGTCGGACGATCCCCCGCATCACCCGACCCAGGCAGCCGCGACCGGGGCCCGTCCCGTGCGGGACGAGCTCCCGAAGCCCTGCTGAGTATATTGGCTCCGGGCCAGTCAACGCAGGACCTACACCATGACCGTTTTCGAGCGGCCTTCCCGAAGGGCCCCGGACCTGCGGCGCGCATCGCCGCACGACTCGTCTCCCGGCACGTCGGTCACGGCCGTCACGGCATTTTTCGTACACTTGAGCGACTGTGGTGGCGGTGGGCCGCCACGACGGGTGAAGGGCCGGGGCGTGAGTGGTGCGGAGGGTCTTGCGGCGGTCGGCGAGGGGGCGTATGTGCTGCGCAATGTGGGCAGCGGGCTGCTGCTGGAGGTCGAGGACGACCGCAAGGGCAGCGGGGCGAACGTGCGGCAGGGCGAGGACGACGGCTCGCCGGGCCAGTTGTGGCGGATCACCGAGGTCCACCCGGGCGGCGGACTGCGGCATCTGACCAACGTGGGCAGCGGGAAGCGCCTGGACGTCACCGGCGCCTCCACCGAGAACGGCGCCAACGTCCAGCAGTGGAAGGCCAACAACTACGGCGCGCAGGAGTGGCTGCTGGAGCAGCACGTCGACGCGCCCGGCACCTTCACGCTGACCAACTACGCCAGCGGCCTGCTGCTGGAGGTCGAGGGCGACAGCACGGAGCCGGGGGCCAACGTCCAGCAGTGGGAGGACCGGGACCGCGCGGGTCAGTGGTGGCGGCTGGAGAGCCGCTGACCCGCGCCCCTCCAGGACGCGCGGTCCTCTCAGAAGCCGGCGGCGCGTTCGATGCGGTCGAGCAGCCGGTGACGGCGTACGGCGTGGGCGAAGTCCGGTGCGTGATGGGTGCCGTCCCTGAGGTCGGCGCGGATCTGCTGGTAGGCGTGGGCCACGGTGTACGCCATCTCCGTGTCGCGGCCGGCGAGCGCGGGCAGCGTGGAGTACGCGGCGGGGACCGGCAGTTCCGCGAGCGCGGTGTCCTCGCCACGGGCGCCGTACACGGCCACCTGGCCGAACTGGAGGTGACCGGAGTCCCCGGTGAGCAGCAGGTCGCCGTCGGTGCCGTTGATCTCCCAGTGGAAGTTGGTGGCGCGGGACAGGCCGCCGCGGAAGTGGACCGAGGCCACCGCGCCGCCTTCGAGTACGCCGTTGACGGCGATCTGGTCGGGCACGTCCATCCGCGCGGCTTCCCCGGTCACCTGGTTGCGCACCTTCGGGCGGCGGGTCGCCAGCGTGGCGCCGAGGTCGGTGAACTCGCCGAGCGCCATGGTCACGGCGTCGATGGTGTGGCCGAAGGGAATGGTGAGCATGGAGGCGCCGTTGGTGCGGTCGAGGAGGTAGGCGCCGCCCGGCTCGAACTCCGCTCCCCAACCGCGTCCGGAGGCGATGACGCTGGTGGACAGGACCTCGCCCACGTACCCGTCGGCGATCAGGTCGCGTACGTACCGGATCTGGGGCGCGGAGCGGGCCTGGAGGCCGACGAAGGTGCGGATTCCCTTGGCCTCGGCGACGGCGGCCAGCTCCTCGGCCTCCGCGAGGCCGTTGCCCAGCGGCCATTCGCTGAGCACCATCTTCCCGGCTTCCAAGGCGGTCAGGGCCAGTTCGCGGTGGTGCGGAACCTTGACGTTGACGACCACGAGGTCCACCTCGTCGCGCCGTACGAGTTCTTCCGCGCTGCCGAAGGCCAGCGGGATGCCGTACTTCTCCCCCGCGGCCCGGGCCGACTCCGGCGTACTGGCGGACAGGGCGCGGACCTCGAAGCCGGGTACGGCGGCGAGCGCGGGCAGGTGGGCGCGGGCGGCCCAGCCGCGGGAGGCGCTGAGGCCGATGATGCCGACGCCGATGGGGGCGGCGGAGGTGCGGGAAGGCATGACGAAGTCCTTTCGGCGGTGCCGGCGGGTGGTGGGTGACGCGGCGGCGTGCCGCCTGCCGCGCCGGGACGAGCGATCATGACAGTAGCCCATGTTCGCGCAAAAGTGAACATGGGCTTCTTCGGCGCCGGACCCCGATGGGGGATACTGGGCGCATGGCCAGCCGTACGTCCTCCCCGCTGCTCCACCCCGACGAGCGGGACTTCGACCTGTTCGCCGTCATGAACGCGCTCACCGACCCGTGCCGGCTGAGCATCGTCCTCAGGCTCGCCGGCGAGTCGGCGGTGCCCTGCGGCACCTTCGACCTGCCCATCGCCAAGTCCGCCCTCAGCCGCCATCTGCGCGTGCTGCGCGAGGCGGGCGTCATCAGCCAGCGGGACGAGGGCACCCGCCGGGTCAACTCCCTGCGCGCGCAGGAGCTGGAGCGCCGCTTCCCCGGTCTGCTCGATCTCGTCCTGAAGGAAGGCGCCAAGCGCGACAGCCCGCAGCCGGTTCCCGCGTAGCGGGCGCCGCCCCCTTCGTTCCGAGCGCCGCATCCCGCCTCCACGGCGGGGTGCGGCGCTTTTTCGCTTGCCTTTCCTAGACCCCCTAGGCTAAACCTAAGGCCTCTAGGAAATGCCGGCGAACGAGGAAGGCACGGAGGGCACATGGCGCGGGCCGGACTGACGGCGGAGCGGGTGACGCGGGCAGGGGCCGAGCTGGCGGACGAGGCCGGGCTCGACCAGGTGACCATGTCGCGGCTGGCGCGGCGGCTCGGCGTGAAGGACGCGAGCCTGTACTCGCACGTCCGCGGGCTGGAGGATCTCCGCGGGCGGATCGCGCTGCTGGCGGCGGACGAGAAGACGATCCGCATCGCGGAGGCGACCGCCGGGCGCGCGGGCAAAGAGGCGCTCGTCGCGTTCGCCAACGCCTGGCGGGAGTACGCCCACCAGCACCCGGGCCGCTACACGGCGACACAGATCCCGATCGACATCGATCCCGAGCTGGCCGCGAAGGCGCCCGGCCCGCGGCGCGCGGTCGAGCTGACGTACGGCATGCTGCGCGGCTACGGCCTGGCCGAGCCGGACCTGACCGACGCGGTGCGGCTGCTGCGCAGCACCTTCCACGGCTTCGTGGCCCTGGAGGCCGCCGGGGGTTTCGCGCACGCGCGCTCGCCGCAGCGTTCATGGGACCGCGCCCTCGACGCCCTGCACGCCCTCCTGGAGCACTGGCCCTCGTCCCGAGAAGGAGACTCCTCATGACCGACCCGACCACCGGCAGTCTGCGCGTGAACGGCGCGACCCTGCACTACGAGGTGCGCGGCCGGGGCCCGTTGCTGCTGCTGATACCCGGCGGGACGGGCGGCGCGGCGTCGTTCGACGGCGTCGCCGACGAGCTGGCCGCCACGTACACCGTCGCGGCCTACGATCCGCGCGGCCTGTCCCGGAGCCCGCTGGACGACCCCGGTGCCGAGCAGCGGGTGGCCGAACACGCCGAGGACGCGTTCCGGCTGCTGGAACTGCTGTCGCCCGGCGAGCCCGCCCGGGTCTTCGCCTCCAGTTCGGGCGCGATCGCCGCCCTGCACCTGCTCACCGCCCACCCCGACCGCGTCGAACGCGTCGTGGCGCATGAGCCGCCGGTGGTGGAGGTCCTGCCGGACGCGTCCGAGCACCGCGCGTTCATCGCGCGGGTACAGGAGACGTTCCACGCCCAGGGACTCATGCCGGCGATGGCGGTGTTCGCCGCGGGGCTGAAGAAGGACGGCGACACCGCCGATCCGGCGCCCCCGCCCGGACTTCCGCCGGAGGCGGCGGCGCGCGCCGAACGGACGCTGGCCGGCCTGCCGTTCTTCCTCAGCCGTATCGTTCCCGCCTTCATGACGTACGCCCCGGACCTCGACCGCCTCAAGACGCTGTCGGACCGGCTCGTCCTGGCCTGCGGGCAGGACTCGCGCGGCGAGCTGCCCTACCGCGCGGCCGCCTTCCTGGCCGAGCGGTTCGGTACGGAGCTCCGGCACTTCCCCGGCGGGCATGTCGGTCTGACCACGCACCCCGTCGCGTTCGGCGAGGCGCTCAAGAAGGCGCTGCGCGGCTAGGAAAAAGCCGCTCCCCTCCCGGCAGGTCCGGGAGGGGAGAGCGTAAGCGTCATCGCGCTCAGGCGGTCAGCCGCACCTCGGTACCGGCCGTCGGTGCCGCGTCCTTCATCTGGCGCAGGGTGTCCGCCGCGTGGGGCGTGGTCGCGAGCTGCTGCCGGGCGACGGCGAGGGCGTCCTCGGGCCGACGGGTGCCGGTGGAGACGCACAGCGTGTAGGTCACGTCCTCCAGCCGTCGGCGCGAGGCGTCGGTGCCCTGCTCCGCATGGTGGGCCCGCAGCGTCTCGTAGCGCTCGACAAGATCCCGCAGCACCGCGGGGTGGGCCATCAGCACGTTTGTCCTCTCCTCGTCGTAGGGATGCCGGGAACGGGAAAGGCGTCAGGCTTCCGCGCACAGCCCGGTGCGCAACTTGCGGAGAGTACGGGCCAGCAGCCGGGAAACGTGCATCTGCGAAATGCCGAGCGCCTCCCCTATCTTCGACTGCGTCATTTCCTGGCCGAAGCGCATTTCGATGATCTGGCGCTCCCGCTCGTCCAGTTCCTGGATCAGCGGCGCGAGGGCGTGCAGGTTCTCGACGGTCTCGATGGCCGGGTCCGTGTCGCCCATGGTGTCGGCGACCGTCCGGGCCTTGCCGTTGGCCGGGCCGTCCTCGGAGTTCTCGTTGGGCGAGTCCAGGGAGCCGGCGGCGTAGCCGTTGGCGGCGATGAGGCCGTCCAGGACCTCTTCCTCGGTGATCTTCAGATGGGCGGCCAGGTCCTTGACCGTGGGGTCGCGGTCGAGGACGCCGGCGAGCTGTTCCTTGGCCTTGGCGATTTCGACCCGCAGTTCCTGGAGGCGGCGCGGCACGTGCACCGCCCAGCTGGTGTCGCGGAAGAACCGCTTGATCTCGCCGACGATGTACGGCACCGCGAAGGAGGTGAACTCCACCTCGCGGGACAGGTCGAAGCGGTCGATCGCCTTGATGAGGCCGATCGTGCCGACCTGGATGATGTCTTCCATCTCGCCGCTGCCGCGGTTGCGGAACCGGCCGGCGGCGAACCGCACCAGCGACAGGTTCATCTCGATGAGCGTGTTGCGCGCGTACTGGTATTCGTGTGTGCCCTCTTCGAGGACCTGGAGCCGGTCGAAGAACAGCTTCGACAGCTCACGTGCGTCCTTGGGGGCGATCTTGCCCGCGTCCTCGACCCACGGCAGTCCCTCGGCAACGCCCGCTGCTCCGCCCGACGGCTGGTCGGTGCCGGCCGCCCGGTCGAGCTCCACAGTCCGCACTGCTGCCGTTGTCATGACTCGCCCTTTCCTGATGTCGACGACATGCTGAGGACCGGGTTCCCCGATCGGCACCGGTCATTCCTCACAGATCAAAAACTGTCGTCGCAGGTGGCGGGCGCCACAGCGGGTTCAGGCCAAGGGCGGGAGCGGGGTGGCTCCTTGCGGCATCGGCCCAGATAACCGCCATAATAACCGCATAGTTGGACAGAAAAGGGCAAAGGCCAGCGAAAGTCCGTCCTCTCCTGCCGACTTCACGCCCGGGCCGCGGACGCCGGCGGCGCCGCCGGAGGCGTCCCGTCGAACGCGTCCGCCGGAATGTTGGGCATGGCCTGGCTGGATATGCGATAGCGGCCGTCGAGGGGTCCCCCGGCCCGGGTCACGTGGACGGTGAGCGGGCCGGCCCATTCGTAGTGGTGTTCCGCGGCGTGCCGGGCCAGTACGTCGGTCAGCTCCTGGCCGACCTGCGCCTCACGCTCGCCGAGCTGTTCGTGCACGGCGGGGGCGAGTTCCACTTTGTAGGCGTTGGGGACGAGCACCCGGTCGTGGGCGGCGACCACGGCGTGGTCGTCGCACTCGCGTCGCAGGTCGTCGCACAGTTCGACCGGGTCGTTCCCGAGCACCTTGTCGACCAGCGCGCTTTCCCAGTGCTCCACCGTCTTCTCCATGCGCGTGAGCAATCCCATGCCGGCCGGGTGCCCGGTTCGCGGTGTCCCATTCGGCACGGTGGGCGGCGGTGGGCGACGACCCGCGGTCCGCGTGGTTCCCGTACCGGTTACGGGTGTTGGGCCTCCGGCGGGGCGGGCGCCGCGGGGGCCGGCGGAGCCTCCGGGGCGGCGAACGGCGGCGGCTCCTCGGCCGTCGAGGACTTCGGGCGGGCCGGGCGCGGCGCAGCGGGAGCCGACGGCGGGGCCGGGGCCTCCGGTACGGCCGGAGCCGGCGGCGCGGCGGGGGCCGCGGGTGCGGCCGGCTCGGGCGGGGCCGGGAACCGGGCCGCGGTGTCCTGGTTGTCGCGGGATGTGGACATGGTGTTTCCCCTTCCGGGTGTCGGGTGGAAACCGGCGGGCCGCCGGTGTCCGCTACTGCGTGACGCGGCGGGCGAACGACCGCATGGCGAGCCATACGAACGCCGCCGCACCCACGGCCAGGGCCGTGAGGAAGGCCCAGGTCGGCATGTGGCCCACCTGGGGTGTGAGGACGGCGCGCAGGCCCTCGTTCATGTAGACCATCGGGTTGAGGAGCACGGCGATCTGGAGCCAGGGCGTGCCGTCCAGCGACGACCACGGGAAGTAGACGCAGCCGAGCATCATCGCCGGGAACATCACGAGGGTGAAGAGCACCTGGATCTGGCGCGGGTCGATACGGGTGGCCAGGTACATGCCGATCGCGGCGGCCAGCACCGCGCCCGCGAGCAGGACGAGGACGAGCATCGGCCAGTTGGCGACCGACACGGCGGGGCCCTGCCCCTGGGCGTGCACCAGCAGGACGACGGGGAAGACCAGGACGCCGGCCACCAGACCCTCGACGACGGCGGAGAGGATCTTCTGGAGCCCGAGCACCCGGACCGACACCGGCGCGAGCGCCCGGTCCTCGATGGCGCCGGGCCCGGACAACTCCATCACCAGGGGGAAGGTCACCGCGGCCATGGCCTGGAGGACCATGGAGGAGCCCACCAGGCCCGGCACCATGATGGTGGAGAAGGCCTCTCCCCCGGGCCCGGCCCCGCCGCCGCCCACCTTCGGCAGCACATAGGCGAAGACGAAGACGAACAGCAGCGGCTGGATGATGATGCGTACGGCGCTCATCACGAAGTTGCGGCGCAGCACCCGGGCGTCGCGCGCCATCATGGCCGCGAAGGTGTGCAGGGCCCGGCTCCGGACGGCGGGCGCCTCGGTCAGTACGGTGGTGGTCATTCGCGGAACTCCCGTCCGGTCAGCGTCAGGAACACGGTTTCCAGGCTGGGGCTGATCTGGGACGCGTCGAGGACGGTGAGCCCGGCCTTGGCGGCCAGCGCGACCAGGTCGCTGAGCACGCCGTCGGCGTCCCTGGCGAAGACCCGTACCTGTCCGTCCGCGGCCTCCACCCGGTCGGCGCGCGCCATCGCGTGGACCGCGGCGAGGTCGAAGTCGCCGCCCTCGTAGACGACGGTGACGACGGTCTCCGCGCCGATCGAGTCGCGCAGCGCCTTGGCGCTGTCGCAGGCCAGCACCCGGCCGTGGTCGATCACGGCCAGCCGGTCGCACAGCGTCTCGGCCTCTTCCATGTGGTGCGTGGTGAGCAGGATCGTCTGGCCGTCGGCCTGGAGTCCGCGCAGGATGTCCCACAGGTGGAGGCGGGACTGCGGGTCGAGGCCGGCCGTCGGCTCGTCGAGGAAGAGCACGTCGGGGCGGTGGACCAGGGCCCGCGCGATCATGACGCGTTTGAGCTGGCCGCCGGAGAGCTCGAAGACGCGGGCCCGCGCGCGGTCGGTCAGGCCGAAGAGCGCGAGGAGGTCCTGGGCCCTGGCGCGGGCGGCGCGGCGGCCGAGGCCGAAGTAGCGGCCGCGGAACTCCAGGTTCTCGGCCACGGTCAGCTCGATGTCGAGGGTGTTGTCCTGTGCCACCACGCCGATGCGCCGTTTGACCGCCACGGGGTCGGCGGCCACGTCCAGGCCGCAGATCCCGGCGTGGCCCGCCGAGGGGCGGACCATGGTCGTCAGCATGCCGATGGTGGTGGACTTGCCGGCGCCGTTGGGGCCGAGCAGCCCGAAGAACTCTCCTTTCGGCACGCTCAGTGAGAGGCCGCGCACGGCCTCCACCGCGCCGCCCGGCCCTGGGTAGCTCTTGCGCAGGCCGTCGGCGTGGATCGCCAGATTGCCGGACATCCGGGCACCTTCCTGTTGTCGCCGCCCGCTCGGTGCGGGACGTGTTCCGGTGGAATGGGTCATGGCGCCGGGCTCGCGTCCCGGTGCGGGCGGCCGTCCGCCGCCGTGGGCGGGTCGATGCGGAGGCGGCCGAGTTTCGCCGCGGGCTCCGCCGCGACCTGTCGCAGTACGCCGGTCAGCTGGGCGGCGAGCGCCTCCACGGTCGGCCGCTCGAACAGGTCGGCGCTGTACCAGATGACGCCCTCGACGCCGGCCGGACCGCCGTCCGCCGACCTCGACTCCCGCAGCGTCACGGCCAGTTCGCCGCGCGCCGCGCCGCGGTTGCGGTGGGCGGGCTGGAGCGGCTCGGCCGTCAGGCCGGGCAGGTCCCAGGGCGCTTCCGGCAGGTTCTCCATGCCGATGATCATCTGGAAGGGCCGGTGTCCGAGGCGTTCCTCGACGGGCTGGGACGGCAGGTCCTCGTGGGCGTACGCGGCGAGGTCGGCCTTGCGCACCCGGCGGACGAGTTCGGCGAACGCCGGGTCGCCGCCCGCGTCGGCGCGCAGCACCAGGTGGTTGGCGAACAGGCCGACCACATCGCTCGTCGCGTCGTCGGCGCGTCCGGCGGAGACGGTGCCCATCGGGACGCTCTCGGCGCCGCGCCGCGCCCACAGGGCGGCGACGGCCGCCCGCAGCACCATGAAGAGGGTGGCCCGCTCGCGCCGGGCGGTCTCCAGCAGGGCCCGGTGCGCGGCCTCGTCCACCGTGAAGGTGACCTGGCCGCCCTGGCCGGTGGGCGGGTCCGGCGGTATCCGGTCGTGGGCGAGCAGGGGCTCCTCCGGCAGGTCGGCGAGGACGCCGGTCCAGTACGCGAGGCGGCGGCCGAACGGGCTGTCCGGATCGTCGAGGCGGGCCAGCTGCTCGTGCTGCCGTACGGCGAAGTCGGCGTACTGGAAGGGCAGCGGCGCCCACCCGGGTTCGCCGCCGGCTGCCCGCGCGGCGTAGGCGGTGGACAGGTCACGGGCGATCAGCCCGGTGGACCAGCCGTCCGCGGCGATGTGGTGCACCACGATCTGGAGTACGTGGTCGTCGGGCGCGAGGGCGAAGAGGGTGGCCCGGCAGGGCGGTCCGGCGGCCAGGTCGAAGGGGCGGGCGTGGGCGGCTTCCAGCGCCGCGGTCAGCTCGTCCTCGGTGAGGGGCACGGCGGGCAGCGGCACCGGCGCGGGTTCGGTGACCACCTGCCCGTCGGCCTCCGTGAAGCGGGTGCGCAGGGATTCGTGGCGGGCGAGTACGTCGTTCCAGGCCGCTTCCAGGGCGTCCGGCCGCAGCGGGCCGCCGAGCCGTACCGTCAGCGGGATGTTGTACCGACTCTCGCCGGAGAGCATCGCGCGCTGACCGGGCGTCAGCGGAATGGTGCCGGGGCGCGGTCCCGCGGCGGGTGCGGGATGCTCTGCGGCGTCGGCCAGGCGGGCGGCCAGGTCGGCCGGGGTCGGCGCCTCGAACAGCTCGCGCACTTCCAGGTCCTTGCCGAGGACGGCCTGGACGCGGCCGGCGAGCCGGACCGCCAGCAGCGAGTCGCCGCCGAGGTCGAAGAACCCGTCCTCGGCGCCGACCCGGGCGACGCCCAGGATCTCGGCGAACAGGGAGCACAGGATCTCCTCCACGGGGGAGTTCGGGCCGCGGCCCCGGTATCCGGCCGGGTGGTCCGGTGCGGGCAGGGCGGCCCGGTCGACTTTGCTGTTGGCGGTCAGCGGCAGCTCGTCCAGCACCACCGTCGCCGACGGCACCATGTAGTCCGGCAGCCGCTCGGCCGCGAAGTCCCGTACGCCCGCCGCGTCCCCGACGACGTACGCCACCAGCCGCTTGTCGCCCGGCCGGTCCTCCCTGGCCAGCACCGCGACCTGCCTCACCCCGGGGCACCGGGCGAGGACGGCCTCGATCTCGGCCGGTTCGATCCGGAAGCCCCGGATCTTCACCTGGTCGTCGGCCCGCCCCAGGAAGAGCAGGTGCCCGTCGTGGTTCCAGCGGACCAGGTCGCCGGTGCGGTACATCCGCGCGCCGCCCTCGTACGGGCACGCCGCGAACCGTTCGGCGGTCGGCGCGGGACGGCCGAGGTAGCCGCGGGCGACGCCCTGCCCGGCGATGTACAGCTCGCCGGTGACCTCGGGCGGGACCGGCCGGAGCGCGGCGTCCAGGACGTAGACCCGGACCGCGTCGCGCGGGCCGCCGATCGGGAGGACGGCCGGGGCCGGGGCGCCGGGGCCGACGGCGAAGGTGGTGGCGCACAGGGTGGTCTCCGTCGGCCCGTACAGGTGGCTGACGGTGAGGCCGGGGCAGGCGTCGCGGACGCTCGCGACGGCCTCGGCGGGCACCGCGTCGCCGCCGGTCAGGACGTGCCGCAGACCGGTGAAGCACTCGGGCGTCTCCTGCGCGAGGACGCGGAAGAGCCCGGCCGTCAGGTGCACGGCCGTCAGCCCGTGGTCGGTGACCAGGCGGGCCAGGGCCTTCGCGGTGAGGTCGTCCGGGGGCGCGATCACCACGCGCCCGCCGTTCAGGAGCGGGACCCACAGTTCGAGGGTGGAGGCGTCGAAGGTGTGCGGCGCGTGGAAGAGGACGCGGCCGGTGGCGATGCCGTCCCAGCAGGCGTCGAGGGCGAGGGCGGTGATGTTGCCGTGGGTGGCGACGACGCCCTTCGGCTCCCCGGTCGAGCCGGAGGTGTACATCACGTACAGGCCGGAGTCCGGGGTCACGGTGGCCGGGAGCGGGGTGTCGGCGCGGTGGCGCAGGGCGTCCTCGACGTCGGCCTCCGTCAGGACGGCGGCGGGCGCGGCGTCGTCGAGCAGGGCCCGTACGCGTTTGGCGGGCAGGGCGGTGTCCACCGGCACGGCCACCGCCCCCGCCTTGGCCGTGCCCAGCAGCGCGACGACGAGTTCGGGCGAGCGGGCGAGGGTGACCACCACCCGGTCCCCCGGCCGGGTGCCGGCGGCGCGCAGGTGCCGGGCGACCCGGTCGGCCCGCGCGTCCAGGGCGGCGTAGGTCAGGGTCGTCTCGCCGGAGACCAGCGCGATGTCGTCGGCGTGCTGCCGTACGGTCCGCGCGAACAGTTCGGGGACGGTCGTCGGCACGGGTCCCGCGGCGCCGGTGTTGACGCCGTGCAGCAGCCGGTCGCGTTCGCCGGGGACGAGGATGTCGATGTCACCGGCCCTGATGTCCGGGTCGGCCGCGAGCTGTTCCAGGATGCGGACGAAGCGCGCGGCGAGCAGTTCCGCGCTGCGGCGGTCGATCAGCTCCGGGCGGTGGGTGAGCAGGAACAGCAGCTCGGGGCCCGGGAAGGCGGCCAGGCTGAGCGGGTAGTGGCTGACGTTGTGGGCGCGTACGGGGGTGAGCTTCAGCGGCGGTCCCTCCTCCTCCGCCAGGGGGCCGCGCGGGAAGCTCTCGTAGACCAGCAGGCTGTCGAACTCGGCCCCGGGCCCGCCCGCCCGCTGGATTTCACTGAGCCCCAGGTACTGGTGGGGGATCAGGGCGCCCTGCCGGGTCTGCACATCGGCGAGCAGTTCGGCCACCGGCCGGTCGGCCGCGAGGGGCACCCGTACGGGAATGGTGTTGATGAACAGCCCGAGCATGCTCTCCACGCCGCGCAGTTCGGCGGGGCGGGCCGCGACCGTCGCGCCGAACACCACGTCGTCCCGGCCCAGCAGGCGGCCGAGGAGGAGCGCCCAGGCGCCCTGGACGCAGGTGTTGGGGGTCAGGCCGGAGCGGCGGGCCAGCTCGGTGAGCGCTTCGGTGGCGGGCCGGTCCAGTTTCACGGTGACCTGTTCGTGTCCGGCGGAGGGCGCCGGGCGGCTCGCCGAGGGTGCCAGCAGCGTCGGTTCGCGCAGCCCGGCGAGGTCGGCCCGCCACGCGGCGCGGGACGCCTCCTTGTCCTGGGCGGCCAGCCAGCCGAGGTAGTCGCGGTAGGGCGGGACGGGCGGCAGACCGGACGGGTCGCCGCCCGCCTCGTAGAGGGTCCACAGCTCGTGCTGGAGCGTGGGCAGGGACCAGCCGTCCATCAGGATGTGGTGGTTCGTGCAGATCATCCGGTGCCGGTCGGGGGCTAGGCGCAGCAGCATCAGCCGGAGCAGCGGCGGTACGGCCAGGTCGAAGCGCCGTACGCGGTCCTCGTGGGCCAGCCGTTCCGCCTCCGCGAGGGCGGCCTCGGGCGGCCGGTCGCTCAGGTCGACGTCCCGCCAGGGCAGTTCCACCCGGGCCGGGATGACCTGGACGGGCTGTTCCAGGCCCGGCGGCTGGCGGAAGCAGGCCCGCAGGGTGGCGTGCCGGGCCACCAGCGCCTGCCAGGAGGCGCGCAGCGCTGCCGCGTCGAGGTTCCCTTCGATGTCCACGGCGTCCTGGACCACGTAGGCGTCCTCGGCCCGCTCGTCGAAGAGGGAGTGGAACAGCAGTCCCTCCTGGAGCGGCGTCAGCGGCCACACATCTTCTATGCGGCGTTCCACGGCATACCTCCCGTACCGGGTATTTCGTTGAAGTCGTCCTCCAGGGCCTCCAGCTGACCGAGCGTCAGGTCGACCAGCGGCAGGTCCGAGGGGGTCAGGCCACCCGCGTGCGGGGCCTCTCCGAGCGCGGCCAGCCCGGCCAGCAGGGCGGTCCAGCGGTCCGCCAGTCGCTCCGCCCCGTCCTCGGACAGGGCCCCTTCCAGCCACGACACCAGCAGCACCAGCTCGGGGCCGGTGTCGGAGTCGCGGACCAGGCCGCCGAACTCCAGCGCGTGCAGGGCGGGCAGCTCCGGGTCGGCGTCGGCGCCCATGGCGCGGGGGCCGGCCGGCTGCCAGTCGCCGGTGTCCGGGCCCGCGACGGCGAACCGGCCCAGGTAGTTGAAACCGGCCGCGGGCGTGGGCAGCTCCCCGTACGTCCGGGCGGCCTGTTCCTTGACGCGTTTGAGCAGCCGGTCCGCGGCCGGGCCGCCCGCGCGCACCTCGTCGAAGTCGGTGACGCCCGCGTCCAGGCGGACCGGGCGCAGGGTGGTGAACCAGCCCACCGTCCGCGACAGGTCCAGGTCGCCGTCGCGGCCGTGCCCTTCCACGTCCAGGACGACCGGGCCCGGCCGGTCCTCGGTGAGGGCCGCGGTGAGCGCGGCGAGCAGCACGTCGCCGGTGGTGGCGTGGAAGGCGGCGGGCACGGTGGTCAGCACCGCGTCGGCCGTCCGCGCCGGCACGGTGAACGTGCGCTGCCGCATCTGCCCTTCGGTGCCTTGGACCGGCCCGGCGGCCCGTGGCCGGTGGGCCGCCGCCGCTTGTTCGGCGTACGTGCGGAACGCGGCGGCGACCGGCGCGAGCTCCGCGTCCGGCTCGGCCCAGGCCGCCGCGAGGTCCGGCAGCAGGATGCGCCAGGAGACCGCGTCGAAGACCAGGTGGTGCACGACGACCACGAGCCGTCCGGACCGTCCGCTCCCCCGGTCGAACCAGACCGCCCGCAGGGTGGTGCCGGTGCGCGGGTCGAGCCGGCCGGACGTGGCCCGCGCCTCGGCGTCGATCAGGTCCTCGAACGCCTCGCCCGTCAGTCCCGTGGCGTCGACGCGCCGGACCCGGTCCGGTACGGGCGCCGCGTCGCCGACTTCGAGGTACGGCTCAGCGCCGTCCGGGACGACCAGGCGGGCCCGCAGCATGGCGTGGTGGTCCACGGCCTTCTCGACGGCCCGGGTCAGCCGGTCGAGCCCGGCCCGCGCCGGGACGCGTACGACGGTCCACTGTGCGAAGCGGGCGGCCAGTGCGTCCGGTCCGCCGCGCGCCGCCAGCTCCCGCATGATCGGGGTGAGCGGGACGACGCCGTGGCCGTCCTCGTGCCGGACGCCGTCGTCCGTGACGGGCCGGGCGACCAGGGCGAGCGCTTCCGGCGTCTTGTGCTGGAAGATCTCGGCCGCGGTGATCCGGTACCCGGCCTTGGCGGCGCGGGCGACGAGCAGCAGGGAGATGATGCTGTCGCCGCCGAGCTCGAAGAAGCTCGCGTCCGCGGCGACGGGAACGGACGGTTCCGTGTCGTCGTCCGGTGTGCCGATGCCGAGGAGTTCCGCGAAGAGGTGGCAGAACAGCGTCTCCAGCGGGGTGCGGGGCGCGCGCCCCGCGGAGGCCGCCGTGTACTGCGGGGCCGGCAGGGCGGCCCGGTCGACCTTGCTGTTGACGGTCAGCGGCAGCTCGTCCAGCACCACCGTCGCCGACGGCACCATGTAGTCCGGCAGCCACTCCGCCGCGAAATCCCGTACACCTGCCGCGTCCCCGACCACGTACGCCACCAGCCGCTTGTCCCCCGGCCGGTCCTCCCGCGCCAGCACCGCGACCTGCTCCACCCCCGGGCACCGGGCGAGCACCGCCTCGACCTCCGCGAGCTCGATCCGGAATCCACGGACCTTCACCTGGTCGTCGGCGCGCCCGAGGAAGACGAGGTTGCCGTCCCGGTCCCAGCGCACGAGGTCCCCGGTGCGGTACATGCGCCCGCCGCCGTCGTACGGGCACGCCACGAACCGCTCGGCGGTCAGCGCGGCCCGCCCCAGGTAGCCACGGGCGACACCCTCGCCCGCGATGTACAGCTCGCCGGGCACGCCCACCGGGACGGGGCGCAGGAACCGGTCCAGGGCGTAGACCCGGGCGCCGTCGCGCGGGCGGCCGATCGGCAGGACGGCCGGGGCCCGCGTGCCGGGCGCGACGGCGTGGGTGGTGGCGCAGAGCGTCGTCTCGGTCGGTCCGTACAGGTGGTGCAGCGTGACGCCGGGGCACGCCTCGGCAACCCGGGCGACCGCCTCGGGTGGTACCACGTCGCCGCCGGTCAGCACGTGCCGCAGGCCCGCGAAGCACTCGGGCGTCTCCTGCGCCAGCGCCCGGAACAGCCCGGCCGTGACGTGCGCCGCCGTCACCCCGTGCTCCGCGACGAGCCCGGCGAGCGTCCCGCCGTCCATGTCCACGGCGGGCGCGACCACGACGCAGCCGCCGTTGAGCAGCGGCACCCACAGTTCGAAGGCGGAGGCGTCGAAGGCGTGCGGCGCGTGGAACAGCACCCGGCCCGTGCCGATGTCGCCCCAGCACGCGTCGCGCGCGAGCGCCGCCGCGCCGCCGTGGGTGACCATGACGCCCTTGGGCGTCCCGGTCGAGCCGGAGGTGTACATCACGTACAGGCCGGAGTCCGGCGACACCCGCACCGGGGGCGGCGACGCGGGGAAGCCGTCGAGCACGTCCGCCGTGGGGACCTCGGTCACCACCAGCGCGGGGGCGGCGTCCTCCAGCAGGAACCGCACCCGCTCGGCCGGGTACGCGGTGTCCACCGGCACGAACACGGCGCCCGCCTTGGCGGTCCCGAGCAGGACGGTCACCAGCTCGGCGGTCCTGGGCAGCAGCACCGCCACCCGGTCCCCGGCCCCGACCCCCTGGGCGTGCAGGTAGTGCGCGAACCGGTTGGCCCGCGCGTCGAGTTCCCCGTACGTGAGGGCCAGTGCGCCGGACACCAGGGCCGCCGTGCCGGGGTGGCGGGCCGCGGCCTGCTCGAACAGGCCGGGCACCGTCCGGCCGGCGGCGCCGGTGCCGGTACGTCCGACGTTCACCCCGGACACCAGCCGCTGCCGCTCACCGTCCAGCAGGAGGTCGAGGTCGCCCACCCGGGTCCGCGCATCGTCGGCGAACCGGCGGAAGACCGCCACCAGGCGCTCGGTCAGCGCCTGCGCGGTGGCCGGGTCGAACAGGTCGGTGGCGAACTCCAGCAGACCGTCGAGGCCGCCCCCGTCCGGCCGCTCGCGCAGCACCACCGACAGGTCGAACTTCGAACTGGTCAGCCCCACCTGGACGACCTCGGCGTCCAGGCCGGGGGCCGAGAAGCCGGTGCCCGGCGCGTTCTGGAGGGCGAAGGCGACCTGGAACAGCGGGTGCCGGGCCAGCGAGCGCACCGGGTTCAGTACATCCACCAGGTGCTCGAACGGCAGGTCCTGGTGGGCGTAGGCGGCGAGGTCGGCCTCGCGTATCCGCCGGACCAGTTCGGTGAAGGCGGGGTTGCCGCCGACGTCGGCGCGCAGCACCAGGGTGTTGAGGAAGTTGCCGACCAGCCCGTCCAGCGTCTCGTCCGTACGGCCCGCGATGGGCGTGCCCAGCGGTACGTCCTCGGCGCCGCCGAGCCGGGACAGCAGCGCCACGACGGCGGCCTGCGCGACCATGAACAGCGTCGCGTCGCACTCGCGCGCGATCTCCTGGAACCGCCGGTGCACGGCGGCGTCCACGGTGAACGGGAGCATCGCGCCCCGGTGACTCGCCGTCGCGGGCCGGGGCCGGTCGAAGGGCAGCTCCAGCTCTTCCGGCAGGTCGGCGAGGGTACGGGTCCAGAAGTCGAGCTGCCGGCCGAAGAGGCCGTCCTCGGTGTCCTGGGCGAGGAGTGCACGCTGCCAGAGGGTGAAGTCGGCGTACTGGACGGGCAACGGCGCCCAGCCGGGCGCGCGGCCGTCGGCGCGCGCCGTGTAGGCGGTCGCCAGGTCGTCGGCCAGCACGCCCATGGACCAGCCGTCGGCGGCGATGTGATGGACGACGACCAGCAGGACGTGATCGGCCGGTGATATCTCGTACAGCGTGGCGCGCCAGGGCAGTTCCGTTTCGAGACGGAATCCGCGGGCGGCTTCGGCGGCCATGACGGCGTCCAGCGCCTCGTCGCGGACAGCGGCCGTCTCGATGCGGGCCGGTACGGCGGCCAGGATTTCCTGGTGGGCGCTGCCGCCGTCGTCGGGGTAGCGGGTGCGGAGGGTTTCGTGCCGAGCGACCACATCGCCCCAGGCCGCCTCCAACGCCGCGACGTCCAATTCCCCGGTCAGGCGAATGGCGAGAGGAATGTTGTTGGTCGGGCTCGGCCCTTCCAGGCTGTGCAGGAACCACATCCGCTGCTGCCCGAACGACAACGGCATCGGATCGGGGCGCTCGGCCGGTACGAGAACAGGCCGCACCGCCTCGAATTCATCCAAACGTCCCGCAAGCCCGGCAACGGTGGGCGCCTCGAACAGCACCCGCACCGAAATCTCCGCGCCCAGAGCCCCCTTGATACGACTGGCCAGACGCGTCGCCAGCAGCGAATCCCCGCCCAGGTCGAAGAACCCGTCATCGACACCGACCCGCTCCAGGCCCAGCACCTCGGCAAACAGACGGCAGAGAATCTGCTCCTGAGGCGTACGCGGCGCACGGTCCGAGACAGAACCCGCATAGTCCGGCGCGGGCAACGCCGCCCGGTCCACCTTGCCGTTGGCCGTCAACGGCAGCTCGTCCAGCACCACCATCGCCGACGGCACCATGTAATCCGGCAACCGCTCCGCCGCGAAATCCCGTACCCGTACGGCATCCCCGACGACATACGCCACCAGCCGCTTGTCCCCCGGCCGGTCCTCCCGCGCCAGCACCGCGACCTGCTCCACCTCCGGGCACCGGGCGAGCACCGCCTCGACCTCCGCGAGCTCGATCCGGAAGCCCCGGATCTTCACCTGGTCGTCGGCCCGGCCGAGAAAGACGAGGTTGCCGTCCCGGTCCCAGCGCACCAGGTCGCCGGTGCGGTACATCCGGCCGCCGCCGTGCGGGGACGCCACGAAGCGTTCCGCGGTCAGCGAGGGGCGGCCCAGATACTCGCGGGCCACGCCGCGCCCCGCGACGTACAGCTCCCCGGGCACGCCCACCGGGACCGGGCGCAGGAATCCGTCGAGGACGAAGACCCGCACACCGTCCCGGGGCCCGCCTATCGGCAGCACGGACGGCACCTTCGCCCCCGGTTCGATGGCGAACGTCGTCGCGCACAGCGTGGTTTCCGTCGGGCCGTACAGATGGCGCACCGTGACGCCGGGGCAGGCGTCCAGGACGCTCGCGGCGGCGTCGGCCGGTACGACGTCGCCGCCGGTCAGGACGTGCCGGAGGTCGGCGAAGCAGGCGGGGGTCCCCTGGGCGAGTACGCGGAAGAGGCCCGCTGTGACGTGGACGGCCGTGAGCGCGTAGGTGTCGATCAGGCGCGTCAGGGTGTGGCCGTCGAGGTCCGTCTCGGGCGCCACGACCACGCACCCGCCGTTCAGCAGCGGCACCCACAGTTCGAACGTCGAGGCGTCGAAGGCGTGCGGCGCGTGGAACAGGACGCGGCCCGTGCCGATGTCGCCCCAGCAGGAGTCCAGCGCCAGGGCGGCGACGCCGCCGTGGGTGGCCACCACTCCCTTGGGAGTGCCGGTCGAGCCGGAGGTGTACATCACGTACAGACCGGACTCCGGCGTCACCTCGATCGGCAGCGGTTCGGCCGGGAAGTGCCGCAGCGCGTCGTCCGCTTCGGTGCCGCTCACCACCAGGGCCGGTGCGGAGTCCGCCAGCAGGAACCGCACCCGCTCGGCCGGATACGACGTGTCCACCGGCACGAACACGGCGCCCGCCTTCACGATGCCGAGGAGCGCGACGATCAGCTCCGCCGAGCGCGGCAGTGTCACCCCGACCCGGTCACCGGGCACCACCCCCCTGCTGTGCAGATACCGGGCGAACCGGTTCGCGCGCGCGTCCAGTTCGCCGTACGTCAGGGAGCCCTCGGCGGAGATCACCGCCGGCTCGTCCGCGTGCTGTCCTGCCGCTCGCGCGAAGAGGGCGGGGACGGTCGTCGGGGCGGCGCCCGGGGCGCCGGTGTTCACGCCGTGCAGCAGCCGGTCGCGCTCGCCGTCGACCAGCACGTCGAGGCCGCCGACGCGGGCGCCGGGGTCGGCGGCCAGCTGTCCGAGGATCCTGACCAGGCGCCGGGCCAGGAGGTCCGCGTCGGCGCGGGTGAACAGGTCGGGGCGGTAGGTCAGCCGGAAGCGCTCGGCCATCGCGGTGAACGTCAGCGGGTAGTGCGCGGCGTCCCGGCCGCCGACCCCCACCAGGTCCAGGTCCCCGGACACCGTCCGCGCGGTGGTGGCGGTGAGGTCGAGCAGGTCGACGGGATAGTTCTGGAAGACGGTCAGGGTGTCGAACAGGGTCCGGGTCCCGGCGGCGTTCTGGACCTCGGAGAGGCTGAGGTGTTCGTGCGGGAGCAGCGCCGCCTGGGCGTCCTGGAGCCGGGTGAGCAGCTGGGCGACGGTGTCGGCGGGCGCCCACCGGGCCCGTACCGGCAGGGTGTTGATGAACAGGCCGACGGTGGTGTCGATGCCCGGGATCTCCGGCGGGCGGCCGGCCGTGGTCCCCCCGAAGACCACGTCGTCGCGGCCGGTCAGCGCGCCGAGGAGCACGGCCCAGGCGCCCCGCATCACGGTGCTGGTGGTGACGCCCAGCCGACGTGCCAGCCCGGCCAGACCGGTCACCAGCGGGGCGGGCAGTTCGACCCGTACCTCGTCGGGGTCGACCGGGGCGCGGTTGCCGGTCTCCGGTGCCACGAGGGTGGGCTGCGCGCCGTCGAGCGCCTGCCGCCAGGCCTCGGCGGCGGCCGGGCCGTCGCGCCGGGCCAGCCAGGCGAGGTAGCTGCGGTACGGGGTGACCGGGGACAGGGCGCGTTCGTCGCCACCGTTGCGGTACAGCTCGACCAGTTCATCGGCGATGATCGAGGTGGACCAGCCGTCGCACAGGATGTGGTGGACGGTGAGCACGACGCGGGTGCGGGTGTCGCTCACGCGGATGGCGGTGAGCCGCAGCAGCGGCGGTGCCGCGAGGTCGAAGCGCCGGGTCCACTCCGTGCGCACCGCCTCGTCCAGGGCGTCGTCCCGGCGGTCGGCCGGTACGGCGCGCAGGTCCAGCTCCTGCCACGGAAGGTCGGTCTGCTGCGGGATGATCTGCACCGTCTCGCCGGACCTGAGGGTGCGGAACCCGGCCCTGAGCGTCGGGTGCCTGCGCAGCAGCGCGTGTCCCGCCGACCTGAGGGCGTCCGTGTCGAGGCGGCCGTCCAGGTCCAGGACCACCTGGCCCCGGTAGATGTCCGTGGCGTCCGCGTCGTACAGGGCGTGGAACAGCATGCCCTTCTGCATCGGCGCGAGCGGCCATATGTCGGCCAGTCCGGGCTTGCTCACGGTCACTTTCCCCATTCCGTTTCGAGCTGGTCGATGTCGTCCTGTGTGAGGGAGATGAGATCGAGGTCCGACGGGGTGCGGCCGCCCGCGCCGGCCTGCTCGGCGCAGGCCGCGAGGGTCTCGGCGGCCCGGGACCACGCCTGGGCGAGGCGCCGCATGCCGTCCTCGGAGACCAGCGCCGGGTCCCAGGCCCAGCGCGCCGTCAGCCGGGGGCCTTCGGCGGTGTCCTCGGTACGGGCGTCGAGGTCCACGGGGTGGGTGCGGACGCCTTCGGGCGGGTGGGGGTCGCCGGTGGCGGTCCAGGCGGTGGCCGCGTCCGGTCGGTCCGCGGCGGGGACGCGGCCGAGGTAGTTGAACAGGATCGGGGGTTCGGCGAGACCGGCCAGCGCACCGGCCGTCCTCGTGTTCAGCCGGCGGAGCAGGCCGTGCCCGATGCCGTGCTCGGGCAGTTCCCTGACCTGCTCCTTGACGCGTTTGAGTACGGTTTCGGCGCCGAGGGGGCCGGGTTTGCCGCCGCCCGGGTCGAGCCGGACCGGGTGGACGCTGGTGAACCAGCCGACCGTACGGGACAGGTCCACGCCGGGGGCGAGATCACTCTCGCGGCCGTGCCGTTCCAGGTCGACCAGGACGGCGCCGGGCCGGCCGCGCCAGTCGGCGACCGCCAGCACCAGCGCGGCGAGGAGCACTTCGGTGACCTCGGCGTGGAAGGCCGCCGGGACGGTGGTCAGCAGCGCCGTCGTGGTGGCGGCCGACAGCGTCGTACTCATCTCGCCGGAACCGCCCGGCCCCGTGGGCGCCGTCGGCAGGAGCGGGGCCGTGGGTGCGCCGACCCGTTTCCAGAGCGGCAGTTCGGCGGCCCGCGCCGGGTCGTGGGCGCTCCGCCGCAGCAGTTCGGCCCAGCGGCGGAAGGACGTGCGGACCGGGGGCAGCTCCGGCTCGGCGCCCGCCGCCACGGCTTCGTGGGCGAGGGCCAGGTCGTCGAGGAGGATGCGCCAGGAGGCGCTGTCCACGCAGAGGTGGTGCGCGGCCAGGAAGAGCCGTCCTGGCCGGTGCTGCCCGGCGTCGAACCACACGGCTTGCAAGACGCGGCCGGTGTGCGGGTCGAGGCGGCCGGTCGCGGCGGCGCACTGTTCGCGGACGATCGTGGCCGTGATCTGTTCGGCCGGGCCGGGCAGGCGGACCGTACGCAGCAGCTCCGCCGCCCGCACCTCGCCCGGCGGCCGGACGCGCAGGCCGCCGGTGCCGTCGTCGGCACCGGTGTCGCTCACGGGATCGAGCTGGAACCGCAGGGCGCCGTGGTGGTCGAGGACGGCTTGCAGGGCGGCGGTGAGTTCCGCGCCGGTGAGGCCGGTCGGCGTCCACACCATGGCGGTCTGGAACAGCGGTCCGGCCAGCGCGTTCCGGTCGGCGAGCTGACGCATGACCGGGGTGAGCGGCACCGGGCCCGCGCCGTCGTCGTGCCGGGTCTCGTCCTCCGTGACGGGCTCGGCGACCAAGGCGAGGGCTTCCGGCGTCTTGTGCTGGAAGACGTCCGTGGTGCTGATCCGGTATCCGGCCCGGGCGGCGCGGGCGACGAGTTGGAGGGAGATGATGCTGTCGCCGCCCAGCTCGAAGAAGTTGGCGTCGGCGCCGACGCCGGTGTCCGCCGCGGTGTCCGGGCCGGCCGGGCCCGTACCCGCGTCTCCCGTACCGAGACCGAGGACTTCCGCGAACATGCGGCAGAACAGTGCTTCCAGCGGGGTGTGGGGAGCCCGTCCCGCCGACGCCGCCCTGTAGTCGGGAGCGGGCAGCGCCGCCCGGTCCACCTTGCCGTTGCCGGTGATGGGCAGCGCGTCGAGGGGGACGAGGGTGCCGGGGATCATGTAGTCCGGCAGCCGGTCGGCCGCGAAGTCCCGTACCCCGGCGGTGTCGCCGACGACGTACGCGACCAGCCGCTTGTCGCCGGGCCGGTCCTCCCGCACGACGACGGCCACCTGGTCCACACCCGGCGCCTGCCCGAGGACCATCTCCATCTCGGCGGGCTCGATGCGGAACCCCCGGACCTTCACCTGGTCGTCGGCGCGCCCGAGGAAGACGAGGTTGCCGTCCCGGTCCCAGCGCACCAGGTCCCCGGTGCGGTACATGCGCCCGCCGCCGTACGGGCAGGCCACGAACCGCTCGGCGGTCAGCGCCGCGCGGCCGAGGTAGCCGTGCGCGACACCGGAGCCGGCCACGTACAGCTCCCCCGCCACGTCCGTGGGCACCGGGTGCAGGTGGGTGTCCAGGACGAAGACCCGTACGCCCTCGCGCGGGCGGCCGATCGGCAGCACGGGCGGGGCTTCCGCGCCGGGCGGGAGGGTGTGGGTGGTGGCGCAGAGGGTGGTCTCGGTCGGTCCGTACAGGTGGTGGACCGCGGCGCCGGGGCACGCCCCGGTGACCCGGGCGACGGCTTCGGCCGGGACCACGTCGCCGCCGGTCAGTACGTGCCGCAGGCCCGCGAAGCACCCGGGGGTCTCCTGCGCCAGGACGCGGAACAGCCCGGCGGTCACGTGCACCGCCGTGACCTCGTGCTCCGTGACGAGCCCGGCGAGCGTCGCGCCGTCCAGGTCCACGGCGGGCGCGACCACCACGCAGCCGCCGTTGAGCAGCGGCACCCACAGCTCCAGGGTGGAGGCGTCGAAGGTGTGCGGGGCGTGGAAGAGGACGCGGCCCGTGCCGATGCCGTCCCAGCAGGGGTCGAGGGCGAGCGCGGCGACGTTCGCGTGGGTCGCGACGACGCCCTTGGGCGTTCCGGTCGAGCCGGAGGTGTACATCACGTACAGGCCGGACTCCGGCGACACCGGTACCGGCAGCGGGACGGCCGGGAAGTGCTTCAGCGCCTCCGCCACCTCGGAACGCGTCATGACCACGACGGGGGCGGAGTCCTCCAGCAGGAACCGCACCCGCTCGACCGGGTAGGCGGTGTCCACCGGTACGGCCACCGCGCCCGCCTTGGCGATGCCGAGGAGCACGGTGACGAGGTCCGCCGAGCGGTCCAGCATCACCGCGACCCGGTCCCCGGCGGTGACGCCCTTCGCGCGCAGGTACCAGGCGCACCGGTTCGCCCGCGCGTCCAGTTCCGCGTACGTCAGCGTGGCGTGCCCGTACCGCACCGCGGGCGCCTCCGCGTGCCGGGCGGCGATCCGCTCGAAGCACCGCGTGACGGTCTCGCCCCGCGCGTCCGCCCGGTCCGGCGCCGCCGCGGCGGTGACCCGGTTCCGCTCGTCCTCGCCGAGCACGTCGACCCGGCCGGCCCGTACGGAGGGGTCGGCGGTGACCTGGTCGAGCACCCGCAGCAGACGGGCCACCAGGCCCTCGGCGGTCGCGCGGTCGAAGAGGTCGGTGGCGAATTCGAGATAGCACTCCAGGCCCGCGGCGGCGCCCTCGGCGTCCCGGCGTTCCCACATCAGGACCGACAGGTCGAACTTCGAGGTGGACATCTCCACCGGCACCAGCCGGGAGGCCAGGCCCGGGGCGTCGAAGTGGGTCTCGGGCGCGTTCTGGAGGGCGAAGGCGACCTGGAACAGCGGGTGCCGGGCCAGCGAGCGCACCGGGTTCAGCACCTCCACCAGGTGCTCGAACGGCAGGTCCTGGTGGGCGTAGGCGGCGAGGTCGGTCTCCCGTACCCGGGCGACGAGTTCGGTGAAGGCCGGGTTGCCGCTGACGTCGGTGCGCAGCACCAGCGTGTTGAGGAAGTTGCCGACCAGGTCGTCCACGGCCTCGTCCGTACGGCCCGCGATGGGTGTGCCGAGCGGGATGTCCTCCCCGGCGCCGAGCCGTGAGAGCAGCACGGCGACGGCGGCCTGGGCGACCATGAACAGCGTGGCGTCGCAGTCCCGGGCGATCTCCAGCAGGCGGCGGTGCGCGGCGGCGTCCACCGTGAAGGGCAGGAACGCTCCCCGGTGGGTCGCCACCGGTGGGCGGGGCCGGTCGAAGGGCAGTTTCAGGTGCTCGGGCAGTCCGGCCAGCGCCTGGGACCAGAACGCGGCCTGCCGCCCGAAGAGGCCGTCCTCGGTGTCCTGGGCGAGGAGTTCACGCTGCCAGAGGGTGAAGTCGGCGTACTGCACCATCGGCGGCGCCCAGCCGGGCGCGCGGCCGTCGGCACGCGCCGTGTAGGCCGTCGCCAGGTCGTCGGCCAGCACGCCCATGGACCAGCCGTCGGCGGCGATGTGATGGACCACGATCAGCAGCACGTGCTCGTCCGGCGTCACCTCGAAGAGCGTGACGCGCCACGGCAGTTCGCTCTCGATGCGGAAGCCCTGCTCGACACCCGCCGCGAGGGCCTGTCCGATCTCGTCGGCGCCGACCCGGGCGGTGGAGAGGCGTACGGTCACGTCCGCCGCGTCCACGATGTCCTGGCGGGCGCTGCCGCCGTGCTCGGGGTAGCGGGTGCGGAGGGTTTCGTGCCGAGCGACCACGTCCCCCCAGGCCGTCTCCAACGCCGCGGTATCCAATTCCCCGGTCAGGCGAATGGCGAGGGGAATGTTGTTGGTCGGACTGGGGCCTTCCAGGCTGTGCAGGAACCACATCCGCTGCTGCCCGAACGACAACGGCATCGGGTCGGGGCGCTCGGCCGGTACGAGAACAGGCCGCACCGCCTCGAATTCATCCAAACGTCCCGCAAGCCCGGCAACGGTGGGCGCCTCGAACAGCACCCGCACCGAAATCTCCGCGCCCAGAGCCCCCTTGATACGACTGGCCAGACGGGTCGCCAGCAGCGAATCCCCGCCCAGGTCGAAGAACCCGTCATCGATACCGACCCGCTCCAGGCCCAATACCTCGGCAAACAGACGGCAGAGAATCTGCTCCTGAGGCGTACGCGGCGCACGGTCCGAGACAGACCCCGCATAATCCGGCGCGGGCAACGCCGCCCGGTCCACCTTGCCGTTGGCCGTCAGCGGCAGCTCGTCCAGCACCACCATCGCCGACGGCACCATGTAATCCGGCAACCGCTCCGCCGCGAAATCCCGTACCCGTACGGCATCCCCGACGACATACGCCACCAGCCGTTTGTCGCCCGGCTGGTCCTCCCGTACGAACGCCGCCACCTGGGCCACGCCGGGGCACTGTCCGAGCACCGCCTCGACCTCGGCCAATTCGATCCGGAATCCCCGGATCTTCACCTGGTCGTCGGCGCGCCCGAGGAACACGAGGCGTCCGTCCCGGTCCCAGCGGACCACGTCGCCCGTCCAGTACATCCGCCCGCCGAAGGGGCAGGCCACGAACCGTTCCGCCGTCGGGCCCGGGCGGCCCAGATAGCCACGGGCCACGCCGCGCCCCGCGACGTACAGCTCCCCGGGCACGCCCACCGGGACCGGGCGCAGGAATCCGTCGAGGACGAAGACCCGCAGACCGTCCCGGGGCCCGCCGATCGGCAGCACGGACGGCACCTTGGAGCCCGGTTCGATGGCGAACATCGTGGCGCACAGCGTGGATTCCGTCGGGCCGTACAGGTGGTGGATCACGGCGGCGGGACAGGCCTGGGCGACGCGGGCGACGGCTTCGGCGGGGACCACGTCACCGCCGGCGAGGATGTGGCGGAGACCGGCGAAGCACTCCGGGGTCTCCTGCGCGAAGACGCGGAACAGGCCTGCCGTGACGTGTACGGCCGTCAGCGCGTGGTCGGCGGTCAGCCGGGCCAGCGCCGCCCCGTCCAGATCCACCGGCGGCGCCACCACCACGCACCCGCCGTTCAGCAGCGGCACCCACAGCTCGAACGTCGAGGCGTCGAAGGCGTGCGGCGCGTGGAACAGGACGCGCCCGGTGCCGATGTCGCCCCAGCAGGAGTCCAGCGCCAGGGCCGCGACGCCGCCGTGGGTGGCCACCACTCCCTTGGGCGTGCCGGTCGAGCCGGAGGTGTACATCACGTACAGGGCCGACTCCGGCGATACGCGTACCGGCAGCCGGGCCGCCGGGAAGTCCTCGTCGGCCGCCTCCCGCACCTCCGCCTCGCCCACCACCAGGGCCGGTGCGGAGTCCGCCAGCAGGAACCGCACCCGCTCCGCCGGATACGACGTGTCCACCGGCACGAAGACGGCTCCCGCCTTCACGATGCCCAGCAGCACGGTGATCAGCTCCGCCGAGCGCGGCAGTGTCACCCCGACCCGGTCACCGGGCACCACTCCCCTGCTGTGCAGATACCGGGCGAACCGGTTCGCGCGCGCGTCCAGTTCGCCGTACGTCAGGGACACGTCGTCCGCCCGTACGGCGATATCGGCCCACGACCGCCGCACGGCCGCCTCGAACAGGCCGAGGACCGTACGGTCCTCGACGGTCGCCGCTCCGACGTTGACGCCGGAGACGAGCCGTTCCCGCTCCCCGGGGGCGAGGAGTTCGACCTCGCCGAGCCGTATGTCCGGGTCGGCGGCGACCTGGCCGAGCACCGCGAGCAGCCGGGTGATCAGCTGCTGAGCGCCCTCCGGGTCGAAGAGGTCGGTGGCGTACTCCAGGTAGCCGTCCAGGCCCGCGCCGCCGGGCCGCGCCGCCAGGCCGAGGGCCAGGTCGAACTCGACCGTCGCAGGCGGGACGGGGACCGGGGCCGCGGCGAGGCCGGGCAGGTCCCAGGCGGGGTGGAGCGCGTCCTCCAGCACCAGCAGCACCTGGAACAGCGGGTGCCGGGCGGCCGACCGGGCGGGTTTCAGGGCTTCCACGAGGTGCTCGAAGGGGAGGTCCTGGTGGGCGTAGGCGGCGAGGTCGGCGTCCCGGGCGCGGGCCACCAGCTCCCGGAAGCTCGGATCGCCCGCGGCGTCGGTGCGCAGGACCAGGGTGTTGAGGAAGAAGCCGACGACGTCGTGCAGGGTCTCGTCGGTGCGGTCCGTGACGGGGGTGCCGAGCGGGATGTCGTCGCCCGCGCCGAGCCGGGACAGCAGCAGGACGACCGCGGCCTGGGCGACCGTGAACAGGGTGGTGTCACCGTCGCGGGCGATCTCGCTCAGCCGCCGGTGCACCCGGGCGTCGACGGTGAACGGCAGGACGGCGCCGTGGTGGCCGGCCGCGGCGGGGCGGGGCCGGTCGGTGGGCAGGGCGATCTGGTCCGGCAGGCCGGCGAGGGTCCTGGTCCAGTGGGCGAGCTGTTCGTCGAGCAGGCCGTTGCGGCTGTCGAGGAGGTCGTGCTGCCAGAGGGTGTAGTCGGCGTACTGGACGGGCAGCGGCCGCGGGTCCGGCGCGCGGCCCGCACTGCGCGCGGCGTACGCCGTCGAGAGGTCGCGCGCGAGGACGCCCATCGACCAGCCGTCGGCGGCGATGTGGTGCACGACCACGAGCAGGACATGGGCGCCGTCGGGCAGCTCGAACAGCGTCGCCCGCCGGGGCGGTGCCGTGTCGAGGGCGAACCTGCGGCCGACGTGGTCGGCCAGGTCGGTGTCCAGGGCGTCTTCGGTGGTGGGCACGATGAGCAGGTCCTCGGCGTGGTCCCCGGCGTCCAGCACGAGCTGGTGGGGTACGCCGTCGCGCTCGGGAAAGACCGTGCGCAGCGGCTCGTGGCGGGCGATGACGTCCGCCCAGGCGGCACGCAGCGCGGGGATGTCCAGGGCTCCGGTGAGGCGGACGGCCATCGCCATGTTGTAGGCGCCGCTGGTTTCCTCCAGCCGGTTCGCGAACCACATGCGCTGCTGCCCGAACGACAGCGGCAGGACATCGGGCCGCTCCGCCGGGACCACGGGCGGCCGGCCGGCGCCCAGCTCGTTCAGCCGTCCGGCCAGCCCCGCGACGGTGGGCGACTCGAACACCACGGTGATCGGTATCTCGACGCCCAGGGCGGCGCGGGCGCGGCTGGTCAGCCGCATGGCCAGGAGGGAGTCGCCGCCCAGGTCGAAGAACCGGTCGTCGATGCCGACCCGCTCCAGGCCGAGGACCTCGGCGAACAGTCGGCACAGGGTCTGCTCGTGCGGGGTGCGGGGCGCGCGGTCCGTGGTGGCCGCCGCGTAGTCGGGGGCGGGCAGCGCGGCCCGGTCGACCTTGCCGTTGGCGGTCAGCGGCAGCGTGTCGAGGGTGATGACGGTGGCGGGGACCATGTGGTCCGGCAGCCGGTCGGCGGCGAAGTCGCGTATTCCGGCGGTGTCGCCGACGACGTACGCGACCAGCCGCTTGTCGCCGGGCCGGTCCTCCCGTACGACGACGGCCACCTGGTCCACGCCCGGCGCCTGCCCGAGGACCGTCTCGATCTCGGCGGGCTCGATGCGGAAGCCCCGGACCTTCACCTGGTCGTCGGCGCGGCGCAGGAAGACGAGGTTGCCGTCCCGGTCCCAGCGCACCAGGTCGCCGGTGCGGTACATGCGCCCGCCGCCGTACGGGCAGGCCACGAAGCGTTCCGCGGTCAGGGCGGGGCGGTTCAGGTAGCCGGGGGCCACGCCGCGCCCCGCGACGTACAGTTCGCCGGTCACGCCGACCGGTACCGGGCGCAGGGCGTGGTCCAGGACGAAGACCCGTACGCCGTCGCGCGGAGCGCCGATCGGGAGGACCGCGGGCGCCGGTGTGCCGGGCGGGAGGGTGTGGGTGGTGGCGCAGAGGGTGATTTCCGTCGGGCCGTACAGGTGGTGCAGCGCAGCCTGCGGGCAGGCCTCGGCCACCTGGGCGACGGCTTCGGCGGGGACCACGTCGCCGCCGGTCAGGATGCGCCGCAGCCCGGCGAAGCACTCCGGGGTCTCCTGCGCGAGGACGCGGAACAGGCCTGCCGTGACGTGTACGGCCGTCAGCGCGTGGTCGGCGGTCAGCCGGGCCAGCGTCGCCCCGTCCAGATCCACCGGCGGCGCCACCACGACGCACCCGCCGTTCAGCAGCGGCACCCACAGCTCGAACGTCGAGGCGTCGAAGGCGTGCGGCGCGTGGAACAGGACGCGCCCGGTGCCGATGTCGCCCCAGCAGGAGTCCAGCGCCAGGGCCGCGACGCCGCCGTGGGTGGCCGTCACGCCCTTGGGCGTGCCGGTCGAGCCGGAGGTGTACATGACGTACAGA
The DNA here is from genome assembly GCF_008634025.1 of Streptomyces albofaciens JCM 4342. NCBI lineage: Bacteria > Bacillati > Actinomycetota > Actinomycetes > Kitasatosporales > Streptomycetaceae > Streptomyces > Streptomyces albofaciens. The sequence continues at coordinate 4,510,176 of NZ_PDCM01000001.1, read as the reverse complement.
CCGGACTCCGGTGATGTCCGGACCGGCAGCGGCGCGGGCGAGAAGTCGCGCAGGGCGTCCTCCCGGACCGCTTCCGGGCCGCTGATCACCAGCGCGGGCGCGGAGTCCGCGAGCAGGTACCGCACCCGCTCGGCCGGGTAGGACGGGTCGACCGGTACGGCCACCGCGCCCGCCTTCGCGATGCCGAGGAGGGTGACGACCAGGTCCGCGGAGCGCGGCAGCAGGACGCCCACCCGGTCACCGGGTGCCACTCCCCCGGTGTGCAGGTGCCGGGCGAAACGGTTGGCCCGTGCGTCCAGTTCGGCGTACGTGAGGGTGCGCGCGCCGCAGACGACGGCGGGCGCGTCCGGGAAGCGGCCGGCGACCTCCGCGAAGCGGGCGGGCACGGTCGTGTCCGGCGGGGCCGGGCGGCCGGTGTTCACCTCGGTGAGCAGCCGCTCCCCTTCGCCGTCGAGCAGCGCGTCCACCCGGCTCACCGGCAGCGCCGGGTCCGCCGTCAGCTGGGCGAGGACCGCGGTGAGCCGGGCGGCCAGGGCGACGGCCGTCTCCCGGTCGAAGAGTTCCGCGTTGTGCCAGAGCCCGCCCTCGATGCCGCGCGGCGCCCCGTCGGCGTCGTGCCGCTCGCTGAGGTTGAGGTAGAGGTCGAAGAGGCCGAACGTCAGGTCGTCCCGGGCGGCCTCGATACCGACCCGCTCCGGTACGGCGGTCAGTCCGGCCAGGTCCCAGGCGGCGCCGGGCGCGTCCTCCAGCACCAGCAGGACCTGGAAGAGGGGGTGCCGGGCCAGTGAGCGGTCGGGGTTCAGCACCGCGACGAGATGCTCGAACGGGAGGTCCTGATGCGCCTCGGCGGCCCGTTCCGTGGCGCGGACCCGCCGGACCACCTCGGTGAAGACCGGGTCGCCGGTGAGGTCCGTCCGCAGGACGAGGGTGTTGGCCGCGAATCCCACGAGGTCTTCGAGGGCGGGGTCGGTGCGGCCGTCGGCCGGGGAGCCGGTGGGAATGTCCGCACCGGCACCCAGCCGGGAGAGCAGGACGGCCAGCGCGGCCCGTACCACCATGAGCGGCGTGGCGTCGCAGTCGCGGGCGAGTTCCAGCAGCGCCCGGTGGGTGTGCGCCGGGATGCGGACCGGGACGGAGCCGCCCTCGTGCCGGGGCTCGGCGGGGCGGGGCCGGTCGCAGGGGAGGTCGAGCTGGGCGGGCAGCCCCGCCAGGTTCCGCTGCCAGTAGGCGAGCTGGCGTCCGTACACGCTCTCCGGGTCCCGCTCCGCGCCGAGCAGTTCCTGCTGGCGCCGGGCGAAGTCCGTGTACGCGAGGGGCAGCGGCGCCCAGTCCGGCCGGCGCCCCCGCGAGCGGGCGGTATAGGCCCGGGACAGGTCGCGGGCCAGGATTTCCAGCGACCGGCCGTCCACGGCGATGTGGTGCACCACCAGCAGCAGCACGTGTTCACGGGCGGACAGGGCATACAGCGTCGCCCGGCACGGCGGCTCGGACCGGAGGTCGAACTCCCGGCCCGCCTCCGCCGCCAGGGCGCCGGCCACCTCCTGCTCGGTGACGCCGCGCGCCGTGAGCCCGGCGGGCGGATCGTCCAGGACCCGTTGCCGGGCCTCGCCGTCCGCCTCGGAGAAGACCGTGCGCAGCGCCTCGTGGCGCCCGACGACATCGGCCCAGGCCGCTTCCAGGGCCGGCCGGTCCAGCGCGCCGGTGAGCCGGACGGCCGTCGCCATCGTGTAGGCGGTGCCGGTGTTCTCCAGCCTGTTGACGAACCACATGCGCTGCTGGCCGGACGACAGCTCGATCCCCGCCGTCTCCGTCCGGGCAGCGCGGATATTCCGGTTTCCGCGCACGCCGAGCTCCCCCCGTGAATTACAACGCCGCGCGGCCACAACTCTTTACGGGGCGCGCGGCGGCAGCTCTTGCGGCGAAGATACCCGTACGGCGGCGGCACCACGCAATGTCCAGCGATGCGGAATTTTGACATCCAGAAAAGAAAATCAGCGCCGGGTTCAGGGTGCGACGGGAGGGAATTCGACGCGGATTTCCAGACCGCCGTCCGGCAGCGGTTCGGCGTGCAGCCGGGCGTCATGGGCGGCGGCGATGGCGGCGACGATCGACAGGCCGATGCCCTGGCCCTCGTGGCCGCCGAGGCGGGTCGCCCGCAGCCGCTGGAACGGCTGGAAGATCAGCTCGATCTGGGACGGCGGGACCTCGGGCCCGGTGTTGCGCACGCACAGCGCGGGCCGGTTCCCGCGCAGGCCCGTCCACACCCGTACCCGGCCGTCCGGCACGTTGTGCCGCACCGCGTTGTCGACCAGGTTGATGATCAGCCGCTCCAGCAGCGGCGGGTCGCCCAGGACCGCGGCCGGCGCCAGCTCGCTGCCGATCCGTACGCCCGGCGGCCCGTCACCGGCGCGGGGCTGCTCCAGATACTCGGCGGCCAGCGCCGCCAGGTCCGCCGGCACCCGCCGGTCCAGGCCGCGCTGGCTGCGCGCCAGCGTCAGCAGCGCCTCGATCAGCTTCTCCTGCCGGGCGTTGCTGCCCAGCACCCGTACGCAGGTCTCGCGCAGCTCGGCGGCGCTCGCGTCCGGGTCGGCGAGGGTGATCTCCAGCAGGCTGCGCTCGAACGTCAGCGGGGTGCGCAGTTCGTGGGAGGCGTTGGCGACGAATCTGCGCTGCGCCTCGAACGCGCCCTCCAGGTGGTCCAGAAGCGCGTCGAAGGTGTCGGCCAGGTCCTTGATCTCGTCGGACGGGCCGGGCGCGCTCAGCCGCCGGTGCAGGTCGTTCGCCGAGATCGCCTTGGCGGTGTCGGCCATCGTCCGCAACGGGCGCAGCACCCGGCCGGCCACCACCCAGCCCAGCCACACCGACAGGAAGGTCAGCAGCGCCAGCGCGATCCCGGACGAGGTGAGCAGCTTTTCGAGATAGTCGCTGCGCTGCTGTTGCAGACGCTGCTCCAGGTCCACCGTCGGTGCCGGCACGCCGGTGGGGGAACCGAGACCGCTGGGGCTCACGGACGCGGCGGGCGGGTTGGGCGGCTCGACGCCGGACCACGGCGGCCGGCCCGCCACCAGCAGGTAGACCACGGTGAGCAGCAGCACCCCGGTGACGAGGAAGAGGCCCCCGTACAACAGGGTCAGCCGCAGCCGGATGGTCCAGCGGACCCTGCGGAGGCGGCCGGGCGCGGGCCGGGCCGGGCGCGGTACGCGGCGCATCCCGGCGTCCTCAGATCCGGTATCCGGCCTGGGCGACGGTCTCGATGAGCGGCGGGTCGCCCAGCTTGCGGCGCAGCCGGCTGACGGTGACCTTGACCGTGTTGGTGAACGGGTCGGCGGCCTCGTCCCAGGCGCGCTCCAGCAGTTCCTCGGCGGAGACCACGCGGCCGCCCGCGGACAGCAGCAGTTCGAGGACGGCGAATTCCTTGGGGCTGAGGTCCAGGCGCTTGCCCGCCCGCGACGCGGTGCGCTTGCCCGGGTCCAGTTTGAGGTCGGCGTGGCACAGCACCGGGGGCAGCGCGGGCTGGCTGCGGCGGCCCAGGGCGCGGATGCGGGCGACGAGTTCGGCGAACGCGAACGGCTTGGGCAGGTAGTCGTCGGCGCCGCCGGCCAGGCCCTCGACCCGGTCCTCGATGGTCGAGGCGGCGGTCAGCATCAGGACCCGCGCCGGGTACCCCTCGGTGACCAGCGTCTGGCACACCTCGTCGCCGTGGACGCCGGGCAGGTCGCGGTCGAGGACGACGACCTCGTACCGGTTGACCGAGGTGCGTTCCAGCGCGGCCGTGCCGTCCAGGGCGACATCGACCGCCATGCCTTCCCGGCGCAGGCCCGCGGCCAGCGTCTCCGCGAGTTCGCGATGATCCTCCACCACCAGAATCCGCATGGCCCCCACCGTCGGCTCGACTCCGTTGATCGTGACCTTGCTCGCGGGGCGGTTACAGCGGCGTAAGGGCGCCGGCCGGGGTTACAGGCGCCTAACACCCGGCGTTCCGTCGCGGTAACCGCCCGGTTGGTGAACTGGCTTCCAGACGTCCAGCGTCCCAGAGGAGTTGACATGTCGGCACCGTCCGAAGAGGAAACACCACGTAGGAAGAAGCGCAGGCTGCTCGTCGCGGCGCTGGCGGCCGGCGGTACCGTGCTCGTGCTGCAGACCGGCACGTCGTCCGCGGCGCCGGCCGCGTCGTCGGCCAAGATCGGCGCGGCGGCGGCCACGTCCTCGGCGTCGGCGTCGAGCGGTACGGGCGGGTCCGGCGAGGACGCCTCGACGCGGGAGAAGCAGGCCGAGGCGTTCACCCAGTGCATGCGGGAGAACGGGGTCAAGGACTTCCCGGGCATCACGATCAAGGAGAACGGACAGCTTCAGCTGAAGGGCGGGAGCAACATCAACCCGGTCTCCAAGGCGTACCGGTCGGCGGCCAAGACCTGTGCGTCGAAGCTGCCGTCGGGCACCAAGAGCCTGCCGAAGGAGCCCACCGCGGTGACCCCCGAGACGCCGTCGCTCGGTTTCACCTGCACCGAGGACTGCCCTTCGACGCCCAAGGCGCCGAGTCTGCCTTCTGATTTCTGACCCGCGGGCACCACGTCCAACCGCCCCAATTGGGCGGTTGGACATTCCCGGCATGCCAGGAATCCACAAACTCCGACCCGGCATCACGACAAAATCCGACCTGTAACCGCGGCGTAACCGCCTGCCGGTCACCATGGAAGATTTGCGCCCGCCCATGAATTCCGGCCACCGGTCGAATAACAGTCCCAATTCAGCTTCACGAGCATGACCCGGCGCCGAATTGGCCTCCGCATCGGCCGCCGGGGACCGCGTGGCCCGCCACGGCCGATCCCCCGTGCGCAGATGCGACGGCCGGGCGCCGCGCCCCGGTCCCCGGCGGCGCACCACCCCGCCCGGCCGGGCCGGACGGCCCCTCCCCCGGGGCCGCCGGGCGGCCGTCCGGCAGCGTCCGACCCGGAAACGTAATGTTTTCGTGGCAGAGCAGAACATAGGTGCGGTGAGTCATCCCATAGGGTCGAGCGGTGATCGAACGTCGAAAAGGGGCACACGCCCGGACCACCGAAGCCGCTCCGGGCGGCCGATGGCCCGCCCTCCTCCTCCGGTGGTGGCGGGCCGGATACCACCGCATACGCCGGCTCCGGCCGGCCTACCCGCGACCGGGGCGCACCGGTTTTCGGCGCTGGATACCATCGTGGCGCCAGTCGCTGGGCCTCGGCGGCTCCTTCGTCGGCGTGCTGGCGGGCATTCTCGCGATCATGTACGCGCGGACCGAGATACCCGCCGACCTGAACGCCTTCGCCACCCAGCAGGACAACGTCTACTACTGGGCCGACGGCACCGAGATGGCCCGTACCGGCGACATCAACCGGCAGGACATGCCGCTGGAATCCGTCCCCGAGAAGGTCCGGTGGGCCGCGCTGGCCGCCGAGAACGAGACGTTCTACTCCGACAGCGGCATCTCGCCCAGCGGCATCCTCCGGGCCGCCACCCGGATGGTCACCGGGGGCGACACCCAGGGCGGTTCGACCATCACCCAGCAGTACGTCAAGAACGCCTACCTCAACCAGGACCAGACGTTCACCCGCAAGCTCACCGAGGCGTTCATCGCGATCAAGTTGGACAACAAGATGTCCAAGGACGAGATCCTCGAACGCTATCTGAACACCAGCTGGTACGGACGCGGCACCTACGGCATTCAGCGCGCCGCCCACGCCTACTACGGCAAGGACGCCTCGCAGCTGAACGTGAGCGAGGGCGCGTTCCTCGCCTCGCTGCTGAAGGGCGCGGCGCTGTACGACCCGGCGCTCGGCTCCGACGCGCACAAGCGCGCCGTGGAGCGCTGGAACTGGGTCCTGGACCGGATGGTGGCCATCGGCAAGCTCTCCCAGGAGGAGCGGGACGGCTACACCCGCTTCCCCGAGCCGCAGGCCCCGCCCAAGCCCGCCGGGCTGACCGGGCAGAACGGCTACCTGGTGGAGACCGCCCGCGCCTACGTCGACGCGCACACCGACATCTCCGAGAAGGACTTCGCCCTCGGCGGCTACCAGATCCACACCACCTTCGAGAAGCCCCGGATGACGGCGCTGGCCCGGGCGGTCGGCGCGGCGCGCGCCAAGCTCGACCCGGACACCCGGCAGGCCGACCGCAATGTCCGCATCGGCGCGGCCTCGGTGACCACGGACGGGCGGATCGTGGCGCTCTACGGCGGGCCCGACTACCTCAAGCAGGGCTTCAACGACGCGAACTCCTCCGTGGTGCCGGCGGGCAGCGCGTTCACACCGTTCGTCTACGCCGCGGCGCTGCGCGACGGCGTCGAGCGCGAGCGCGGCAAGCCCCGTACGCCGGTCACCCCGGCCACGGTCTACGACGGCAACAACAAGATCACGCTGCTCACCCCGGAAGGGCCGTACTGGGACCGGGCCGGCAAGATCGCCAAGGCGGAGAACGACGGCGGGAAGTCCTGGGGCAGGATCCCGCTGAAGAGCGCGGTCGCGAACTCCGTCAATACCGCGATCATGCAGCTGGGCATGGACGTGGGCCTGGAACGGGTGGGCAAGGTCGGCGTGCAGACCGGGCTGCTGGAGAGCAGCCTCGGCGAGAAGCTGCCGTCGTTCGCCCTCGGCACCGCCACGCCCAGCGCGATCCGGATGGCCGACGCGTACGCCACGTTCGCGGGCCGGGGCCGGCACAGCGAGCCGTATTCGGTCGGCAGGCTGATGCGCAACGGCAGCAACGTGCCGGTCGGGAAGCCGGCCGTCAAGCAGGTGCTGCCGCAGAACGTGGCGGGCGCCGTGGACGACGCGCTGCGCGAGGCGGTCGCCCGGGGCAGCGCCACCGCGGCCAAGGCCGCCGGTCCGGGCGCGGCCGGCAAGACGGGCACCGCGCAGGACAACACATCCGCCTGGTTCGTCGGCTACCGCGGCACCTTGTCGACCGCCGTCTCGCTCGCCCGCATCGACCCGCGCAGCCAGGAGCTCCAGCCGCTGGACGGCATCGGCGGGCAGCGCAAGGAGACGGCCGGCAGCACGCTCCCGACCGACATCTGGACGCGCTACATGAGCGGCCGCTGAGGGCCCGCGGCCGGTGCGTCCACCGGCCGCTCACCGGTCCGCGAAGCTCCCCGGGGCTTCGCGGACCGCGCCGGACGGCTTCCCGGACCGCGGCGGGGGCTCCTGCCCCCGGACCCACGGCGGGGGCTACTTCACCACCGACGACCAGTCCGTGATCTGCGCCGGGTCCAGACCGCGCAGCCGCTCCAGGACCGCGGGGTCCTGGGCGTCCAGCCAGTCGGCCACCTGCTTGAAGGTGGCGCAGCGCACCTCCTTCTTGGTGCACACCGCCTTCACCACGTCCTCGATGGCCTTCATGTAGATGCCGCCGTTCCAGTCCTCGAAGTGGTTGCCGATGAACAGCGGCGCGCGGCTCCCGTGGTAGACGCGGTTGAATCCGTTGAGATATCCGTCCCGCGTCAGTTTCCGCCACTGCTCGTACTTCGCCGGGTCGCCCTTGGTGTTGTCACCGGACTGGTTGTAGAGGAAGTTGAAGTCCATGGACAGGACCTGCTTCTCACTCTTGGGATACGGCAGCAGCTGGAGCGGGAAATTCCATATGCCGTTCTTCTTCGACGGCCACACCTGGAAGTCGCCCGGCGAGCTGGCGTCGTAGCGCCATTTGAAGTCCTTGGCGGCGGTGAGCAGGTTCTCCTGGCCCTCCAGGCACGGCGCCCGCCCGCCCACCAGCTCCTTCTCGTAGTCGAAAGGCAGCGGCGGCAGGCTCTTGTAGCCGGTGTTCGTCTTCCAGTTCTGGACGAAGGAATACGCCTGCTGGATCTCGCTCTTCCACTCCGCGACGCTCCAGTCACCGCCGCCCTTGGCCCCGCAGAAATGGCCGTTGAAGTGGGTGCCGATCTCGTTGCCCTCCAGCCAGGCGCTCCGGAGCTGGCGCAGGGTGTCCTTGATGTGCTCGTCCGTGGCATAGGAAATCGCCGACGCGCCCGGCTTGTGCTGCGGCGGCTTGTACATCGTCGCCTTGGATTTCGGCAGCAGATACGTACCGGTGAGGAAGTACGTCATCTGGGCCTTGTTCTGCTTGGCGACCTCACGGAAATGGGAGAAGAGGTGGTCGTCCCCCTCCAGCGCGCCGTCCCAGGAGAACACCACGAACTGCGGGGGCTTCTCGCCGGGCTTGAGCCTCGCGGGCTTGGGCTGCTTCGGCTGCGGGCCGGTGTACGACGTCGAGCCGTCCCCGAGCACCTTGACCTTGCCGTCCCACTTCTCCTCGGGCTTCGGCGTCGTGCCGTCCTTGCCCTTGCCGTCCTCCCGCGGGGCCGGCCGTGGCTGGGCCGAGTCCTGGGCCGGCGCCGCCGTCTGCTTCCCGTCGCCGCCCTGGTCGTCGGAGCCGCAGGCCGACAGGCCGAGGGCGAGCGCCGCCACGGTGACCAGAGCCGGCGTGCCGAGCACGCTCCTCTTCGACATTTTCCTACCCCCTGGCACCAAAACACGTGTTCTGGCCCAAGTATCACAGAGGCACCATGCCGATCATCATCCACCGGTGCCGCATATCACATCACCGGGGCGGCCGGGCGGCGGTGCCTCGCGGTACACCGCCCGGCCCGGCCGTCAGGTGCGGTAGGCGTAGTAGACCGCGTCCGGGTAGGACGCGATGATGCTCGCCACCGACTTCCGGTAGGTGTTGGTCGAGTGGTACGTCAGGTACGGCACGCCGTAGCTGCTGCGGTACGTCGTCATCATGGAGTGGTCCTTGGACCCGTCACCGTCGAAGTCCATCTGCATGACGTCGCCGATGTCCATCTGGTAGACGTTCGACAGGCTGGTCACGCGCTTGGAGTTCAGCGCGTACCAGGACCACTCGTTGACCCCGAGCCAGCTGTCGGACTGGCCGTTGGCGTCGTACCACCACTTGCGGTAGTCGGAGGAGGCCCCGCCCTCGGGCTTCCAGCCGCCCGCCTTGAGGGCCTGGCTGAGGAAGTTGGTGCAGTCGCCGCCGTCCGCGTTGAACTTGCGGTACTGGGGGTTGTAGTTCCGCCAGTACTTCTCCGTGTACGCGGCCATCGCGGCGTAGTCGTACCCGCCGGTCAGCTGCTTGCGGGGGGTGGCCCGCAGGGGCCGGGAGGTCGAGGCGGGCGGCGCGCTGGGCATGGTGTTCCCGTCGTCCGCGACCGCCGCCGCCCGCAGCGCGGGGGCGTTGATCGCGCCGGGCCCGTCGTCCTTGGACCGGATGCCCGTCAGCTCCCACGTCCCGCCGGGGACGGCGGTGAAGTCGAGTTCGTGGCGGGCCTTGAAGCCGGTGGTGCCCGGCTCGTCGCCGCGGATCTTCTTGTAGGTGAGCGTGGTGCTCTCGGTCACCTCGACCGTGGCGCGCCGGCCGGTGACCCGGGTGCCGTCCACGGCGACCTTGGTGTCGGCGGCGGTGTACGCCTCCCCGAGGGCGGCGAGGCGCTGCTTGCGGGCGCGCAGGGTGGCGACCCCGGCGTTCTCGGCGCGCGCCAGTCCCGCCGACAGGCGCACCTGCTTGCGGGGCAGCGGGGCTATCCGCGCGGAGCGGGTGTCGAGCAGTGCCGCCGTACGCTGCGTCAGCAGGGCGTCGGCGGTGCGGATGAACGTTTCTGCGGTGGCCTGGTCCACCCCGCCGGTACGGGCGGTCGCCGCCGCGGGCACGGCGGGCAGCAGCACGGCCGCCGTGGCGACGGTGAGCACCGTGCCGACGGCGGATCTGAGGGTCGTTGATTTCACGAATTTTCCCCTTTACACCCCGGCCCACCCGGGCCGGGCAGGGAATCTTTACACAAACTCCCCAAGATTGGATCAGGCGAGAGGGCTCCGATGGCGTCGCCGCCCGGCGGGCGGGACCGGGACGGGTGGCCCTGCCGGTCGGCCGCCACCCGTCCCGCCCCCGCACACCCGCGCCCCTCCGGACCGGCCCCGGCTCAATCCGCCGCCGTACGCACCCACGCCGTCGTCCACGGCGGCAGTTCGTCACCGGTGACGGGCGCCGACGACAGCAGCAGCGTGCCGGCGGGCAGTGGCTGCGGCGTGTCCGAGAAATTGGCCAGGCAGTGCCAGCCGCCCGAGCGGCGGAAGTGCAGCAGGCCCCCGGCCACCGCCTCGTCGCCGCCGACCCATTCCAGCGCTTCGTCCGCGAGCAACCCGCGGCGCAAGTGCAACGCCCTCCGGTACAGCTCCAGCGGCGCGGACGGCCGCCCCTCCTGTGCCTCCACGGACAGTTCGCCCCAGTACGACGGCTGCGGCAGCCAGGACCCGCCGCTGCCGAAGCCGTACGAGCTGCCGGTGCGCCGCCAGGGCAACGGCACCCGGCAGCCGTCCCGGCCCTTCGACCGGCCCTGGCTGCGGGTCCACACCGGGTCCCGCAGAGCGCCGCGGTCCAGATCGGCGACCTCCGGCAGGCCCAGTTCCTCGCCCTGGTAGAGGTATCCGGAACCGGGCAGCGCCAGCATCAGCAGGGTCGCGGCGAGCGCCCGCCGCAGCCCGTACTCCCGGTCCAGGGGCGGCTGCCGCCCGTCGGAGAGCAACCACGCCTCCGCGTCACAGCCCTCCGGCAGGCCGTGCCGGGAAGCGTGCCGGATCACGTCGTGGTTGGAGAGCACCCAGGTCGCGGTGGCCCCGGCCGCCCGCGCGTCGGCGAGCGCGGTGTCGATGCAGGCGCGCAGTTCGCCCGCGTGCAGCGAGGCCTCCAGGAACTCGAAGTTGAAGGCCTGGCCCAGCTCCTGGGGCGTGGCATAGGCGGTGCGGCGGGAGTTGCGCACCCACGCCTCGGCCACCGCGATCCGCGGCGGGTCGTACTCGTCGAAGACCCTGCGCCACTCGCGGAAGATGCCGTGCACCTCGTCGCGGTCCCAGAAGGGGTGGCTGCCGTCCTCCGGCAGGTCCTGCGGGTCGTACGCCTCGACGGTGCCGATGTCGCGGAGCGGCGCAGCCAGGTCCTTGGCCAGGCCGTGCGCCACGTCGACGCGGAAGCCGTCCACCCCGCGGTCGGACCAGAAGCGCAGCGTCGTACGGAACTCGGCGCGGACCTCGGGGTGGTCCCAGTTGAAGTCCGGCTGCTGCGGGGCGAAGAGATGCAGGTACCACCAGCCGTCGGGCAGCCGGGTCCAGGCGGGGCCGCCGAAGCACGACACCCAGTCGGTGGGCGGCAGTTCACCGTGCGCGCCCTTGCCCTCGCGGAAGACGTACCGTTCCCGCGCCGCGGAGCCCGGACTGGCCCGCAGCGCCTCCTGGAACCAACGGTGCTGGTCGGACGAGTGGTTGGGCACGATGTCGACCATCACCTTCAGGCCCAGCCGGTGGGCCTCGGCAACCAGCGCGTCGAAGTCGTCGAGGGTGCCCAGGCGCGGGTCGACGTCCCGGTAGTCGGCCACGTCGTAACCGCCGTCGGCGAGTTGGGACGGATAGAAGGGGCTGAGCCAGACGGCGTCCACCCCGAGGCCGGCGAGGTGGCCGAGCCGGGAGGTCACGCCGGGCAGATCGCCGATGCCGTCGCCGTCGGAGTCGGCGAAGCTGCGCGGATACACCTGGTAGACGACGGCCTGCCGCCACCATTCGCGGGTACCGGGGGCACGCCCGGTCCGGTCGGAGGCCGTGGTGACCTGACGCTTCGCGGTGGCTTGTTGCTGTGTGGTGGCGTGGTGCTTCGTGGTCACGTGACTGCCTTTCAGGTCGCGGTACGCAGTGGGAGCGCTCCTAGGGCACAACGGCGTCGGCGCCGTTTCCGTCATCCCTTCACACCCCCGAGGTCGTGTCGGAGACGGGAACGGCGGAAGACCAGGACCAGGACACCGGTCGGCGGGGTGACCGCCACGGCTCCCGGGAACAGCGTCCCGTACGGGGCGGCGGACCGCTCGCATCCACGGCACAGACCTCCGGCCGGTGAACCCGGCGAGCCCGGTGATCACTTGCCTGTCAGGGGCAGTACGAGGACGGGTTGACCGATCGGACAGCGGATTTCGCCCACTGCCGCGATACGGGCCATGGGCACGGGCCCCGGACTCCGTCGAGCAACGCCCCCGGCGAAGCCCTGGCCACCCGCAGACCATCCCGGTCCGGGCCGAGTCCTGCTCCGCCCGCCAGCTCGTCGGGCCTGACTCATTCCCGCCTCTTTGCCACTTCTTGACTTTTGCTTGACCGCTCTTTGCCGGTAGCGTCCGACCTTGATCAGCTCGATCCCCTCGATGCCACCGGAGGACGCATGCCGCCCCGTACCGCCGCCGGAATCACTGTGTGCGCGCTGAGCCTCGGAGTCCTCGCCGCAGGCGCGGGCGTCGCCACAGCCGCTCCTTCCCCTTCGCCCGCCGCCTCGGTCGACGCGCGCGCCGCGGCCGTGGACCGCTGCACGTACCAAGTCGTCCGCGACCACGACTCCCGCTACGTCTACGCCGTCAGCGGAGTCTTCGGCGGCACGGTCCGCGAGCTGAAGTTCCAGAAGGAGGCCGACGTCAGATTCTCCTCGGGCTGGCGCAAGGTCACCCAGGTCGACGCGTGCGCGGGCGGGCAGAACCAGGCTCCTACGGAACTCCGTGTCACGGGGAAACTGGACAACCCCGACGGCTACGAGGAGTGGGTGCCGCGCACCATCCGCAGCAACGGCCTCAAGCCCGCCGCCTCCTCGTCGATACCGAAGGCGCCGGCGATCACCTCGGTCGACCGCGTGGACGCGGCCACCGTACGCGTCAACTGGCAGCCCCCGCAGGGCAGTCCGGACCTGGTCATGCTGATGGAGCGCAAGCCCTTCTACATCAGCGAACTGGGCCTGTGGGACCCCTACACGTTCCAGCGTGACGTCCCCTCCGGCGCCACCTCCACACACCGCAAACTGGAGCGCGACGCCGCCATCCCCGCCAACGTCCGCACCCACTCCTACTGGATGCGCGTAGCCAAGAACGGCTTCGTCAACGACCTCCGCACCGAAACCGCCGTCGACGTCCAGCCCTGACAACCCGCCCCGGGCCCGTTCCCACAACGGGCCCGGCCACGGGGAACCGGTCCCGGGGCCGCTGGAGCAGCACCGCCCCGCGCGGAAGCACGCGTACGGCCCTCACCGGAGTCCGGTGGGGGCCGTACGCGCCTTTGGGGTGCGGCCAGAAGACCGGCCGTCACTCGCGGTTCAGCGCCGCCGGGCACCGCCGGCGCAGTGCCGGCCACGCGGGCAGCAGGGCACCCGCGGTGACGGTCACCACGACGACCAGGACGATGGCCGCCGCCTGCACCGGCGGGAGGTGGGGCAGGGAACCGGTGACGGACAGGCTGAACGCCGTGAGGGGTATGGCGGCGGCCAGCGTGCCGACCACCAGGCCGGTGGTGATCACGATGACGGCCTCGGCCCTCAGCATCCGTCCGATCTGGCGCCGGCCCGCGCCCACCAGCCGGAGCAGCACCAGTTCCTGTCTGCGTCCGACGAGGATCAGCACCAGGGTGCTGAGGACGGCGATGACGGTGAACCCGCCGACGACGGTGACGACCACCGCCGTGAGCACCTGGCTCACGTCCCGGTCCGCGGACAGCAGGTGCTCCGGGCTCGGGGCGCCGGCCACCCGTACGTCCAACGCGACGCCGGACAGTGCCGTGCGTACGGCCCGCCGCACGGCGGCCTGGTCGGCGTCCGGCGCGACCCGGGCCAGGACGCGGGTGTCGAGGGGTGCCGACACATGTGCGGCCAGTGCGTCACGCGCGAACAGGAAGTCGCCGAGTGCGAGGGAACGTTCGTAGACCGCCACCACGCGCAGCGAGGCGGTGACGCCGTCGCCGTAGCGCAGCCTGACCTGGGAGCCGACCGTGACGCCGAGCGAGTCGGCCCGGGCGGCGCCCACCGCCACGGTGCCCTCGCGCAGGTCCCGCAGCGACCCGGAGGTGACGCCGGGGTCCAGCGTCCCGGGCAGCGCGCCGGGAGTGACGCCCACCACCGGAAGCCGGTCGAGTACGGGGTCGCCCGCTTCGCGCCGGGCCAGGAGGACCGTGCTGTGGAGCGTGCCCGTGGCGGCCCGGACACCGCGCACCGCGGCGACGTCCTGCGTGGCCCGGGCCGGGAGCCCGGCCTGCCCGGTGGTCACGACGAGGTTCGCGTGCATCGCCTGCCGGGCCTGCGCGCCGCCCTCGTGGTCCATGGTGGCGCCTGCCGTGAGCTGGACACCGGTGAAGGCGACCACGAGGGCCACGGGGGTGATGGCCGCGCCCAGCCGGCGCGCGTTCGCGGTGGTGGACGCCGCGGCGAGGTAGCCGCCCGGGCCGCCCAGCTTCCGGGCGAGCGGGGCGAACAGGCGCATGGCCCCGCGGGCGATCCACGGGCCGAGCAGCGCGCAGGCGATGATGAGGGCGATCGTCGCGCTGCTCGCGGCCATGGCGGCGAGTTCTCCCGACTGGAGGGCGGCGGTCCCCGCGGAGCCGAGGCCCGCGAAGAGGACGGCGAGGCCGGTGACGGTGCGGCCCCGGCCCGGCCGCCCGGGTTCGCCGGCTGCCTCGCCGAGCGCCTGGGCGGGACGGATCCGGGCGACGCGTCCGCACGCCACGGCGGCCGAGACCCGGGCGACGACCAGGGTGAGGACGGCCGTCAGGGCCGGCGCGGCGAGCATCCACGGCAGCACCGGGAGGTCCAGCCCGACGGGTACGGCGCCGCGGTCGCGCAGCATCCACAGCAGCATCAGGAAGACCGGCACGGAACCGGCCGCGCCGAGGACGGCGGCCGCCGTGGCGACACCGGTCACCTCCCGGCCCACCGTGGACCGCAGTTGCCGGGGCGTCGCCCCGACCGCGCGGAGCAGCGCCAGTTCACGGGACCGCTGGTGCACCGCCTGGCCGACGGTGCCGGCCACCACGAGCAGCGCGATCATGAGGACGGTCGCGCAGAGGGCGGCGAGCAGGTCCAGCAGACTCGTGCGGCTCGGCGCGGCCTCCAGGAACTCCGCCCGGCCCCGCTCGTCGCCGGTCAGCACCCGCAGCTCGGCCGAGTCCTGCCGGTCCCGGCTTCCGGCGACGGCGTCCCGGGCCGGGTGGGGCCCGCCGAGGGCCTTGCGCAGCTCGGAGCGGAGCCGGTCACCGCTCACACCGTCCGCGGCGAGCACCCCGACGGCGTCCACGGTGCCGGGGTGGCCGCCCAGCCGGGCGGCCCGGTCGTCGGTGAAGAAGACGGCGCCCTGATGGGCGAGTCCGGTGTCGTCGGCACGGCCTTCGGGGGCGACGATGCCGGAGACGACGTAGGAGGCCGGTGTGCCGAGCGCCTGCACCCGGATCCGGTCGCCGGGGCGTATTCCGGCGCGTGCGGCCAGGTCCCCGTCGATCGCCACCTGCCCCGCCCGGGAGGGCGCCTCGCCTTCGCGCAGGGTGTACGGGGCGAGGGCTGCCGCGGCCCAGCCGTGGCCGTACACGGGGGCGGCACCCGCATCACCGGCCGGTCCCGGCACGAGCCGGCCGTCGGCACCCGCGAGCGCGACCGGGAAGCTGCTGTCCGGGATGGCGGCCCGTACGCCGGGCGCCTTCGCGAGCCGGTCCACGACCTCGGCGGGGACGCGGATCCGTTCGGTGAGCGACTGCGTCACGGTGGTCGGCGCGTCGCCCCACGGCTTGGCCCGGTACCGGGCGTTCTGGTCGGCGGCGACCACGGCGCCGGTCGCCGCGTAGCGCTCCACCCGAGGGTGCCCCACGAGCGCCGACACCGTCGCCAGGGCGAAGCTGCCGAGCAGCAGCGAGGTGAGGACGAGTGCCGCGAACACCGCGGCCCACGCCTTGCGGTGCAGGCGCCCGGAGCGACGGGCGAGGAAACGGGCGGTGCGCCGGGCGGGCTCTTCGCGCGGAGTTCGGGACGGCGTCCGAACGAGGTCTACGCTCATGGTCACCGCTCCGCGAGCTGCGCGAACCGGTGCGCCACGGTCTCCGCGGCGGGACGTTCCAGCCGGGCGACACAGCGTCCCGCCTCGATGAACATCACCTCGTCGGTCCAGGCGGCGGCCTGCGGATCGTGGGTCACCATCACCACGGTGTGCCCCGACGTGTCGACGGCCCGGCGCAGCAGGCCCAGCACCTCGCGGGCGGTGACCGGGTCCAGCGCGCCCGTCGGCTCGTCGGCGAAGATGACGGCGGGGTCGGTGACCAGGGCGCGGGCGACGGCCACGCGCTGCTGCTGGCCGCCCGACATCCGCAGCGGGGAGTCGTCGGCCCGGTCGGCGAGCCCGACGGCCTCCAGTACGTCCAGGGAGCGCTCGCGCACCCCGGGGTCGTCGGGGTGCGTACCGCGCAACAGCAGCGGGAGTGCGACGTTCTCCTGGACGCTCAGCGACGGCACGAGGTTGAGCGCCTGGAAGACGAAGCCGATGCGGTCCCTGCGCAGCCGGGTCAGCGCCGCCTCGGACAGCCCGGACAGGTCGGTGCCCCCGATCCGTACCGTGCCCGAGGTGGGCTGGTCGAGCCCTGCCGCGCACTGCAGGAAGGTCGTCTTGCCGGACCCGGAACGGCCCATGACGGCGAGGAACCGGCCCGGCGGCACATCCAGGCTCATGTCCCGCAGCGCGTGGAACTGCCGGCCCGCGCGCCGGTGACTGCGGGAGACCCGGTCCAGGGTGAGCGCGGAGGCACTGGCCGCGCCGTGGCCCGTCGTCCGGGTCGTGCCGAGGGGCGCAGAGGGTCTTCTCCCCGTGCGAAGTGCCATGGATCTGCCTTCCGAGTCGCGGTCACCGGCCGTGTCGTTCACCTGCTCCCGCCTCGCGCTGGTCAGGGCGAGGGAGAGGGGCGGCCGTCCCGGGCGACTCTAGGTTCGGGCCGTGGGGCGGCACGATGGTGCGCCCACCCGTCCCGGGGTTCGCTCAGCACCACCCTGGGCCTGGGGAGATGGGTGCACCGACCGGCCTCTAATCTTGTCCGCACAACCAACCGCCCCGCGCCCGCCAGGGCACCACAGCGAGGAGTCGCCCATGGGCGCACCGGACGCGCAGGACACCGCCAAGCGGCTGCGGGCCGTCTGCGACGAGCTGTCGGAGCGGTTCTACGAGCGGGACGACGTGGTGCGGACGCTGGTGGTGACGCTGCTGGCCGGGCGGCACTCGTTGGTGCTCGGGCCGCCCGGGACGGCGAAGTCCGAGCTGGCCCGGGAGCTCACCGGCCGGATCGAGGGCGCCTCCTACTGGGAGATCCTGCTGTCGAAGTTCACCGCGCCGACGCGGATGTTCGGGCCCATCGACGTCGCCGCGCTGGCCCGGGGCGAGTACCGCCAGGTCTACGACGGGCGCGCCACGACCGCGCATGTGGCGTTCATCGACGAGATATTCAAATGCTCGACGGCGGCGCTCAACGAGACGCTGGGCTATCTCAACGAGCGGATCTACCACCCGGAGAACGGCGGCGCGCCGGTCCGCTGCCCGCTGATCGGGGCCATCACGGCGAGCAACGAACTGCCCGGCGGGGAGGACGCGGCGGCGATCTACGACCGGCTGCTGGTGCGGATCGAGGTCGGGTACCTGGAAGACCCCTCGAACTTCGCCGCGCTGGTCCGCTCGGCCGTCAGCCGCCCGGCGGCACCGGCCCGGACGACCGTCGAACTGGCCGCGCTGCGGCACGCCGTGACCGAGGCCGTCCCGGCCGTGGACGTGCCCGACGGGATCGTGGACGCGGTGTGCACGCTGCGGGCCGCCCTGCGCCGCAAGGAGCTCGTCGCCTCGGACCGCCGCTGGCGGCAGGCGGTGGGGCTGCTCCAGGCGTCCGCGTACCTCGACGGCCGCCCGGCGGTCGCCGAGGCCGATCTGTCGGTCCTGACGCATGTGCTGTGGGACTCCCCCGCCCAGCGCCCGGTTGTCGAGCGCGAGGTGCTGCACCTGGTCAACCCCGACGCCAAGGAAGCACTCGACCTGGCCGACGCCATCGACGAGCTGGAGGCCCAGCTCGACGCCATGGCCGGGCAGTCCCGCGAGGCGCTGAGCGAGTGGGTCATCAAGAACGCCCACAACACGCTGGCCAGGGCGGGCAAGCGGCTGGAGCGGCTGCGCGCGGAGGCGGCGGGCGCCGGGCGCTCCACCTCGGCCATCGAGCGGGTCGCCGGGCGTCAGCGTGCCGTCCGGGCCCGGGTGCTCACCGAGGCCCTCGGCGTGGACGCGAGCACGGTGCAGACCCAGCTTTGAAACGAGGCGGGAGTACGGATATGAGCGGGACGCCGAGCAGCCTCGACGCGCCGGCGAACCGGGCCGAGCCGTGGCTGGGCCGGGCCGGCGCGGCGACCGGGCAGCACACCACGGCCGTGGTCGCGGACCCGTTCGAGCAGATCGCCTGGCGCGACACCTACGCGCAGTCGGCGGGGCTGCGCGAACTGGCCGAGGAGCTGACGGCGCGTCACGAGCACACCACCGATCTCCTGGCCGACGCCTTCCTGGCCGCCTACCAGGCCGGCCCGCGGCTGCGCGAGCGCGCCGAGATGGCCCCCTCCCGGCTGGTCAACCACCAGATCATCAGCTCCCTGGTGGAGTCACCGGAGTTCGCCGGGCTGCACCGGGAGACGGCCGGCGACCCGTACGCCGCCGCCATGGCGGTACTCGCCCAGGCTGCCGCGCTGCGCGACATGCTGGAGCGGTTCCGGCCTGCCCGGGGGCAGACCGAGCGGGCGGCGAAGGCCCGGCAGGACGCCGAAGGCGCGTCGGCCGCGGTGGGTACGGCGCTTCGGCAGGCCGCCGACGAGACCGGTGCGGACGGCACCGTACCGCCCCCGGCCGCCGAGGCCGTGCAACGGGCGACCGAGACCGCCGAGGCCGCCGGCGCCGCCGTGCGGCAGACCACCCAGGGCGCCGCGCAGGCCCTCGCGGCGGCGGCCCCCGGCCTTCGCGCCACCGCGCGGAGCGCCGTGGCGAAGGCCGCCGGAACCGTACGGGAGGAGGCGGCACTGATGCGGGCGTGGGGGGTCGGCCCCGGCGAGCTGGAACGGATGCCGTACGACGAGCGCGCCCGGCTCGCCGAACGGCTGCGCACCGGCCGTTTCGCCCCATGGGCCGAGCTGATCGGCCGTTTCCGGCAGATGGCCGACGGCGAACGCGCCCGCAAGATCGAGAACGCCACCGGGGAACTGATCGGCGTCACCCTCGGCAACGACCTCTCCCGCGTCATCCCCTCCGAGCTGGCCAACCTCGGCCTGCCCGAACTGCGCGCGGTGTTCGCCGCGCGCTACGCCGCCGGGGAGCTGATGCTCTACGACAGCCAGGGCGAGCAGACCACCGGCCAGGGCGCCGTCATCGCGTGCGTCGACACCTCGCACTCCATGTACATGGAGGGACCCGGCGGAGGCACCCGCGAAGCGTGGGCCAAGGCGTGCGCCCTGGCACTGCTGGACCAGGCCCGCCAAGCGAAGCGCGACTTCGTCGGCATCCTCTTCTCCTCCGCCGGCCAACTCCGCGTCTTCCGCTTCCCGGCCGACGAGCCCGCCGGCATCACCCGGGTGCTCGACTTCGCGGAAACCTTCCTCGGCGGCGGCACCAGCTACCAAAGCCCCCTGTCCGCAGCCGTCGAACTCCTGGAGGAGGAATTCGACGCCGCCGCCCGCGCCCGCGGCGACATCGTCATGCTCACCGACGACGAGTGCGACGTCACCGAGGCGTGGATGCGCGACTGGAACGCCGCCAAGCACCGGCTGGGCTTCCGCGTCTTCGGCGTGGCCATCGGCGCTCCCCGCGCCGCCGCGGCCGATTCGGTCCTGGACGCCCTGAGCGACAACCTGCGGTCCGTGGAGGACTTCATGGATGTGCGGGGGGCGGCGGATCTGTTTCGGGTGATCTGACGGGGCCGGACGCGCGGGGCGCGGCCGTCCCGCCTCCTACGCCCCCTGCACGATCTGGATCAGATTGCCGCAGGTGTCGTCCAGCACCGCGGTGGTGACGCCGCCCATCTCCAGCGGCTCCTGGGTGAACTCCGCGCCGAGCTCGCGCAGCCGGTCGTACTCCGCCCGGACGTCGTCCACGGCGAAGGAGGCGGCCGGGATGCCGTCCTGGACCAGGGCCGTCTTGTACGGGGGGACGGCGGGGTGGCCGGAGGGCTCCAGCAGGAGTTCGGTGCCGTCGGGGGCGTCCGGGGAGACCAGGGTCAGCCAGCGGGCCTCGCCCATCGGGATGTCGTGCTTCTTCTCGAAACCCAGGACGTCGGTGTAGAAGCGCAGCGCCTTCTCCTGGTCGTCGACGAAGACGCTGGTGATGTAGATCCTCATGGGGTGCTCTCCGGTGGTTCGGGGCTGAGCCATCGGGTCACGATGTGCTCAAGGGGCTCGGTGTTCAGGTCGTGGAACTTGTAGCGGCCCTGGCGGCGTGACACGACCAGGCCGGCGGATTCCAGGACGGCCAGATGCTGGCTGATCGCCTGGCGGGACAGGCTGAGGCCGTGCTTGGTCACCAGCCGTGCGCATATTTCGAACAACGTCTGGCCGTTCCGTTCGGCCAGCTCGTCAAGGATGCGCCGACGGGTGGGGTCGGCCAGCGCCTTGAAGACATCCTCTGCCATGACCACCACCATAGGCAAGTCGCGACTTGCCTATCAAGGCGGATACGCCCTTGTGGAGGGTGTCCGGGCCCGCCCGGCACGGTTACAGTCGGCGCTGCCCCGCCCGACGCCCGCGCTCCGGAGCCGCTGATGACCACACCCCGGGACCTGTCGATCATCGCCGTGGACGCGGGGGCCGGCCGCGCCGTGGAGCCGGGCGATCTCTCGCTCGCCCTCGCCGGGGCCGAGGTGATCGATCTGCTGGCGGCCGGTGTCCTCGTACTGGACGGCGACCGCCTCGTGCCCGGCGAGCGGCGGCCGCCGGCCGATCGTCTGCTGTCCGAGGCCGCCGCCTCGCTGGTGCGGCAGGAGCCCTACGAGTCGGTCGAGGACTGGCTGTGGCGCCGGGGCCGCGGCCTGTCGGAGGTCTACCAGGGCGTGCTCGTATCGGAGGGAGACCTGGTCCGGCGGCGTCGCCGGTGGGTTCCCGTGCGGAGCGGCCGCCCGGAGCCGGCCGGCTCACCGGCCGGCCGGCACGCCGCCGGCCGCTGGGCCTCGGGCGAGCCGGTCCTCGCCGCCCTCGCGGCCGCCGCCGGGATCCGCGACCGGGCGGCCGGGGGCGAAGGGGCTCCCGGCATCACCGACGAGGCCGTGCTGACCGTGCTCGCCGCGGTCAACGAGGCGGTGGTGGAGCTGGAATCCGTACGGCAGCGGCGGACCGTCGAGAAGGCGGCCTTCGACAACATCTGGCGGGGTGCGTGAAGGACGGGCGGCCGGGCGGCGGTCAGGCCGGCAGGCGGTGGGTGCGTTCGAGCGTGGTGACCAGGTCGTTGTAGACGCGGGCCATGGCGGGGTACGTCAGGACGGGTTCGGGGTTCCAGGGGGCGGTCTGGCCGGCGTGGACGGCCGGGAGGCTCTGCCAGACGCGGTTGGTGGCGAGCTGGTCGCGCTGGAGGCTGCTGGTGCGGATGTCCATGAGGATCAGGTCGGCGGGGTAGCGGTCGGCGTCCTCCCAGGAGAGCTTCTGCGCGTAGGCGCTGGTGCCCGTGGACGGCACCACGACACCGAGGCCGAGGCCCTTGAAGTCGGGGAGGCCGGGCCAGGCACCGCGGGCCACGCGTAAGCCGTCCGGGTCGGCGGACACGCACAGGACGCGCAGGCCGGGGCGGGTTCTGATGGTGTTCTTCAGTCGGCGGCGGGCGTTCTCGAAGGCCGTACGGTCGCGTTCGCGGACCTCGCCGCCCAGCGCGCGGGCGAGTTGGGCGAATCGGTGCACGGCGCGCGGTATCCCGGTGTGGTACACCTCCAGGCCGACGACCGGGGCCAACCGCCGTACGAAACCGAGGGTGTTGGGCTCGATCTGGTGCGCCCCGAACTGGAGGGTGTCGACGACGAGGTCGGGGGCGAGCCTGCCGAGGACTTCGAGGTTGACCTGTCCCCAGGTGCGGCCGAGCAGCGTGGTCCGGTCCAGGTCGACGCCGCCCAGGATGGCCGTGTTGACGCCGCCTCCGCTGGTCTGGATTCCCCCGTACACGCCGACGGCACGGATGCCGTACTCCCACAGGGCCGCGGCGGCGGTCGCGTACGCCACGACCGTACGGGGCCTCCGGGGCGCGCCGACGGACGTACGGGTGTCGTCGGTGAAGGCCCAGCGCCGGGGTCCTTCGGGGCGGGACGCCGCCGGCCGGGGGGCGCAGCCCGTGGCCACCAGGCCCGCCCCCACCACGGCCGTCGCGCCGGCCAGGAGCCGCCGCCGGCTCCACCGCGCACCGTCGGTGTGCAGCATGGCTGATCCTCTCTCGTCGGTTCGCACCATTTCCCTTGAGGATCATGGACGGCCTTGCCAAGTTAGGCCAGCCTTTCCATAGTCCTGCTGTGGCACATGTACCGGAACAGATCACTCAGCCGCCGCCCCCACCGGGGCAGGCGAACACCGCGGCCGCACCTCGGCGTCGGCCGCACCGGCGGTTACGCCTGGCCGCCGGGCTCGTGGTGGCGCTCGTCGTCCTGGCGGCGCTGGCCACGGCCAGTGTGACGATGGGCAGCAAACCGCTGTCCGCGCACACGGTCGGGGAGGCCCTGTTCCGCTTCGACCCGTCCGACACCGAGCACTTGGTGATCCGTTCGTTACGGCTGCCGCGCACCGTCGTCGGGTTGCTGGCGGGGGCGGCGCTCGGGCTGGCGGGCGCGGTGATGCAGGGCATCGCCCGCAACGCGCTGGCCGATCCCGGTGTACTGGGCGTCAATTCCGGCGCGGCGCTCTTCGTGGTGGCCGGGATCAACTTCTTCGGGGTCACGTCGCTGTCGGGCTATGTGTGGTTCGGGATGGCGGGCGCGGCCGTCGCCGCGGCGGTGGTGTACGCGGTGGGCTCCATGGGCGCGAGCGGGGCGACCCCGCTGAAGCTCGTCCTGGCCGGGACGGCGACGACCGCGGTCCTCACCTCGGCGACCCAGGCCGTACTGCTCCTGAACGTCAGCGCGTTCGACCAGTTCCGGTTCTGGCAGGTCGGGTCGCTGGCCGGGCGGGACGAGGCGGTGGCCTGGCAGGGGGCGCCGTTCGTGCTGGCCGGCGCGGTGCTGGCGCTGTCGCTGGGCCGGTCGCTCAACCTGCTGGCGCTGGGCGACGACACGGCCCGGGCGCTCGGGCAGCACGTGGTACGGGTACGCCTGGCGGCGGCGCTCGCGGTGGTGCTGCTGTGCGGCACGGCGACCGCGATGGCCGGGCCGATCGGGTTCGTGGGGCTCGCGGTGCCGCATGTGGCCCGCATGCTGACCGGCGCCGATCACCGCTGGCTGCTGCCCTATTCGATGGTGCTCGCGCCGGTGCTGGTGCTGCTGGCGGACCTCGTGGGGCGG
The DNA here is from genome assembly GCF_008634025.1 of Streptomyces albofaciens JCM 4342. NCBI lineage: Bacteria > Bacillati > Actinomycetota > Actinomycetes > Kitasatosporales > Streptomycetaceae > Streptomyces > Streptomyces albofaciens. The sequence goes on along the minus strand of NZ_PDCM01000001.1, from coordinate 4,486,861 downwards.
CTGGTGATCCGGCCGACCGAGGTGCAGGTGGGCATCGTGACGGCGGCGATCGGCGCGCCGGTCCTCATCGCCATGGTGCGCAGCCGGAAGGGGGCGGCGCTGTGACGGCCGTGACCGTGCGGACCAGGAGCGTCCGCGGCGCCGTACGACGGCGGCGCGCCCGGCCCGTGGTGGTCGTGCTGGCCCTGGCGGTGCTGCTGACCGCCGTCACGTTGCTGGCGGTCGGCGACTTCGTCGTACCGCTGTCCGAGGTGATCGGCGCGATCAGCGGCGAGGCGGAGTGGAAGAGCCGGTTGTTCGTCCTCGACATCCGGCTCCCCCGCGTGCTCACCGGGCTGCTGGCCGGACTGGGGTTCGGCATGTCGGGCGCGATCTTCCAGAGCCTGGTGCGCAATCCGCTGGCCAGCCCGGACGTCATCGGCATCACATCGGGTGCGGGCGCGGCGGCGGCGACCTGCATCGTGGCGCTGGGGCTCGGCGGTATGGCGGTCTCCGCCGGGGCGCTGGCCGGGGCGCTGGTCACCGCCGTGGCGATCTATCTGCTGTCGTGGCGCGGCGGGCTGTCCGGCCGGCGGCTGGTGCTCGTCGGGATCGGCGCGACCGCCCTGTTGTCCAGCCTGGTCTCGTACTTGATGACCAGCGCGGCGGTCTGGGACGCGCAGCAGGTGCTGATCTGGCTGACCGGCAGCCTGAGCGGCCGCACCTGGACCCACGCCACGACGCTGGCCTGCTGTCTGGTCCCGCTGGTCCTGGCGGCCGCCGTGCTGGCCCGTCCCCTGAACGTGCTGTGCCTCGGTGACGACCTGGCCCGGGGCCTGGGCCTGCGGGTCGAGCGGAGCCGGCTCGCGCTGCTGCTGACCGGGGTGGCGCTGGCGGCGACGGCCACCGCGGCGGCAGGCCCGGTGGCGTTCGTGGCCCTGGTCTCCGCGCCGGTCGCCCGCCGCCTGGTACGCGACGGCGGGCCGGCCCTGGCGGCGTCGGCGCTGGTGGGGGCGCTGGTGACGCTGGTGTCCGACTTCGTCGCGCAACACGCCTTCACGCCCGTCGAGTTGCCGGTGGGGGTGGTCACGGGCGTGGTGGGCGGGCCGTACCTGCTGGTGCTGCTGGTGACGGCCAACCGGGCGGGTACGTCCGCGAGTCGCCGAGGAAGTCGACTTCTGAGGTGAGCGCCACACCGGTGTGCCGCAGGACGGAGCGGTGCACGGTGCCGACGGCCTGCCCGAAGCTGGCCGCGCTCGCGCCCGACCGCGCGACCAGGGTGTAGTGCCGGGAGGAGACCCGGACGCCGTCGGCGACGGCCGTCCGCAGCCCGAAACCGGCCCGGCGGATCAGCCAGCTGGCGCTGACCCGGGTCGAGCCGTCGGGAAAGGAGTTCAGCGGGGCACCGGCCGCCCGCAGCCGCGCCTGCTGCGCGCCGGTGACCTCGGGGCTCAGGAAGACGCTGCCGACCGTACGGTGGTCGATGCCGGAGTCCTCCAGCACCATGCCCTTGCCGCGGCGGACGGCCAGCACGGCCCGCGCGGCGTCTTTCAGCGGCACCCTGCTGCCGAGCGGGACGTCCAGGACGCCCGCGACGCTGCGGTAGGTGATGGGCGCGCTCAGCGGGGACGGCCGCAGCGCGAGCACCAGGGTGAGCAGGGTCCAGCGGGTGGTTCCCTTGAACCTGCTGGTGCGGTGGCCCAGGGCGCACTCGGCGGCGGACAGGGTCACCGCGCGGCCCAGCTTCCAGTCCCACGCCCGCACCCGCACGAGGCAGTCGCCGATCTCCTGGCCGTACGCGCCCACGTTCTGCACCGGTGTGGCGCCGACCGTGCCGGGGATGCCGCTGAGCATCTCCAGCCCGGACAGGCCCTCTTCGACCGTCTTCTCCACCAGGTCCCGCAGCGGATGGCCGACCTGCGCCTCGACCAGGACCCGCCCGTCCGGTGCGGTACCGCGCATCTCGACGCCCCGGGTCGCCAGGCGCAGTACGGGGCGGCTGCACCCCGCGTCGCTGACGAGGACGTTGCTGCCGTGCCCGAGGCAGAAGGGCGCGGCGCCGTACCGTTTCGCCCAGGCGACGACGGCGGGGAAGTCGGCGAGGTCCCGCAGTTCGGCGAGGGCGGTGGCCGGGCCTCCCAGATGCAGGGTGGTCATCGGCGCCAGCGGTACTCCGTACGCGATGTGCAAGATGTCTCTCCTCCAGACGCAACTGCCCGGTCCCGGTCGGCCGGGGCGGCACGGAGGTCCGGTGGGCGGGACGCGCCGCCGCGTCACCGGCCGCGTCCCGGCGGGGCCGCGGCCGGAACCGTACGGCAACGGCTCCCGCCGTGCACCGCGCTCAGCCGCAGGAGGCCAGTCGGCGCGCCTCGTCGAGCACCTCCGCCGTGCCCTGCGCGACCTGCCGGGCCACCCGCGCGTCGCAGCGCGTGAAACGGCCGCGCAGCCGGGTCAGCCGGACGCGGGCGCGGTGCGAGGTGACCCGCTCGTAGAGCCCCAGGGCCTCCCAGGTCGCGGTCGCGGCGCCGTCCACGTCACCGTGCGCCAGCCGGGCCTCGGCCAGTGAGGTCCAGTGCAGCAGCCGGTTCAGCGGCTGGCTCTGGCCGAACAGCTCCAGCCCGCGCACCAGATGGCGTTCCGCCCATGCGGACCTGCCCACATCCAACCAGGACCGGCCCGCGTCGGCGACCAGCACGGCGGGGGTCACCCACGACGCCCAGGGCGCCGTACCGGACTCGCCGCCGGTCTCGATCAGTTCCTGCGCCTCGTCCAGGGCCCGCCGGCAGCCCACGGCGTCCCCCAGCGCGGCGTGCGCCCTGGCCTGCCGGCTCGCCAGCAGTGCCTGCCCGGGCCCGGGGGCGTGGTCCTGGGTGCCCTTGCGGGCGATCTGGATCAGCCGCAGCGCCTCCCGGCCCTGGCCGCTCCAGGCGAACCGGTAGCTCAGGCAGGAGATGACGTACGCGGCCAGCGCGCGGTCCCCGGCGATCCGGGCGGAGCGCAGCGCGGCCAGGAGGTGGCGTTCGCTCTGGCCCGCCATGTCGAGGTCGGCGGCCATCCAGCCGACGACCTGGGCGAGTTCGGCGGCGGTGCGGTGCAGCCGCAGCCCGGTCGCGCGGCCGTAGCTGCACTCGGCGATGAGCTTGCGGGTCCACCGCAGCTCCTGCACGGCCCAGTCCATGACCAGTTCCCCGGCGCGCTCGTCGGCGAGCCGGCGCAGTTGGTCACTGCGGTCCTCCAGCACCGTCAGGATGCCGGGGTCGACCTCCTCGCCGCGCAGCCGGCAGGTCAGGGGCGGGTCGCTGCCCACGAGCCAGTCCACGGCGGTGGCGACCATGTCCTGCGCGGGCAGCGGGGCCGGGTCCGGGCCGGCCGGACGCTGCCGTGGAACAGGAGCCTTTTCGGCCACCGGAGCCGGGAACCTGTCCGGCCAGAGATCACGGACCGTGACCGGCTCCCCGAGCTTTTCGGTCAGAATTCTCGCCACGATTTCGGGAAGTTGCCGCCGCGGCAGGGAGCCTTTGAGCCAATTGTAGGGAGCCTTGTCGCTGATCGTGCCCCCGCCGCACACCCGGTTGATCTCACGGGCGAGCCGGTCCGGGGACCAGGACAGCCTTTTCAGGCAGGCGGACAACGTTATGGAGTCGCTCACGGCAGCCTCGTCCCGCCGCTTAATACGTGCATGCCCGGGAGAATCCGTTGGCTCTGCTCATACCGGTCGGACACACCGCTGTGCACAAAACCCCTCCAGCGCTCGCGAACGAAGCACTGGGCAGCCTAACCGGAGGCCGACAGCCGCAGATCACCACCAGCTGAAAATTATCGCAAAGTCGCTTTGCGTTATGTGCACGGCAATCCCGCAACCAACCGGAAGTGTGCTATAGGGCCAGGGCCTCATCCCCTTCCGTGCGGGGCGTGGCCGCGGGCGTCGTCCGCCCGGGGCGCGGCACGAGCAGCCGCCGGTACAGGAGGATCCCGGCGCCCAGGACGGCGGCGGCGAACACGAAGGGCGCGCCGAACGACCCGGTCACCTCCGCCAGCCAGCCGGTCAACACCACGCCCGCCGTGGTGGCGGCGGCGTTGGCGAAGTTCATCAGCCCGCCGGCCGCGCCCACCGCGCCGGGCGGCGCCAGCAGGCCGGGCAGGCTCCAGGCCGCCGGCGCGGCGACCGCGAGCCCGCCGAGGGAGAGCGCCATCCAGCCCACCGCGGCCGGGACGCTGGGCGCCGTACCCGCGAAGCCGACGGTCGCGCCCACCGCGAGGCCGCAGGTCAGCACGGTCCTGCGGACCTTCATCGGGTCGCGTCCGGCCCGTACGAGGCGGTCGGCCAGCCAGCCGCCGAGGGCGAGTTCGGCGACGGTGGCCACGATCCAGGGGACCGCCGAGTAGAGGCCGGAGCCCAGGGTGCGGGTGCCGAACTGCCGCTGGAAGAACTCCGGCATCCAGGTCAGGACGACGTTGATGGCATAGCCGTAGCAGGCGAAGCCGAGCGCCATCGTCCACATCCGGCCGGAGCGCAGCACCGGGCGCAGGACGGAGCCGCGCGGCCGGTCGGCGACGCGCGCGCCGCCGGCCGCCAGGTGCGCGCGCTCGGCGGCGCCCAGCCGGGGGTGTTCGGCCGGGTCCCGGTAGCGCCACCACCACACCGCGGCGAACAGCAGGCTGAGCACGCCGGTGAACTGGAACCCGGCCCGCCAGCCCCAGGTGCCGACCACGAGGGCGAGCACCGGCAGCCCGATGACGTTGGCCAGTTTCGTGGCCCCGTCGAAGAGGGCGGTGGCGCGCCCGCGTTCGGCGGTGGGGAACCAGGTGGCGGTGGCCTTCGCGGCGCTGAGCATGAAGGGCCCCTCGGCGACGCCCAGCAGCAGCCGTGAGACGAGGATCAGGCCGAGGCCCCCGGCGACCGCGAGCAGCAGGCTGGCCACGCCCCACAGCGTCACCGCGACGCGGTTGAGCCACTTGACGCCGATCCGGTCCACCAGCGCGCCGGCCGGCAGCTGCACCAGCCCGTACGACCAGCTGAACGCCGCGAGGACGACGCCCAACTGGCTCAGGCTCCACCCGAACTCGTCGGCGAGCTGCGGCGCCGCGACGGACAGCACCGTACGGTCCGCGAAGTTGACGAGCAGACCGCCCGCCAGAAGCGCGCCGATGCCCCACCGGGCACGTCCGAGGGAAGACACCGGGCTCCTTTCACCGGCCGCCGGTGGCGCACAGGACGACGTTGGCGCGGAACAGCCGGCGGGGCTCCTCCTGGCGGATCTGCCGCACGCCGATCAGGCCGCGGTAGGCGCCGCCGGTGCCGACCGCGTGCAGGCTCTGCCACTGGCCGGACCATACGGCGGTGGAGTCCATCCAGCCGGTGGTGACGACCGTGCCGTCCAGGAACTCGATCTCCTCGCGGTAGTAGGACAGCACATGGCCGTCCCGGGGGTGCTCGAACACCTTCCAGCCGCCGCCGGTGATGGTGCCGACGGTGGTTCCGGCGGCGTCGGTGAGGCGGTCCACGTGGGTGTTCCGGTCGCCGACCGTGGGCCCCGTCGCGGTGGCGGCGTGGAAGGTGATGTCCGCGTGCTCGGCGAGCCCGGTCCGTACGACGCAGCCCGTACCGCCCTCGGTCTGCCCGACGTCCGGCAGCGGGCCGTCGAGCGCGGCCAGGCACCGCGGGCACATCGCGGGAATGCCGGGGACCGGCAGCGGACTGGGGGTCGGGGTCATATCTCCCTCGTTTCACGGGTCGGTTCGGTCGGGCACGCATTTCGGCCGGGCGGCCGGTATTCAGCCGGAGTCCGGAGCACCGGGATTCTCCGAACGTGGTTCCTCGGAATTACCCGCAACGCTCGTCCGCACGCCGGACACATGCGTACGACAGCTCCGCCGACCGGCCCGAACAGCGCCCGGACATCGGGAAGGAGAATACTGGACGCCACCCGGGAAAAGAGATCGGCGGATCCATCGCAAATGCTGTGCCGCCCCCTTACCACTGTCAACCGTTCGAAGTCGGACGAGAATACGCGAAGCGGGAATTCGGCCGATCGTTCACGCCGTTCCCGGGACCTCCTTGTGGGTTCGCCCCCGGAATCCGAGGAGCCACATCGCCGCGATTCCGGCGGCCAGGGTGATGACGCCCGCGAGGAGGAAAACGGCGTCCAGTCCGTGGGCGTACGCCGTGCCCGAGGCCGGGCCGCCGTCCGGCACGTACTGGTGGAAGACGGTGCCCAGCAGGGCGATGCCCAGGGCGAGGCCGAGCTGGCGGGCGCTGTTGGCGGCCGCGGCGGCGACGCCGCTGTGCGCGGCGGGCGCGGCGGACATGGCGACGGCCGGCAGGACCGGCGAGACGAGTCCCGCGCCGACCCCGGTGATCACCAGTCCGGGCAGCAGCGCCGGCCAGGACGAGCCGGGCCCCACCGTCAGCAGTGCGAGGTTGCCCAGGCCGACCACCACGGAGCCGCCGCCGAGGGTCCAGCGGGCGGGGATGCGGTGCAGGGCGCTGCCGACCAGGGCGGAGGTGGCGAAGAAGGCGGCCGGCTGGACGGTGATGACCAGGGAGGTGGCGAAGGAGCTGAGTCCCACGCCGTTCTGGAGCCAGAGGGAGAGCACGGGCAGGAAGCCGAACGCGGCCAGGTAGTAGCCGCAGGCGGCGAGGAGCATGCCGTCGAAGGCGGGCTTGCGGAACAGTTCCAGCGGCAGCATCGGGTGGGTGACGGCCCGCTCCACCAGGACGAAGACGACGAGCAGGACGGCGCCGACGGCGAAGCCGAGCAGGGTGGTGGGGTCCGTCCAGCCCGCCTCGCCGCCGCGGATGAAGCCGAAGGTGACGCCGATCGCGGCCAGGGTGAAGGTCACGATCCCCGCCCAGTCGACGCGGGTGGGCCGGCTGGTGTCGTCGGCCAGCACCTTCACGGACAGGGCGATGGTGGCGGCGCAGACCGGCACGGCACCGTAGAAGATCCACTGCCAGGACAGGAACTGGGTGAGCATGCCGCCCGCGACATTGCCGATGCCGGCCGCCGCGCCGGCGACCGCGCCCCAGACGGCGAACGCCGTGGCCCGGTCGCGTCCGGTGTAGGTGAGGCCGATCAGCGGCAGCAGCGTGGCGAACATGGCGGCGCCCGCGACGCCCTGGACCGCGCGGGCGGCGATGAGCACCCCGACGTCCGGGGCCAGGCCGCAGGCGAGGGTGGCGGCGGTGAAGACGGTCAGCCCGATGACGTACAGGCGCTTGCGTCCCAGGTTGTCGCCGAGGGAGCCCATGCCGAGCAGCAGGCCGGCGAGGGCGAGGGTGTAGACGTCGATGATCCACTGGAGCGATCCGAAGCCCGCGTGCAGATCTCGCGCCATCTGCGGCAGCGCCACCGTCACGATCGTCGCGTAGACGAGGAGCATGAAGGTGCCCAGGCAGGTGGCGACCAGGGGGAGCCAGGTGCCGGGGGTGGAGCGGGGAGCCGCGGAGGTCTGTGCGGGCGTGGGCGCCGGGGGTGCTTCTCCGACGGCAACGGGGCGCCCGTCGGCCAGTGGTGAGTCCATGGGATCACTCTGCTGTAATGGTCTTATGCAGCTGAACCCTTACGGGGAGGACCCCGTCCGCTTCGTGACCGACCTTGCCAACTCCCCGCCCGCCAGCGCCTCCGAGCTGGCCGAACGCTGCGAGGCGGCGGGCATGGTGCTCGACCGGCCGGCGACGGACGACGACCTCGCCGAGGCACTGGACTTCCTCGCCCGGTGGGCCGAGGTCGTCGACGCCCCCACGGACGAGCGGCGCGCCGCCCTCCTCAACACGCTGCTCGCCGACGCGTCCACCCACCCCCGGCTCACCGACCACGCCGACGGCGGCTGGCACATCCACTACCGCGAGGACGGCCTCGGGGCCGCGGGCATCCTGCGGGCGGTGGCCAGCGTCGGCACCGCGCTGCACCTGACCGGTCTGGGCATGCACCGGCTGGGCCGCTGCGCGCTGGCCGAATGCCCCAACGCCTACGCGGACTTCACCCGCGCCGGGCGGCAGCGGTACTGCTCGCACGCCTGCGCCAACCGCGACGCGGTACGCCGCCACCGCGCCAAGCGCGCGGCCTGAGAATCCCGGCGGGCGGCGGCACCGACATCGCCGCCGCCCGCCGGGGTCCGGTCAGCCTTCCCGCCCGTCCAGCTCGGCCGCCAGCCGCGCCGGCGTGGCGTGCGCGAGCACATCGCGGACGGACACCTGCGTCCGCAGCACCTCGGCCAGGCGGTTGGCGATACGGGTGGCGAGCAGCGAGTGCCCGCCGAGTTCGAAGAAGTCGTCGTGCACGCCGACGGGTTCGTACTCCAGGAACTCCTCCCAGAGCGCGACGACTTGCTTCTCCGTCTCGCTGTCCGGGGCCGCGTACGCCGTCCGCAGGCCGCCGGGCCGGGCGGTCCGCGCCTGCCCCTGCGGCCGCGCGGGGGGCCGCTCCTCCGCACCGCTCCCCCGCGCCCGCTGTCCGCCGCCGCGCGGCTCGATCCAGTACCGCTCACGGGCGAACGGGTACCCCGGCAGCGCGACCCGCCGCCGCGGGACCCGGTGCAGCGCGCGCCAGTCCACCCCGGCGCCCGCGAGCCACAGGTCGCCGACGCCGGAGAGCAGGGTGACCCGTTCGCTCTCCGCCTCCGTGGGCCGTGGCATCGTACGGGTGACGGTGAGTCCCTTCCGCGCCCCGAGCGCCGCTCTGGCCAGCGAGGACAGGGTGGTGCCCGGCCCGACCTCGACCAGGGCGCAGCGGCCCGCGGGCAGGGCGGTGCGCAGCGCGTCGGCGAACCGTACGGGGCGGCGGATGTGTTCGCCCCAGTAGGCGGGGTCGGTGGCCTGCTCCGCCGTGATGGCGGCGCCCGTGACGCCGGAGGCGAAGGGCAGCCGTGGCGCCGCCGGGCGCGCGGTCCGTACGGCCTCGGTGAACGGCGCGACGGCCGGTTCCATCATCGGCGAGTGGAAGGCGTGCGAGGTGTGCAGCGGCCGGGCGGACATGCCCGCGGCGGCGAGGCGTCCGGCCAGTTCGGCGACGAGCGGGGCGGGGCCCGAGGCCACGCACAGTTCGGGCGCGTTGACGGCCGCGATGCCGACGCCGTCCACGAGCAGTTCGCGCAGCCGCTCCTCCGGGGCCTGCACCGACAGCATCGCCCCGGCCGGGCGCGCGGCCATCAGCCGGCCGCGCAGCGCCACCAGCCGCAGCGCCTCCTCCACGGTGAACACGCCCGCGAGGCAGGCGGCGACGTACTCCCCGAGGCTGTGGCCCACCATGCCGTCCGGCGCGATGCCCCAGGAGGCCAGCAGCCGGGCGAGCGCGTACTCGACGGTGAACAGCGCGGGCTGCGCCACCTCGGTCGCCGTCAGCCGCTCCGCCGGGGCGTCCAGGTCCAGCAGCAACCCCCTGACGTCGAAGCCCAGTTCGTCGCGCAGCACCTCGGCGCAGTGATCGAGGTGCTCGGCGAAGACCGGCTCCGCTGCGTGCAGTTCGCGGCCCATGCCCGGATACTGGGCGCCCTGGCCGGGGAACAGGAACACCGTCCTGAGCCGTCCGGTGCCGCTCTCCCCCGTGTGTTCGGCGTACGGCCCGCTCCCCGCGCGGAGGAGGGTGCGCCGGTGCCGCATCGGTGACCGGCCGGTTTGCAGCGTGTACGCCGCGTCCGCGAGATCCGGGGCGCCGGGCTCGGCGAGCCGGGCGGTCAGCCGTCGCGTCGCCGCGTCCAGCGCCTCGGGGCTCTTCGCCGACAGTACGAGCAGTTGCGGCGCGTCGGCCGCGGCCCCGTCGGCGACGGCCGTGGAGCGCGGCGCCTCTTCCAGGATCACGTGTGCGTTGGTCCCGCCGATGCCGAAGGCGCTGACCCCGATGCGGCGCGGGAACTCCGCCGCATCCCACTCCCGCAGCGCCGCGTCGACCCGGAACGGCGTCGCCGCGAAGTCGATCCGCGGGTTGGGCTCCGCGAAGTGCACCGTGGGCGCGAGCTGCCGGTGGCGCAGTTGGAGGACCGCCTTGATGAACCCGGCGATGCCCGCCGCCGACTCCAGGTGCCCGATGTTGCCCTTGACCGACCCGACGGAGCAGAAGCCGCTCTCGTCGGTGGAGTCCCGGAACGCCCGGGTGAGCGCCTTGATCTCGATCGGGTCGCCGATCGGGGTGGCCGTGCCGTGCGCCTCGACGGCCGTGACGCTGCGCGCGGGCACACCCGCGGTCCGCAGCGCCTCGCGGACCACCCGCTCCTGCCCGGCGACCCCGGGCGCGGTGAAGCCGACCTTGTCCGTACCGTCGTTGTTGACGGCGGATCCCTTGACGACGGCCAGGACCCGGTCGCCGTCGGTCAGCGCGTCGGCGAGCCGCTTGAGGACGACCACGCCGACGCCGTTGCCGAAGACGGTGCCCGCGCCGCGCGCGTCGAAGGGGCGGCAGTGGCCGTCCGGGGAGTGCACCATGCCGCGCTCGGCGAGGTAGCCCGCGCGCTGCGGCACCCGGACGCAGACCCCGCCGGCGAGCACCACGTCGCACTCGTCCACGAGCAGCGCCTTGATGCCCTCGTGCACCGCGACCAGCGAGGTCGAGCAGGCGGTCTGCACGCTGACCGCGGGCCCGGTGAAGCCGAGGCGGTGCGCGGTGCGGGTGGCGAGGTAGTCCTTGTCGTTGTGGATCTGCTGCTCGAACACGTCCGCGTCGAGCACGACGCGCCGGCCGCCCAGCAGGTTCGACATCCAGTACGCGGGCATGTTGGCCCCCGCGAAGATCCCGCCGCGGCGGACCGACGCCGGATCCAGGGCGGCGTCCTCCAGGGCGTGCCAGGAGCACTCCAGGAAGAGCCGCTGCTGCGGGTCGAGCAGGGCGGCCTCGCGCGCGCTGAAGCCGAAGAACCGGGCGTCGAACAGGTCGTGGCCGTCCAGGAGCGAGGCGACGCGGACGTAGTCGTCCCGCTCGAACAGCTCCCGCTCGATGCCCTCGGCCGACAGCTCGTCCTCGCTCAGCGCGGTGATCGACTCCACGCCGTCGCGCAGATTGGCCCAGAACGCGTCGAGGTCCGGGGCGCCGGGGAAGCGCCCCGCCATGCCGATGACCGCGACGTCCCGGGCGGCGGGCGTCATCGGGCGGCTCCGGGCGCGGGCCGTGCGGGCACCGCCGGGCCGGTCAGCGCGTGCCGGGCGATGTCGTACGACGTGCCGCCGTCCAGGGCGAGTTCCGCGCAGATCCGGCCGAAGAGCGGGACGAGCTTGAACGCCCAGCCGGCGACCGAGACGACCACGTTCTCGCCGCCGTCCACCAGGCCCGCGGCCGTGCCCAGGTAGAACTGCCGCGCCGGGTCGCCGGGCAGCACGGCCAGGCAGGTGGAGGTGCCGGTGGGCTCCGGGTCCACCCACGGCATGTGCGCGCGGACCCAGTCGGTGACCCGCTCGACGTGCCGCGGGTCCGGGACGCCGGTGGCCCGGCTCGCGTGCTCCAGGGCGTTGACCTCGAAGTCGGGGCCGAGGCGCACCTCGTCGGAGGTGGACCAGGGGTTGGGCGGGAAGCCGTAGAAGAGGTTGGTGTCCTCCTCGGTGGGCTTCTGGAAGGCGAACCAGAACGGCCGCGGTACGGAGGCGTCCCGCTGCCGCAGGGTGACCAGCGCCATCTCGTACGCGTGCAGGTCCAGCCCGCCGCCGCCCCAGGGGGTGATGAGGTCGTTGGCCTGCGAGCCGTTGGCGAGGACGACCTTGGCGGCCCGGTAGGCGGCCCGGTCGGTGCGGACCGTCACCCCGTCGCGGTCCGGCGTGGTCTCCCGTACGGCCTCGTTGCCGCGCAGCACCGCGCCGTGCTCCTGGGAGAGCTGGAACAGCGCGGCGAGGGTGCCCCGTACGTCGATGGCGCCGCCGTCGCGCTGGAGGAACCCCTCGAAGTGGCCGGGCAGCCCGGTGAAGCCGTAGCGCTTCTCGATGTCCCGGGCGGTCAGCCACTCGTACGCCACGGACATCTCGTCCATGGCCCGCGCGGTGTCCGCGATGTGCCCCTCGTTGGTCTCCACCCCGGTGTCGCCGAACCACAGGCTGCCCAGCTCGTGGATCAGTCTGCGGCCGGTCAGCCGCTCCAGCTCCGCCCACATCGGGCGGGTCTGCAACGTCAGCGCGAAGATGTCCTTCTGGGTGTACTGCACCCGCCAGTGGCGTTCGGCGCCGCTCGATCCGGCGCGCTCGTTCATGAAGCCGTATTGGTCCAGTACGAGGACCCGGTGCCCGCCGCGCCGGGCCGCGTGCCAGGCGGTGGACAGGCCGACCGGCCCGCCGCCGACGACGATCAGGTCATAGGTCTCGATGCCGCTCATGGACACAGCTCCTTAGGTGTACTGCCCGGTGGCATGCGGAAGCGCTCCGACGAGCGCGGAGATCACGGCCTGCCGGCCGTCCCGGAGGTAGAAGTGACCGCCGGGGAAGTGCAGCTGCTCGAAGGGGCCGGTGGTGAAGTCGCGCCAGCGGGCGACGTCCTCCGGGGAGACCGCCGGGTCGTCGCGCCCGCACAGGGCGGTCAGCGCGGCGGCGACGGGTTCGCCGTCGAAGGGCGCGTAGCCGTCCAGCATCCGGTAGTCGGCGCGCGTCGACGCGGCGACGAACGCCTTGAGTTCGGGGCTGCGGCGGACGTCGGAGACGGCGCCGCCGAGCCGCTCCACCACCTCCAGGACCCCGTCGTCGTCCCGTTCGTGGACGTCCTGGGGCGGCAGTTCGCCGGGCGCGTACTGGCCGGAGACGACCAGCCGGTCCGGTCCGGGCAGGCCCAGCCGCTCCCAGTGGCGGGCCACTTCGTAGGCGACCAGGGCGCCCATGCTGTGCCCGAAGAAGGTGACCGGGCCGCCGCCGAGTTCGGCGGTCAGCTGCGCGGAGACGCCCTCCACGACCTCCTCCACGGTCTCGGCGAAGGGCTCCTGGAGCCGGTCCTCGCGGCCGGGGTACTGGACCACCAGCAGTTCGGTGGCGGGCGGCAGCGTCTCCCGCCACGGCCGGAAGAAGGCGGCGCCGCCGCCCGCGTGCGGGAAGCAGACCAGGTGGTGGCCGGCGGGCTCGGCGCCGGGGAGGCGCTTGACCCAGGCGGAGCGGGCCGTGTCGCTCATCGCGTGCGTGCTCCTTGCGGTGGTGGGGTGGGGGCGTACCGGACCGGCGACCCGGTCCGGGAGTCAGGTCCCGGCGGCGAGCCGGGCGGCGATGTCCTCGCGCAGCGCGGCCTTGTCGATCTTTCCGATGCCGGTCAGCGGCAGCGCGGCCACGATTTCCAGCCGTTCGGGGAACTTGTAGCGGGCCAGTCCGCGGTCCTCCAGGAACCGCCGTACCGCGCGCAGGTCCAGGTCCTCCCCCGCCGCTGCCGCACCGGCGGCGGGCACCGCGTAGAGGCACACCGCCTCGCCGTACAGCGGATGCGGCATGGCGACGCCTGCCGCGTCGGCGATGCCCGGGTGCTGCCGGGCGATCTGTTCCAGTTCCTCGGCGGAGATCTTCTCGCCGCCGCGGTTGATGACGTCCCGCACCCGGCCCTCGACCAGGACGTTGCCCCGCGCGTCGAGGCGGACCAGGTCGCCGGTGCGGTAGAAGCCGTCGGCGGTGAAGGAGGAGGCCGTGGCGTCGGCGTTGCGGTAATAGCCGGCGACGGTGTACGGGCCGCGGGTCAGCAGCTCCCCCATCTCCCCGGCCGCCACTTCGGCGCCGTCCGCGTCCACGACCCGGACCTCGTCGAGGGGGGACGCGGGGGCGCCCTGGGTGCCGTCGGCCGTCGCCACGGGATCGTCCAGGCGGGTGTAGCAGAGCAGGCCCTCGCTCATGCCGTAGCACTGCTGGACCGTGGCGCCCAGGACCTCGCGCAGCCCGGCGGCCATGTCGGCGGACGGCCGGGCGCCGCCCACCTGGATCACCTCCAGGCTCGACAGGTCGTACGTCCGCTCGCGGGCCGCGGCGATCCACTGGAGGGCCAGTGTCGGCACCAGGGTGCTGTGGGTGACCCGCTCGCGTTCGATCAGCTCCAGGGCGCGCCGGGGGCTGGCGGGCGTGGTCAGGACGGCCGTGCCGCCCGCGGACAGGGTGCCCAGCAGGCCGGGGCAGTTCATGACGAAGCCGTGTTCGGCGGGCATCACGACGAGGTTGACGGTGCGCTCGGTGACCCCGGCGAGGACGGTCGCCGTCCGGATCATGTAGCCGTAGCCCTCGTGGGTGCGGGCGATGGCCTTGGGAAGGCCGGTGGTGCCGCTGGAGAGCAGGAAGACGGCGGCGTCGTGGGGCGCGGCGCCGGGCGCCTCGGGCGGGGGCGGCACCGGGCCGCTCGCGCCGGGCTCCGGGCGGCACAGCTCGGTGAGATCCACCCATGTGCCGTCGGCGTCGCCCGGGTCCGCGCCGCGGACCAGCAGGTGGCGCAGGCCCGGGTGCCGGGCGGCGAGGCCGCGGGCGGTGGCGAGCGCGTCGGACCTGCGGGTGCCGCGTTCGACGGCCAGCGCGACCGGGCGGGTGACGGAGACGATGTGGTCGAGTTCGTGGGCGCGGAACGCCGGGAGGACGAGGACCGGCGGGGCGCCGATCTCCAGCAGGGCGAGCACCAGCACGACGTATTCGGTGCTGTTGGACAGCTGCACGCCCACCCGGTCGCCGGGGCCGATGCCGAGCCCGCGCAGCCGTCCGGCGGCGGCCCGTACGGCGTGGCCGAGTTCCCCGTACGTCGTCCGGCGCTCGCCGTCGACCACGGCGCAGCGGTCCGGGGCGGTGCGGCAACGTTCGGCGATGCGGGCGCCGACGAGTTCGTCCGTCCACACGCCCGCGGCCCGGTAGCGGGCGGCGCGTCCGGGATCGATGGCGGGGACCATCGGGTCGAGCGGGGCGCGGGCGGTGGGGGCGGCGGGGGCCGTTCGGCCGGTCACGGTCATGACGGGCTCCCGGCGGGGGCGATGCGGTCGGCCAGCTGGCCGAGCGTGTAGTCCTCCTGGTCCCACAGGTCGATCTCCACACCGAACCGCTTCTTCAGTTCCAGCTGGAGGTCCGTCGTCTCGACGGAGTCCAGCCCCAGTTCGGCGCGCAGCCTGACGTCCGGGCCCGCCTCGTCGAGCAGGGCCGCGTCCAGCCCTATGTCCGACAGGGCCCGCAGGACCTCGTTCATGGACACAACCGACTCCTTCGCTGCCTTCGATTTCCTTGGGGCGCGCCGCCGGGCAGGTTCCTCCGCACGGCCGGCGCCCCGGTTCCACGCCGTACGCCGCTCCCGCGCCGTACCGCCCCGTCACTCCGCCGGTTCGCGGCGGGCCAGGCTCTCGGCGAACTCCGCCCACAGCCGCCCGCAGGCACGGGCCGTCTCCGCCAGCGCCGGGAGGCAGTGCGGCGGAACCTCGGCGGCCAGCCGGTCGCCGTCGGCGAGCACGGCTTCCTGGGCGATCAGCAGCCGCAGCAGGGCCCGGCCGGTGTTCGTGGACCGCAGCGCGACGTCCTGCCGCAGGAACGGCAGCCGCTCCAGGGGGACTTCGCCCGGGGCGCCGCGGCGGCGGGCGCCACCGGGTTCCGCCACGGCGTCGGCGGTGCGGCTGTGCACCTCGATCCGCCGGACGGCCGCGGCGGCCTCGCCCTGCTGTACGGGCAGCAGGTCCCGGCCGTTGCGCAGGCGCCGGCTGACGTCCTGCGCGGTACCCAGGGAGATTCCGGCCCGCCGCGCGACCTCCCGCAAGGGCGCCGTGGGGTTCTCGCGGAGGATCCGCCCGGCGCGCAGCCGTCCTTCGGCCGTACTGGCCGGGCGCACCCGGCCGTCCCGCCCGAGCCGCGCGGTGTTCAACCGCGGACCGTCCGCGCTCGAACGCCGGCGCAGCCCGGCGATGGTCTTCGCGGACAGCCCGGCGACCTCCGCCAGCGACCGGTCCGAGCAGTAGGGGAAGTCCCGCAGGATGCGCCGGGCCGCGGCCTTGCGGTCCGCCGTGGTCAGCGGCAGCCCGTGCGCGGCGTTGGCCCGTACGGCGTGCACGAACCCCTCCTGTTCCGTGCCCCGGAAGAGCTCCGCGCTGATCTCGGACCCGCCGCGCAGGATCACCGCCCGGACCCGGTGGGCGCCGTCGAGCACCCGCATCGTGGCGCGGTGCACGAAGATCGGCGGCAGCCCGGCCGGGTCCGCCTCGGCGAGGGCCCGTACGTGCGCCACGTCGCAGCCCGCGAGCCGCGGCGAGCCCGACAGGTCCAGCGCGCTGATACGTACGGTCACCGGCTCGCGCCGGGCCGGGGGCGGCGCCGGCAGGTGGGTGCGCACGTCGTCGCCCGCCGGCCCGGCGGCGGGCCCGGGCGGCGGCCCGGCCGGCAGTCCCTCTTCCCAGGGCATCGGTCGTCCTTTCCCCCTCGCGCTCCCCGCCGCTACCGGCCGAGGTGCGCCGTGGCCGACGCCAGCGGGGCCGCGGCGCCGCCGTTCAGCTCGGCCAGCGACTCGTCCAGGGCGTCGACGAGGTAGTCCACCTGGGAGGGCGTGAGCCGGGGGTGGCAGGGCAGGTTGAGGTGCTGGTCGAACCACAGGCGTTCGGCGACCGGGCACTCGCCGCGCAGGTGGCCGCGGTGGCGCCACTCGGGCAGCAGGTGCTGCGGGAAGTAGCGCAGCTGGATCTCGACTCCCCTGCGGTCGAGACCCAGTACGAGCTGGTCGCGCAGTTCCTGGCGGTCGGCGAAGCAGGTGTAGAGGTGGTGGGCGTGCACGCTGTGCGCGGGCGCCGACTGGGCCCGCACGAACGGGTAGCGGGAGATCACCTCGTCCAGCCGGGCGGCGATCGCGCGCCGGGTGGCGCCGGTGGCCGCCAGCCGGCCGAGCTGGACCTGCCCGACGGCCGCGGCGGCCTCCGACATCGTCGCGTTCGTCCCGGCCCGGCGCAGCCGCCGTACGGAGTCGCTGTAGACGGGCGTGGCGTACTTCATCCACGGCAGGACGATCGGCTCGACCGTGTCGCTCAGGTCGGACCGGACGATCTCGGCGTCGATGTCGTTGGAGCGCAGCCGGTCCAGCCGTACGGCCCAGTCGTCCCGGTCGCAGGTGACCATGCCGCCCTCGCCGAGGGTGGTGATGTTCTTGGCGTTCTGGAAGCTGAAGGTGGCGATGTCGGCCAGGGCCCCGGGGGCCCGTCCCCGGTAACGGGCCCCCAGCGCGTGCGCGCAGTCCTCCAGGACGAGGAAGCCGTGCCGTCGGGCCAGCGCCATGATGGCGTCCATCTCGGCCGGGCAGCCGCCGTAGTGCACCAGCAGCAGGGCCTTGGTGCGCGGGGTGACCAGCGCTTCGACGGCGGACGCGTCGATGTTGAGGGTGTCCGGGTCGATGTCGCAGAACCGGACCCGTACGTCGTAGTCGAGCAGCGGCTGCACGGTCGCCTGATAGGTCTGCGGGGTGGCGATGACCTCGTCGCCGGGCTCCAGGTCGAGCATGCGGATGGCCAGCTCCAGGGCGACCGTTCCGCTGGTCACGGAGATCGCGTGCGTGCTGCCGACCGTCTCGGCGAAGGAGCGCTCGAAACGTTCCCGCCGGCCGCCCATCGACAGCGGCGTGTCCTCGTGGATGAGTTCCCTCAGTACGGACACCTCGGCCTCGGCCAAGATGCTGCCCCGCTTGCCCCAGGGCACGACATAGCTCCGGTCCATCAGATCCCCCAGCTCGTCTCGTGCACGGCGGTCGGTTGCCGCATTCCATGACAGTCGAGGGCCGGGGGTTAATGAAGGGTCAGCGGAGGTCAGTAAGGTCAGTTAGGTCAGAACGGCGGGCCGCTGCCGGGCGGGGACGGTCAGCGCGCGGAGCGGGCGTCTCGGGGTGGCCGACCTCCGCGCCTGCGGGGGAACTGACCGAGCGCTGACCGCTGACCGCGGGTGAGCGGAGCGGGCGGCGCGGAGGTGCCCGCCGGGGAGTGGCGGGCACGCGGGCGGAGTTGGCGCGCGGTCAGCGGCGTCCGGATCGCCGGCTTTGCCGCGGAGTTCGGCACACGGTCAGCGGCGCCGGATCACCGGCCGCCGCCACCCCCGGTCGTCGGCAGATAGCGCGGCGCCTTCCAGGCATCCAGCCGGTGCTCCACCGCGGCCCCCAGGGCCAGCAGCGCGGCGTCCTGATGGTTCCCGGCGGTCAGGAGCACGCCGACGGGCAGTTCGCCCACGGAGCCGGCCGGCACGGACAGTGACGGGTAACCGGCCACGGCCGCGGGCGTGGAGGACGGGATCACGTCGTTGTCACCCCGCGCGCAGTCGGTCGTCCAGGCGGGCGGGTTCGTGGGGGCGGCGATGGCGTCCAGCCGGTGTGCGGCCAGGGTCTCGTCGATGGAGCGCCGGGAGAGATCCTTCAGCTCGGCGCGCATCGCCCGGTACTTGGGGTCCGTGGTGGGCGGCGCGGCGAGCGCCTGCTCGAACAGCTCCTGGCCGGGGAAGCAGGTCCGCTCGGCCGGGTGGCTCCGGGTGAACTCGATGAGCCCGGCGAGGTCGCGGGGGCCCTCGCGGGTGGCGAGGTAGGCGTCGATGTCCCGGTGGAACTCGCTCAGCAGGGCCGGGAACTCCAGCTCGGCGAGGCGCTTCTGGTACGGCGGTGTCACCTCGACGACCTGGGCTCCCGCCGCGCGCAGCTTCGCCGCCGTACGGGTCATGACGGCGTCCACCTCGGGGCCGAGTTCCGGCAGCCGCCACAGCCCGATCCGCTTGCCGCGCAGCCCGCCGGCACTCCCGGTCCCGTCCCCGCCTTTGGAGGAGGCCCCGTACCGCGTGCTGTCGCCGCTGAGCGCCGCGAGGGTGAGCGCCACATCGGTCACGTTGCGGGCCATCGGCCCCGCGGTGTCCTGCTCGGCGGAGATCGGTACCACGCCGTCCCCGCTGACCACCCCGAGGCTGGGCTTGAGGCCGGCCACCCCGTTCATCCCGGCCGGGCACACGATCGAGCCGTCCGTCTCGGTGCCGATCGCCACCTGCGACAGCGACGCGGCGAGCGCGGCGGCCGAACCGGAGGACGAGCCGCACGGGTTGCGGTCCAGCACGTACGGGTTGCGGGTCTGCCCGCCGACCGCCGACCACCCCGATGTCGGCTTGGTGGAACGGAAGTTGGCCCACTCCGACAGATTGGTCTTGCCGAGGATCACCGCGCCGGCCTGGCGCAGCCGGGTCACCAGCGTGGCGTCTTGGGCCGGCGGCCTGCCGGCGAGTGCGAGCGAGCCCGCCGTCGAGAGCAGGCCGCGGGTGTTCACGTTGTCCTTGACCAGGACGGGGATGCCGTCCAGCGGCCCGAGCGTGTCGCCGCGCCGGTGCCGGGCGTCGCTGGCGGCGGCCTGGCGCAGGGCGGTCGGGTCGGTCCGCAGCACCGCGTTGATCTTCGGATCGACGGCCTCGATGCGGCGCAGATACGCGCGGGTCAGGGCGGCGGACGTCAGGGAACCGTCCTCCATGCGGTCCTGCAGCTCCGGAATCGTCACGGTGTCGAGATCGACTCCGAGCGCGGTGGCCGGACCGGCGGGCGGCGCAGCGCCGCCGCCCGGCACGGCGGCCTCCGCGCGCGGCTCCGGTATGCCCGTGACCAGAGAACCCGTGACCAGCACGGCCATCAGTGCGGCAATTCTCCTCTTCACCATGAGGGGTAGCGGACTACACGCCGCACACCCGGCGCAAGGGCCGGGGCACGTCCACACGCCTCACTCGTGCCACTGCGCTCGCCTCCGCCTTCTCCGTGGGCCCGGCGGAGCGAGCGCTCCGGCACAGCGTCGGTGTCCCGGATCAGCCGTCGCGGCTCACCGTCTTGTGGATCCAGCCCGCGTAGGCGGGCGCGCTGGTGTAGAGCCCCGGGCCCTCGCTGCATCGCACGCCCGGGGCGCCCGGGCCCGAGGTGACGCCGATGAGTTGCCAGCGTCCCTTCCGGTCCCGCCGGATCTGGGGGCCGCCCGAGTCACCGTGGCACGCCATGGCCTTCGGCACCTGGCTGACCGTGCACAGGCGGGTGCTGTTCGCGTAACCCGGCGCGCACTCGGAGACCGCCGCCCTGCGTGTGTCGAGTTCCTGGAGCCGGTTGGGGAAGACTCCCTTGGCGGGATCGGGGGCGGTGTCGTCGACGGTGCCGAAGCCCAGCAGCCGGGTCGGAGTGCCGGGCCGCCCCGGGGTGCCGGCGATGCGAATGGGCTTCTCGGAGACCGCGCGGTCCAGGCGGATCAGAGCGATGTCGTCGCGGTTGGCAACGATGTTCTCGCCGTTCTTGTAGCCCGGGTGGGACACCGTCTGCGCGATGGACCGCACCGTGCCCCCGGACCTCTTCCACTCGCTGCCGATCCGGACGGTGCCGTCCAGCGTGACGAGCCTCGGGTCCACGCAGTGCGCCGCGGTGAGCACCCACTTCGCGTCGATCAGCGATCCCCCGCAGACCCCCTGGAAAGTGGGGTCGTCCACACCCGTCACCGGGATCGACACCATGAACGGGTAGCGCTGCGTGGAATTCCCGCCGTTGACGATGGCTTCGGCGCTGCCGGACATCATGGCGGCGCACGCCGCGCCCGCCAGGGCCACCGCGGCGGTGCGCGCCACCGTGCGGCGTGAGGACTTCAGGCTGAACACTGGTTCTCCGATCGGACGAGCGTCTGCGACACGCTCAGCCTCCGCCATCAAGGGGAAGTGATCCATCCGGTTGTCAGGCCTGTCCGGGGTTCGGTCAGCGACCCGTCCGGGGTAGGGAAAACCCCCGGTCGTCGCGCTGGACGGGCTGCCTCCCGCCCACCGGACCTGTCCCGGGCGGGCCGGGTGGCGGCACCGCTGACCGGCCCGCCCGGAACACGCCCTACCAGGTGTCCACGTCACCGCACTCCCACAGTTCGGTACGGTGCGCGGCCACCAGGGCGCCGATGCGGCGCAGCGCGGCGTCGGCGGGCCGCGGGTCGAGCCGACGGCCGTCGCGCAGGCGCAGGGCCACATGGCCGTCGGCGGCCTCCTTGGCGCCGACGACGGCTTGGTACGGGACGAGGCGGGCCTCCCGGATGCGGGCGCCCAGGCTGCCGCGTTCCGGCCCGGCGAGCCGGGCGCGCAGCCCGAGGCGGGCGCAGCGCTCGGCGACGGCCTCGGCCCCGCCCACCTCGCTCTCGGAGACCGGCAGGATCACCAGCTGGGTGGGCGCGAGCCAGGCGGGGAAGGCGCCGCCGTGCTCCTCGACGAGGTGGGCGACGGCGCGCTCCACGCTGCCGATGATGCTGCGGTGGACCATGACCGGGCGGTGCCGGGCGCCGTCCGGGCCGATGTAGTGCAGGTCGAACCGTTCGGGCTGGTGGAAGTCGACCTGGACGGTGGAGAGGGTCGACTCCCGTCCGGCGCTGTCGGTCACCTGGACGTCGATCTTCGGCCCGTAGAACGCCGCCTCCCCCTCGCCCTCCTCGTAGGGCAGGCCGGAGCGGTCGAGGACCTCGGTCAGCAGGGCGGTGGACCGCTCCCACAACGCGGGCGCGGCGACGTACTTGCCGCCCGGGCCCGGCAGCGAGAGCCGGTACCGGGACGCCCGGATGCCGAGCGCCTCATAGGCCCGCCGGATCATGCCGAGGGCGGCCCGCGCCTCCTCGGCGACCTGGTCCAGGGTGCAGAAGATGTGCGCGTCGTTGAGCTGGATCGCCCGTACGCGGCTCAGCCCGCCGAGCACCCCGGACAGCTCGGCGCGGTACATGCCGCCCAGTTCGGCCATCCGCAGGGGCAGTTCGCGGTAACTGTGGGCGCGGGAGCGGTAGATCACCGCGTGGTGCGGGCACAGGCTCGGGCGCAGCACCACCTGCTCGCCGCCGAGGTCCATCGGGGGGAACATGTCCTTGTGGTAGTGCGACCAGTGGCCGGACCGCTCGTACAGCTCGCGTTTGCCGAGCACCGGCGAGTACACGTGCTGGTAGCCCGCCCGGCGTTCGGCGTCGCGGATGTACTCCTCCAGGGTGTGCCGTACGGTCGCGCCGTCGGGCAGCCAGTACGGCAGTCCGGAGCCGATCAGCGGGTCGCTGCCGAACAGGCCGAGTTCGCGGCCGAGCCTGCGGTGGTCGTACATGGTGGTCTCCTCGCGTGCGAGGGCGGGTGACCGGACGGCGAAGCCCCGGGGCACCCGCCCCGGGGCTTCGACTGGATCATGCGTCAGCGCGCCGGGACCGCCTCCGGCGTCGTCGTCATTCCGGCGCGCTTCATGCGGCTGACCGTAGCGGACGGGCCCCTGCGGGCGGTACGGGTTTTCCCGCGGCCGCCGTGGCCCGCCGCCCCGGGGGCGGGGCGGCCGTCAGCGCAGCCGCCGTACGAAGACGTCGCTCGCCCCGTTGGTGTCGCCCGGCACCAGATCGGCGCCGGCGCCGGTGAACGCCACCAGCCGGCCGCGGCGGTCGGGCGACACCCCGTGGGCCCCCTCGGCGGGCGGCGCGCCGTCCGGTGTCGAGGCGAGCCGGGTGACCCGGCCGCTGCGCAGGTCGCGGGCGAACACGTCCCAGGTGCCGTTGGTGTCGTCCGGTACCAGGTCGGGGGCGTTGGTGGTGAAGAAGGCGGTCCGGTTGTCGGCGCTGACGCCCGCGCCCGTCACACTGCCCGTCGGGCGGCCGCCGTCCGGCCGCGCGGCCAGCCGTGCGTACGCGCCCGTGCGCAGGTCACGGGAGTAGAAGCCCCACCACCCGGACTCGTCGCCCGGCAGCAGCGCGTCGCTGGTGTCGAAGAGGAGGTACCGGCCGTCCGGCGAGAAGTGCAGGCCGTACTGGACGCGGGCCGGGATGCCGTTCAAGTTGTAAGCGCCCGCCCTGGTCCCGCCGGTCCGCAGGTCGTGCACGCCGAACGTCACGTACGGCGGCCGCGGCCTGGCGATGCCCGGCGCGCCCTGCGGCCAGGGGAACAGGTTCCTCGCCTCGGTCGTGAAGGCCACCTGCCGCCCGTCGGCGCTGATGACGGCGTTGTCGGAGGCCGCGTCGGCCTGTGTGCCGTCACTGGCGACGCTGACGCGCCGCGTGGCCCCGGTCCGCCGGTCGCGGACGAAGACGTCCGCCCGGCCGTTGGTGTCCCTGGGCACCAGGTCGTCGCGGAGCGAGGTGAAGGCGAGGAAGCGCCCGTCGGCGCTGATCGAGGGCAGGAAGCTGCGCCCGGCGCCCGGGTCGCCGTCGTGCCGGGTGATCAGCTCGGTGGTGCCCTTCCGGCGGTCGCGGAGGAAGACGTCCATGCCGCCGCCGGAGTCGCTCGGGTCGAGGGTGTGCGACGGCGAGTCGAAGGCGACGTACCGGCCGTCGGCGCTCACCGTGTGCGCGTAACCGGGTTCGTATCCCGGCGAGCCGTCCGGGTTCGCGCTGACGAGGTCCACCCGCCCGGTGCGCAGGTCCTTGGCGTACAGCTGGATGCCGGTCCCCTCGGGCGTGCCCGGTACGAGGTTGCGGGCCCGGCTGGTGAAGACGACGACGCGTCCGTTCGCGCTGAGCACGGCGCCGGAGGAGTCACCGTCGGCCTGGGCTCCGGCGGCGCTGACGCTGACCCGCTGCACGCTCCGCCCGGCCGTACCGGTGCCCGTGCCGAGGGCGGACGCGGCGGGCAGCGTCGTGACCCAGACCGTTGCCAGCACCGCCGGAACAGTGGTCCATCGCCGCACGATTCACTCCCCAGCCCCATGGACACCGGACGGAACAGCGCCAGCCAACTGCACCGCGGCATCCCGGACAACGGCGGAACCGGCCATGCCGCGGCCCGTGCCGGTCGTTCCGGTACGGGCCGGGCGGGCCTGGCGGGTCCGGCAGGCCAGGCAGACCCGGGTCAACTCCCCAGGCCGGTGGGGCCGCTCCAGTAGGAGTAGTCGGAACGCTCCAGATTGGGGCTGAATTCGACCTCTATCTTGTCGGCGGCTTTCGGCGGCAGGGAGAAGTGGTACCGGCCGACGACCGTCTGGCCCGGCTCGACGTATCCGGTGATGAGCTTCTGCCGGCCGCTGCTGTCGATCACCAGTTCCGCCTGGGCCCCGTCGGCGTCCTTGACGTGGGGCAGGCCCGCGTCCGTCGCGGCCCGCCGGGTCCCGGTGTTGACGACCGTGACCGTCACCTCGATCGCCTTGTTGCCCTTGGCGTGCCCGAACACCACGCGTCCGGGGGTGTGCCGCTCCGGCTTGGCGACGGTGACCTTCAGTCCGTCCGGGAAGGAGTACGTCCCGCCGAACGCCAGATGGCGGGCCTTCTCCTCCCGCTCGGCCTTCTCCGCTTCCTGCCGGGCCTTCTCCCGCTCCGCCTCCACGGAGGCCTCCACCTTCTTGACCTGCGCACGCGTGTCGTCGACGGCCTTCTTCGCCAGCACGGCGACGAAGATCCCGCAGGCGATCGAGGCCACCAGGCCGAGGGCGCCCAGGACCGTGCCGACCGTCGCCATCGTCCCGTTCGTCGCCAGGCCCTTGCGGTGACGGCGCATCCCGATGATGCCGAAGATCACGGCCAGCAGGCCCGGCAGCCAGGTCATCCAGAACAGGAAGACGAACACGCCGAGCACCAGGCTGACGATGCCGAGCACCAGGGCCGTGATGCCCATGCCGTTGCGCGGCGGCCGGGCCGCCAGCAGCGGGTCCATCGGGTACGGCGACCAGGGGGCGGACGCCGGGTCCGGGGCCGGTCCGGGCGACGGGGGACGCCACGGGTCGCGGGCCTCGGCCGCCGGCTCCTCGGGCTTCGGGCCGTCCGGCGGAGGGGAGACGCTCATATGCAGTCCTCGCATTCAGATGGAAGAAGACAAACAATCGACATTGCCGGTCGTGCTGTTCGCGCCGTGATCAGGCCGGTGCCCGGCCGCTCACCGCGCCCCGCAGCGCCGCGTCCCGGATGCCGCAGAAGGCCTTCGCCGGGTCCTCGAAGTAGCGCCACGGCAGCGCGTCCACGCAGCCGTCCACGTCCCGGAACTGGATCATGGCCGCCTCGTACCGTTCCTGCCGGGTCAGGAAGTACGCCAGTAGATGGCGGGCCTCCGCGAGCCTCGGGTGGTCCGGCCGTGCCGCCGCGACATCCGCCAGCGCCGCGTCGGTCATGCCCCTGACCTCCGGCCAGCCGAACGCCTCGGACGGCGCGTCGTCGTGGTGGTGCTCGAACCAGGCGATCAGCCGGATGACCGACAGCAGGCTGCCGGGCGGCGCCGACGCCGCGGCCTGCCCGGCGAAGTCGCGGGCCGTCTCGGCGGAGCCGTGCCACTTCGCGCACCAGTACTGGAGCGCGTGTGCGTGGGCCTCGTAGTGGTACGGGGCGCGGGCGGTGACCTCGCTCCACAGCGCGAGCATCGCCTCGTGCGGGGCGTTCAGGCCCTTGTAGAGCGGGATCTCCTTGAGATACGGCGTGGGGTCGCCCGGCAGGGCCAGTTTCCGCGCCCGCTCGAAGTCCTCCCGGGCTTCCCCCAGCACCCGGAGGAACCCGGCGGCCTGCTCGCCGGTGACGTGCTCGGCAAAGGCTCCGGTCCGGATCTCCCAGGCCAACGCCACCTGCGCGGCGGCCCGTACGACCGCCGCGTCCGGGTCGTCCGGGCGCGCGGCCTGCCAGGCCCGCAGCCAGGCGTCGTCCCGGGCCGCCCGGTCGGCGACGACGTCCACCAGGTAGGAGCGGCGCTCCCAGTCCGTACCGGCGGCGGCGATCGCCTGGGCGGCGGGCTGCCATTCGCCCCGGGCGAGGGCCGCTTCCACGGCGTCCGCTTCGGGGTCCGGGAAGGACCGGTTCGTGTTCTGCTGCTCCCGCGGCACCAGGTCGGCACCGGCCGCCGCGGCGAGCTTCGACGTACGCCTGCGCTTCACCAGCCAGACGACGAGCGAGACCACGAGGATGGTCAGGGGGATGATTCCGTGCATGAAGTGGTGTGTTCCGTTCGGGGGTTGGGGGGTCGAAGTTCAGGGGTGCGCGCACAGCGGGGTGGTCGTGCGGCGGGGTGGTCGCGTGGCGGGGCGATGTGCGGGGGCGTGCAGGTGTCGGCGCGCCGGTCCCTCCGATGAGCGGAGGAAGCCGGTATCAGTGCGCGAGGAGAGCCCGTAGCGGCGCCGTGTCCGGATCGTCCGCGAGAGCCGCCCGCACGGCCGCCGCCAGCGGCTCCGTCAGGTCCCGCCCCGCCGGCAGCCGCAGCCGTGGCGGTGTGGACCAGGAGAGCGCCCAGCGGGCCCCGGCCGCTTCCACCAGGGCCAGCTCGGCCAGTGACCGCGAACCGTATTCCAGTGCCGGCCGCAGGAACTCGCGCGCCGCCCGGCCGCTCGCCCGCGCCGCCTCCGGCGACTTGGGCAAGTGGTCCGCGACCTGCCACAGCCGTCCCGCGTCGGTCGCGTCCAGCAGGGCCGCCAGGTCCCGCGCGGCACCGGTCGCGGTCGCGCCACCCGCGGAGTCCGCGGGCTCCCGGTCGTCCTGCGGCTGTGTACGCGCCGGCTTCGCGCCCGCCTCCGCCAGTGCCGTGCGCAGCGCCTCCGCGCCCGCCTCCGCCAGCGCGTGCGCCGCCCGGTGGATCAGCTCCGGCCAGTCGGCCCGCTCCATGGCCAGCGCCTCCGGCGTGAGGAGAACGCGTTCCACCTCGGCCAGCACCCGTCCGGCCTCGTGCAGCAACGCCAGCGCGGGCCGCGCCGGATCCGCCGCCCGGCCGTCGTCGGGCATCGCTTCGATCAGCCGGATCCGCTCGGCCACCGGCGGGTGCGAGTCGTACGGCGTGCCGTGGCCGGGACCCGGTTCGCCGCGCAACTCCGCCATGTCGGACCGCAGCTCCGGGTCGGCGAGCAGGTGCCGCAGGCCGCCGCAGACCTCACCGGGCGGCGGGAGCAGGGCCGCGCGGGTGCCCAGCGCGACGTACTCGTTCAGGTAGAAGTCGTGGACGGCGTCCAGCACCGCGATCTCGCGCAGCGCCGACGCGGTGGCGTCCCGGCCCGCGACGCGGGCGGCCACGCGGTCGGCGGCGAGTTCCTGCCCACGGCCGACGCTGCTCGTGGCGCGCAGATAGAACCGTGCGTACGCCTGGAACGGCCGGGCCATCGAGCCGTAACCGAACCCGGTCCGCCCGCCACCCCCCAGGTCGATGCTCCTGCCCTTGCGCACCGCCTCGCCGGCCGGCCGCCCCTGCCGCGCCCACGCCCGGTCCCTGAGCTTGCGCCGCGGCGCCTGGAAACCCTCGACCGTGCGCAGCACGCTGTCCCGGCCGCGCAGGGTGACACCGGCGAGCCGGGTGTCCGCGTTGCCGTAGTGGCCCAGCTCGTGGGCGATCACCGAATGCAGCTGCGGTTCGGTCAGGCCGATCAGCAGCGGCACCCCGAGGTACAGACGGCGGCGCCCCGGCAGCAGGCCCAGCAGCCGGGTGTCCTCGCGGACGGCCGCGTTGACCTCCTCGGTGAGGAGGATCGCGTCGGGGGCGCGGGTGCCGGTGCGCTCGGCGAGCGAGCGGACGGCGCGCCACAGCTCGGGCTGCTCATCGCCGGTGACGGCCAGGCCGTCCGTCTCGGGTGCGTCGTGTCCGTCCCCGCGCTTCCTGTTGCCGCCGGCCGTGCCGAGGGTGAAGACGCCGCGCAGGACCGGGAGGCCCAGCAGGACGCAGAGGACCGTGACCGTGAGCGCGGCCGCGGGCGACGCCCAGGCCCAGGCCGCGAGTCCGGCGCCGGTGAGCAGGGCCAGTACGGCGAGGGCGAGCACGTAGAAGCCGGCCAGCAGGACCAGTGCACGCAGCGCGCGCAGAGATGTGCCCACAGGGCAGAGTCCCCCCACAAACAGAAAAACGGAGCGAGAGGATCATATGTGCGATTTGAGTGACGCACGCACCCTTTTCCGTAGGCGGACGGCGGGCCGGGCGGACGAGGCATGCCAGGGTCATGCCAAGGCGCGGACGGCCGCGGGCTAATCTGCGGTGATCGACTTTCCGGTCGGCGTGCCCGGCACGCGCGTCTCCACCCAACGAGGGAACCCTTCATGACCACGCCTCCCCCACCGCACCACGGCGGCTACCCCCCGTACGGCCACCCCGCACAACCGCCGCAGGGTCCGCCGCCGCAGGGCCAGCCGTACGCGCAGGCGCCGTATCAACAGCCCCCGCAGCCGCAGCCGCCGTACGGCCAAGCGCCGTACGGCCAGGTACCCAACGGCCAAGCACCGTACGGCCATGCACCGTACGGCCAGATGCCCAACCACCAGGCGCCCGACATTCAGAGGCCCAACGTTCAGGCGCCCAACGGCCCCGGTGGGCGTCCGCCGCGGCAGGTGCGTATCCCCGGGATCGTGCGGGCGCTCATCGTTCTGCTGATCTTCGGTGGGATCGGTGCGTGGGTGGTGCTGCACCAGGACGAGTACAACGCCGAGAGCAGGAAGCGGCCCAAGGCCGACCCGCAGAGCGTCTCGGCCGCGAAGGTCGGCGACTGTCTCCAGCAGACGGGCGGTACGGACCGGGAACCGGAGCTGAAGATCATCGACTGTGGCAAGCCGGCGGCCAAGTACAAGGTGGCCAAGGTCGGCGCGGGCACCGGCTGCGAGCCCGGACAGGCCTACTACCGGATGCTCGGCAAGCACGACCGCGAACTCATGAGCCTGTGCATGACGCACATCGACGCCAACCGGTGACCTCGTACGCTCATGCCATGACGCTGCGCAAGCCCATCGGGAGCCACTCCAGCCCCGACACCGACGTCGTCGACACGGACGCCGACTCCACCATCGACGCCGTCACCGATGTCGACACCGGCTTCACCATCGACACCGACGCGATGCTCGCCGACCTGAGAACGCTCGTCGAGACCGAGTCCCCGTCACGCGACCTCGACGCCCTGGCGGCATCGGCACGCGCGGTCGCCGCCGTTCTCGAAAACCGCCTCGGCGGGCGGGCCACCCTCATCGGGAGCGAAGCCGGACCGCACGTCCACTGGTCGGGCGGCGGCGACCCGAAGGTATTGCTCCTGGGCCATCACGACACGGTCTTTCCGCTCGGCACCCTGGCCCGCCGCCCGTTCGGAACGGAGCACGGGCGGGCGACCGGGCCCGGCGTCTTCGACATGCTGGGCGGCCTGGTCCAGGCGATCCACGCCGTGGCGTCGCTCGACGACCGGTCGGGCGTCGAATTCCTGGTGACCGCCGACGAGGAGGTCGGCTCCCACTCCTCCCGCGGCCTCATCGAGGAGCGGGCCCGGGCCTGCGGCGCGGTCCTCGTCATGGAGGGCGCCGGTGACGGCGGAGCCCTGAAGACCGCCCGGAAGGGCTGCGGCACCTTCCACGTCACCGTCACGGGCCGGGCCTCGCACGCGGGCCTGGAGCCCGCGGCAGGCGTCAACGCCCTGGTCGAAGCGGCCCACCAGGTGCTGGACATCGCGGCGCTCGGCCGCCCCGGCATCGGTACGACGGTCACCCCCACCGTCGCGTCCGCCGGCACCCTGGACAACGTCGTCCCCGCGGAAGCGACCATCACCGTGGACGTACGGGTCGAGACGGCCGACGAGAAGGAGCGCGTCGAGACGGCCTTCGCGGCGCTGTCGCCCCACCTGGACGAAGCGGAGATCACCGTACGAGGCGGAATCGGCCGCCCACCGATGCCCGAATCCGCCTCGGCCGGACTCTTCGCGCTCGCACAGCGGTTGTCCCCCGGCATCGAAGGAGTGGCGGTCGGCGGCGGCAGCGACGGCAACTTCACGGCCGCTCTGGGCATACCGACACTCGACGGCCTCG
This sequence comes from Streptomyces albofaciens JCM 4342, assembly GCF_008634025.1. NCBI lineage: Bacteria > Bacillati > Actinomycetota > Actinomycetes > Kitasatosporales > Streptomycetaceae > Streptomyces > Streptomyces albofaciens. Next base: position 4,457,326 of record NZ_PDCM01000001.1, on the reverse strand, counting down.
GCGCGGTGGGCGGCGGCGCCCACGCCGACCACGAGTACGTGCTGATCGAGTCCATGGCCGGGCGGGCGCGCCTGGTCGCGGAACTGGTGCGGGCGATCCGCTCCACACGCGGCGACCACGATCAGGGCGGTCCGTACCAGGACGGTCCGTACCAGGGCGCCTGACCGAGGGCCACACGCCGCGCTTCGGCTGCGGCTTCGCCGGCGGTACGTGGGAACGCGACGAGCCGATCACCAATCAGACCCTGTGCGCCCGCAGCGTCCCCACCACCGTTTGCGCCCCGCCGGCAGCCACTGCTTGAGCACGTCGAAAAACCAGGTGCGAACGGGCACATTTGCCTTCGTATACTCGTGCGGACGCTCAGCTGCACAGAGGAGGTGGACAGTGAAGCTTGCCGAAGCACTGGCGGAACGCGCGGAGGCGACGCGGCGTGTGGAACAGCTGCGTGCGCGCGTCGTCAGCAGCGCGCGGTACCAGGAAGGCGAAACGCCCGCCGAGGACGCGGCCGAACTCCTGGCCGAGGCGGACGAGGTGCTGGCCACCCTGGAGACGCTGATCCGGCGCATCAACCGCACCAACGCCGCCGTGGACATGGGCCGGCACGGCACGCTCACCGACGCGCTCGCGCGCCGGGACGTGCTGCGGCTGCGTCATTCGATGGTCACCTCGGCCGCGGACGCGGCGGCGGGGACGGGCGAGCGCGGGTACGGGCGGCAGCTCCGGTCCGAGCTGATGATGCTGCCCGCGCTGCCGGTCGCGGAACTGCGGCGGCAGGCGGACCTCATCGCGCGGGAGATCCGGGAGATCGACGTGGCGATCCAGCGGACGAACTGGGAGGTCGATCTGCTGGACTGAGCAGGTGGTCGGCAGCGGATGCCGAATGTGGAGCAGGTAGCCGTCACGGAGGCGTGCACACACCGAGAGCCGGCGGTCTTCCGGTTCACTCCTGGTGCGTGGAGAGCAACGCCGGGGTTCGATTCCCCGCTGACCGTGCAGCTCAGCATCGCGTACAGGTAAGGGTGCACACCGCACAGCACATCACCACGTGCAGATCCGGGGCGGCGAGGGCGGGTTCGGGGTTTCCACATCGGTTCGTACGGGTGGGTGTGCGTGGATGTGCCGTACGCGGATGGCGTGCCGCGCTGGGCTACCGCACGTGCCGGGGCGCCCCTTTCCCACCCGGTGCGCCCCCTCCCGCCGGGTCCCCCCGTTCACTCCCCCGCCGCGCTCCCCTGCTCGCCCTGCCGCACCCTCCGGTTACGCGCCCCCACCACCAGCCCCGTGGCCACGCCCGTCGCCGCGAGTGCTGCCGGGGCCATCCAGCCGCGGTTGAAGATGTGGCCGAGGGCGTGGTCGAGGGAGAGCCTGCCGGGGCCCGCGATGCCGAGGCCGGTGGCTGTCAGGCCCAGGTAGGCCGGGTGTTCGTAGCCGCCGTCCTGCGCGAAGAAGCCGTTGGGCCGGTGTACGGCGGCGGCACCCGCCATCGCTCCCGCGGCGGCCGCACCGGCGGCGGGGGTCGCCAGGCCCAGGGCCAGCAGTACGCCGCTGCCGACTTCGGTGAGCCCCGCGAGCGTCGCGCTCGCCTTGCCCGGCGCGTAGCCGACGGACTCCATGAACTGGCCGGTTCCCTCGATTCCGCCGCCGCCGAACCAGCCGAACAGCTTCTGCGCGCCGTGTGCGGCCAGCACGCCGCCGGCGCCCGCCCGGAGCAGCAGCAGGCCGAGATCTCGTCGGTCGAAACAGGTCACGGTGACTCCCGGAGCAGCTGGCAGGGTCGGTCCCCTCCGCGTGCCCATCGTCGCTCCCCCGACGCGTCGCGGCCTCGCACACTCGGCCATTCAGGTGAGGGGCCGAGGCGGGCTGGGTCACCCGGCTCCCCAGCCGCCGTCCAGCGGTACGGATGCACCGTTGACGTAGCCGGCGTGCGGCGAGCACAGCCAGAGCGCGGCCGCGGCGACCTCTTCGGGCTCCAGTAGGCGCTTGATCGGTGACCGGGCCAGCAGCACGTCGTTGAGGACGTCCGCGGCGTCGATTCCGTGCGCGGCGGCCTGGTCGCGGATCTGCTGCTCGACCAACGGCGTACGGACGTAGCCGGGGTTGATGCAGTTGCTGGTCACGCCGTGCTCCGCGCCCTCGATGGCCGTGACCTTGCTCAGCCCCTCCAGGGCGTGCTTCGCGGTGACGTAGGCGGACTTGTAGGCGCTCGCCCGCCGCCCGTGGACGCTGGAGATGTTCACGACCCTGCCCCAGCCGTTGGCGTACATGTACGGCAGCGTGCGACGCAGCAGGAGGAACGGTGCGGTGACCATCACCTGCTGCATCAGCGCGAACCGCTCCGGCGGGAATGCGGTCAGCGGAGCCACGTGCTGGAATCCGGCGTTGTTGACGAGGATGTCGGCCTCGGCCGGCAGCAGTTCGATCGCGGCGGGATCGGCCAGGTCCACGACATGCGCCCGGCCGCCGATTTCCGCGGCGACGTCGATGGCGTCGGAGGGAAACGAGGTGCGGGCCGGCGTGGTGGGAATCATGGGTGAGAACGGTAAGGGCAGCACGGCTCGGTGCCTATGTGTGGTGGGTCACGGCCCGTGGTCCACGGTGGCGAGTTCGCGCCAGTGGCCGGGAACTCGCTGTCCGTACGGGCAGAACCGGGGGAACCCACCGTCCACGGAGACCGGATAAGTGGGACTAATAAGGTCTGGTGGCGCTGGGAAGGGTACGGATAGCGTGTTGCGTTTTGTTGTGATCCAAAGGATGTGCGGTCCAGGGGTCTGTGGTCCAGAGGATCTGTGTGCTTTCAGAGAATTGGTGTTCGCGCTCCGTCAGTAGGCCGGGAGCAGCGCGGGCCCGTCGTACGGCCGCCCATGGGTTACGTCTTCTTTCCCCCACGGGCCTCGCTGCGCCGGGCAGCGTGAACAGGACCGTCTTCCGGCAGGGTTGCCGACGCGCTCGCCCGCTACGGGGTTCTCCGCGCAAGCCACGTCCGGGCGGCTTCGGCGTGCGCGTGGTGCGCGTCCTCGGTGTCCGGTACGACAAAGGGGGATTCCGTATGTCCGGTGTCGTCGTCATCAATCCGGTGAAGTCCGGTGTCAAGTACAAGAAGGCGGTGCGGGCCAGAGGGCACCGGCTCATTTCGGTGTACTCCTTCAATGCGGAGCTGCTGGAGAAACGCTGGCCGTCCCATGCGGACGGCGACGACATCTCGCTCTACGCACGGGACCTCGAAAGCGTGCTGGACCAGCTGAAGCCGTACCGCGACGATGTCCGTGCGGTCCTTTCCGGCAATGATTCCTCCGTCGATCTGGCCGACCAGCTGGCCCATGTGCTCGGCCTCCCCGGGAACTGCGTGGAACTGGCCCGGGCCCGCAATCACAAGGACGTCATGCGCCGGGTCGCCGAGCAGGCGGGGCTGCGCATTCCCCGGTACCGGCTGGTCGGTTCGATCGCCGGCATTCCCGCCGCCGCTCGTGAGGTCGGGTTCCCGGCCATCGCGAAACACACCTCCGGCGGCGGCTCCCACGGCGCCGCGCTGCTGGCCGGCGAAGCGGCGCTGACCGGTCTCCACCGGCTGGAGACCTTCGACCACTTCCGCGAGCCGGTCCGCAGCTGGCTGGTGGAACAGTACGTCCGCGGCCGGGAGATCGCGGTCAACACCATGAGCTACGACGGGGAACACCACATCATCGATATGTGGTTCTACTCCCAGCCCGGCGACGCGGACTACGACTTCCCTTACTGGAACAACCTCCAGATCGGCCGGGACGACCCGGACTGGGACCGGGTGGCCGCCTTCACGCACGAGGTCCTGGACACCTTCGGCATCCGGATCGGGCCCGGCCACACGGAAGTGAAATGCAACGCGGACGGTGTGTTCCTGATCGAGGTGGCGGCGCGGCTGGGCGGTGGGCCGTTCACCGATCTCTGGCTGGCACACAGCGACTTCAACCCGTACTACGCCGATATCGACTGCCACATGGGCCGGCGCCCGGAGGCATGGGGCGAGGACATCGTGTTCGACGCCGCTTTCGGCGCGATCGCCGTCCGCAACGAAGGCGGTCCGGGAATCCTGCGTGAGATCAAAGGCCTGGACGCGTTCGCCGCCGGCCCGGGCGTGGAGAAGGTTCTGATCGCCTACGCGCCGGGTGACTGGGTCCCCACCACGGACAGTACGACCAATATCCCGCTGGGCGCCTGGGTCTGCGGCGCGACCCCGGCGCAGGTCCGGGAACGGCTGCACCACTTGCGCGAGGTGGTGGAGCTGGACATCGACCGGTCGGTGGACGGTTCCGTCCATGCTTGACTTCCGCAGCGACACCGTCACCCGGCCCGGTCCCGGAATGCTCGACGCCATGCTCAAGGCGGAAGTCGGCGACTGCGGTTACGGCGAGGACACGGCCACCAACGCGCTGGAGGCCTTCTGTGCCGAACTGCTCGGCATGGACGACGCGGTCTTTCTCAGCTCCGGCACCCTGAGCAACCAGGTGGCGCTGCGCCTGCACACCCGGCCGGGGGACGAGGTGATCCTCGACCAGTCGTACCACCTGAACACCTATGAGAGCGGATTCTGCGCCCAGTTCGCGCAGGTGGCCCTCAACACCATCGAATCGGGCGACGGCATCGTCACCGCGGACCGTATCGACGAGGCGCTCGACAAGAAACGCAGGCTGTGGTGGTGCGCGCCGCCCACGCTGCTCGGCCTGGAGAACACCGTCAACCACCACGCCGGAAAGGCGCTGACCCCCGGCCAGATCGCACGTCCGGCGGCGTACGCCCACAGCAAGGGCATGCGGGTCCATCTCGACGGCGCGCGCCTTTTCAACGCCTGTGCGGCCAAGGGAGTGCGGGCGACGGCGTTCACGGCCGAAGTCGACACCGTCTCCCTGTGTTTCTCGAAGGGGCTCGGGGCGCCTTACGGAAGCGTCCTCGCCGGCCGGGCCGACGTCATGGGCGAGGCCCGGCTGCATCGCAAGCTGTTCGGGGCGGAGGTCCGCCAGCCCGGTTTCATGGCGGCGGCGGCCCTGTACGGGCTCCGGCACAACGCCGGCCGGCTCGGCGTGGACCACCGGCTGGCGCGTTACCTCGCCGCCGGGCTCACCGCGCTCGGACTGCGGCTGACCACGGCACGCCCCGACACCAACATCATCGTGGTGGACACCCGGGAACTGCCCGTCGGTGCCCCCGCTCTCGCGGAGCGATTCCTGCGGCACGGCCTTCTCGTCAGCGTGCTGACGGAGCGATTCCTGCGCTTCGTGACCCACCTGGACGTCTCGCGCCCGGACGCCGACACCGCGCTTTGCATCGTCGCCGATGTGCTGCGGGCCCTGCGGAAGGAACCCGCCGCCGGGAGGAAAGGAGCCCTGACCCATTGAGCCCTGTTCATGTGACAGAGGTACCCACCCGAACGGAGGGGAGCGGACGGTGACGCCGACGAGAACGCTGGTGGTGCTGTCCGGGGGCATCGACTCCGTCGTCCTCGCGCACGCCTGCGCGGCCGAGGGCAGAGAGCTGTCGGCCATCGCCTTCGACTACGGACAACGCCACCGCAAGGAACTGCGGTACGCCGAGCGGGCCGCACGGAAGCTCGGCATCGAACTGGTCGTCGCCGACCTCGGCGGCTATTCCCGGCTGATGCGCGGCTTCTCCCTGACGGACGCCGAGGTCGCGGTCCCCGACGAGCACTACACACGTACGGGGAGCGTCAATGTCGTCCCGAACCGCAACCCGGTCTTCATGACGGTCGCCTACGCCCATGCCGTACTGACCGGGGCGCAGGAAATGTGTCTCGGATTCCTCGCCGAGGACGCCGCCACCGCACCCGACACTTCGCCGCGCTTCCTCACGGCGTTCAACGCGATGGAGGCACGGGCCGTTGCAGGGCTCGCCGATCCGCCGCCGCGGGTGACGGCCCCGCTGCTCACCCTGCGTAAGCCCGAGGTCCTGCGCCTTGGCGCCGGACTGGGCGTCGACTGGCGGGACACCTGGACCTGTTTCAAGGGCAATGAACTCCATTGCGGGACGTGCGCGTCCTGTCACGACCGCCGTCACGCCTTCACCGAGGCGGAGCTGACCGACCCGACCCGGTACGAGAGGTGAACACCGCTGCCGGTAAGAGCCGGGAGCACCCGGGAGAACCGGGCGGACACCGGAAAGGACGCGAACACCTCCATGTACGTGATCTCCAAGGAATTCCACTTCTCCGCGAGCCACCGGCTCGCCTCCCTGCCGCCGGGGCACCAGTGCGCCCGGATGCACGGCCACAACTATCAGGTGGTCCTCGAACTCCGCTGTGACGACACGGAGCTCACCGAGGCCGGATTCGTCCGTGACTTCGGTGAACTCGACGAGTTCAAGAAGTGGCTCGACGCCACCTTCGACCACCGCCACCTCAACGACGCCGTCCCGGGGATGAATCCGTCCGCCGAGAACCTGGCCTGGTGGGTGTATCACCAGTGGATCGGCCGGCTGCCCGAGCTGAGCTGTGTACGGGTGTCGGAGACGCCCCGTACCTGGGCCGCCTACCGTGGGAAATGAGCGCGGCGCGATGAGGACACGGGAAACGCGGTCGGAACGGAAGATCGTCGTCAATGAGATCTTCGGGCCGACGGTCCAGGGCGAGGGCCCGTCCATGGGGCGGAGCTGTTCCTTCGTCCGGCTCGGCGGGTGCAATCTGACGTGTACGTGGTGCGATACGCCGTACACCTGGGACTGGACCGGGCAGAGCGACGCGGGCACGGCGTACGACGCGAAGGCCGAATTGCATGCGATGCACGTCACGGATGTGGTGGAGCGGCTTCTGGCCACCCACGTCCGGCTCGTCGTCGTCTCCGGCGGCGAACCGCTCCAGCAGCAGCGCACCGTGGCCCGCCTCTGCCGTCTGCTGGGCGAGAGCGGGGTGTCCGTCGAGATCGAGACCAACGGCACCCTTTCCCCGTCGGACGAGTTGGTGGCGGCGCGGCCCCGTTTCAATGTCTCGCCCAAATTGCGGCACAGCGGTATGGGCCCGGAACGCACGGTGGTGCCGGAGGCGCTGCGCGCCCTGAACGCCACCCGCGGCGCCGTCTTCAAATTCGTCTGCCGGGACCTGGACGACCTCGGCGAGGTGGCGGACATCGTCGCGCGGCACGGCCTGGAATCCGTCTGGATCATGCCGGAGGGACAGGACCAGGAAACGCTGTCCGACCGGCTGGCCTTGCTCGCCGACGCCGTCGTGGCGCGGCGCTGGAACATCTCGACCCGTATCCATGTGCACGCATGGGGCAATCGCAGGGGGGTGTGACGATGAAAATCGTCCGGCAGGAACAGGAAACGGCCGAGGCGTCGGTCGATGTCGGACGGCTCGAAGAGCTGGCGCGGCAGATTCTCGTCGAGATCGGTGAGGACCCCACCCGTGCGGGGCTGCTCGAAACGCCACGGCGCTATGCCCGGTGGTGGAAGGAGTTCGTGGAGTACGACGCCGGGAAGGTGGACACTCTGTTCGAGAGCAGCACGCTGGGGCAGACGGTCATGGTCTCGGGCATGACCGTGTGGTCGTTGTGCGAACACCATCTGCTGCCGTTCAGCTGTGACCTGGCGGTGGCGTACAAATCCGGTGGGATGCTGCTCGGGCTGTCGAAGTTCGCCCGTATCGCGCACAAGCACGCACACAAATTGCAGGTGCAGGAACGCCTCGTGAGCGATATCGCGGACGAGATCGCCGACATCACCGGGACGGACGATCTGGCGGTGGTGGGACGGGGGGAACATCTCTGTATGACCATGCGGGGCATCCGCACGCCGTCGACCATGTCGTCCTCCGTTTTCCGCGGTGTGTTCGAGAAGTCGGAGCATGCCCGGGCGGAGATCTTCGCCCAGCTCGGCGCGAAGTGACGTGCGCAGTGACCTGCGCGGTGACGGTGGGCGGCCCGCGCCCCGACCGTGGCGGCACTGCCGTACGGCGGGCACCGGCGCACCGACGATCGAGGAGACCTCCTGTTGGCGACGGACCTGGCGCGCAAGTACCGGCTGCTCTTCGCGGTGCCCGGCCTCCGTCTGTCGGCGGTCGCCGCCCTGACCGGCAAGTTCCAGCCGGGCATGTATCCGGTGGCCCTGCTCGCCCTGGCGTCGGACCGTCTCGACTACAGCGACGCCACCCTGGTGGTCGCCGCCGCGTCGTTCGGCGCGATGACCACACCGCTGCGGGGCAGGCTGCTCGACCGGTATCCGTACACCGCGGTGCTGTGGCCGCTGCTCGTCCTGCACCTCGGCTCGCTGCTGCTGTTCGTCGCCGCGGCGCGGGCCCGCACCGGGACCGGCGTGCTGGTCTGCCTGTCCGTGCTGGCGTCCGTCAGCATGCCGCCCATCGGCACCCTCACCCGTGTGATGTGGCGGAAGGTGGTCCCGGATGACCTGCGGACGACCGCGCTGGCCCTGGACTCCGTCCTGGCGGACTTCGGTTTCATGGTCGGCCCGGTCGCGGCGGTCGCCCTGGCGCGCAGCATCACGCCGGACGCCGCACTGCTGGCCTGCGGGCTGCTGGTGGCCGTGGCGGTGCCGCTGGGCCTGCGCGGTGCCGGCGCCCGGGCCCCCAAGGAGGCGCCGCCGCGCAGGCATTGGGCAGGGCCGTTGTGCTCGTCGGCGCTGCGCCGGGTCTTCAGCGTCGCGTTCTGCTTCTTCCTCGGGGTGAACATCATGGAGGTCTCGCTGGCCTCCTACGGGCACAAGGGCGAGGTGACGCTGGCCGGCGGGGCGCTGCTGAGCCTCATCGCGATGGCCAGCATGGCGGGCGCCGCGCTGCTCGGCGGCCTGCCCGCCCGGGCCGCCCGGCGCCTGATGCGGCCCACCGTGCCACTGGGCGGAAACGCGGTGTGCCTCCTGCTCCTGGCGGCCGCGGGTTTCGTCCATCCTCTCCTCGTTCCGCCGGCCTGTCTGCCCGTCGGCTTCTGCCTGGGGCCGTGCTTCGCCTCCGTATACGGCACGGCCGCGGACCACGCGGGCAAGGGCGAGGAGGCCGAGACCCAGTCGTGGGTGGCCGCGGCGATGATGGCGGGCGGCGCGCTCGGCGCGGCAGTCGGCGGCTGGGCCCTGGCACACGGCGGGCTGACCGGGGCCCTGCTGCTGGCCTCGGCGGCCTGGGCGGCCGGTGCCGTCTGCGGAGCGCGCGTCCCGCGTCTGCGCCCGGCCGTGGAGGGTGCCCGCGTCCCCTCGGGGGCGTCGGCCGACTGAGGCGGCCGTCCGTACCGTACGGCCGTGTCTCACGCTCCGGGCACCAGTCCCATGGTGAGGACCGCCGACCAGATCTGCCGCGCCAGGGTCCCGGTCGGCAGGGTCCCGTCGAGTTCCAGGTCGCAGGCGTGGCGTGCGGGTTCGACGTGCCGGTCGTGGGCGTCGCGGCGGTGGCGGAGGTAGTTGCGCAGCAGGACGTCGAGGGGGAATCCGTCGCGCAGGCACTTGCGCTGGATCTTCCGTACCAGCCGGAGGTCGGCCGGAACGTCGACGAAGACATGGAAGCGCGCGCACGCCGCCTGGGGCACCAGGCGGCAGGCGAACAGACCGTCGAGGATGACCACCGAGTGGGCGGCCAGCGCCGCGTCCGTGTCGAGGGCCAGTCGCCCCATGTCCAACGACCGGGGATCGCCGAAGTCCAGGTGCGGTACGCCGTTCTCGTCGAGGAACCACACACCCCTGTCCGGTGTGCGGAAGTAGTAGTCGTCGGCGTGCAGCACCCGCACGGAGTCGCACGGTGTGGTGACCGCCAGTTCGGCCGCCAGCGTCGTCTTCCCCGCGCCGGAGCCCCCGGTCAGCGTCAGCAGCATGGTTCGTCCTCTCCCCTGACGGCAGGCCGAGGAGCACCCACGACGCGGCGGGCGGCGGGCGTCCGCCGCGCTTGATCCGTGCACGCCAAGACCTGCTTTAATGATCGCTCTTTGCCGAGACACCGCTGCCGGCGGCCGGCGCGCCCTGTGTTCGTTGCCGAGCCCCGGGCCGGCCCGGTCGAGGCGGCACCAACGGGGAGCTTCTTGTGACACGACGTGGAGTCCAGGCCGGGATCATGGTGGGAGCGGCACTCCTGCTCGCCGCCTGCGGGGGCGGTGCCGATACGGCCGGGGGCGCCGAGGCCGCAGGGGACGGGGGCGGCGCGTCCGGTGGTGAGGTGAAGAAGGCGTCACTGGCCCAGCCCGGCGCTCTGACGGCGGCCTTCTGCCACCCGGTCCCCAGCGGCGGTGACGGCGGCAAGGTGTACGGGCTCACGCTCCGCTCGTACTCCGCGAAGAACGGCGCGGTCGTCGCCGAGCGCAGCACCGTCCTGCCGCGCGGCGTGGAACCGACGGCCGTGTGCGCGAAGGCCGGTCCCGCCAAGGGGGCGGGCCTGGCGTTCAACAAGGACCTGACGCAGGTGGCGGGCATCGCCCGGGCCGGCACCGTGGACCGGGCCGCCGCCTTCGACCTGACCACGGGCAAGGAAGTCGCTCCGCCCGACCCGGACGCGTTCACCAAGCGCGCGAAGAACACCGACGCCGTCTTCCACCCGGTCACGGGCAGGCTCTGGTACAACGAGCAGCCCCACGGCTTCCGGTCGAGCGACCCGGTCGTCTCGCGCGACACGAAGGCGGGCGTCGCGAGCGAGCAGCGCGTTCCGTACGAGAAGATCCCGTCCCTCCTCAAGCAGGACGGGCCGACGGCGGCCACGGTCCTGGCCACGAGCGGAGTGCACGGACGTGCCGTTCCGTCCGGCGGGGTGGTGGCCACGGGCGCGCAGTCCGGGGGCGTCCGTCTGAAGCGGGTCGCGGACAAGGGCTGGTCCGGCGCGGACGCCTTCCTCACCGACCTGGAGACCAAGGGCCTGGGCGAGGACGGGCCCGACTGCGCCCCGTCGTTCTGGCGCGACGCCACCACCCTGGTCTGCGAGTTCAAGCAGATCACCGTCACCGCCGACTACAAGAAGGTGGTGAGGACCGAGGATCTGGTCCCGGAGAACGACCGGGTCGGCCTGCCGCCGGTGCCCTCCCCCGACGGCAAGGGCTTCGCGTTCCTCTCGAAGGGGGAGGGCGGGCAGTGGGCGCTGTTCCGCGGGAGCTTCACGGGCGGTGGCCGGCCGGTGAAGGTCGCGAACGTGGACCAGCCCCTCGACGGCGCGGACAAGCACCGTACGTCCCTGGTCCGCTGGAACTGACGGCCGCACGGCGCTCCCCGGAGGACCTCCGGGAAGCCGAAGGCCTGGGTCATGACCCCGGCCGGGATCATGACCCAGGCTCTACCCTTCCGCGGCGAGCGACGTGACGAGGTCGGAGGCGGCCAGGAGGCGCACCTCCCCGGCGTCCAGCCCGGCGGGGTGCAGCGCGAACACCTCCGCCTGCCCGGTCAACGGCAGGTCGCCGCGCAGCAGATACGCCAGCCGGGCCCGGCCGAGGTCCGGGGTTTCGGCGCCTGTTTCTCCGGTGGGGGTACGGACCTCGCCGGAGCTCCGGCCCGCACCGTCGTCCGTCGCCGGGGTCCCGATCCGGCCGGCGAACTCCGCCGTCTCCTCGCCGTCGCGACGCCGGTAGGTGCTCGCCGAACCGTCGTGATGGCGCACCACGACGGTGCGCGCGCGGGCGGCGGCCTGCCAGGTGGCCAGTTCGCCGAGGCCGACCCGGGCGCCGGAGGCGAACAGGCCCGTCAGGCCCTCGCCGAGGGTGGCCAGGGCGTCCGCGTGGCGGTGCACGGCGTGGTGGGTGCCGGTGACGCCCTTGACCACGTCGAGCCAGCGCATCGTACGGCCCGCCACGTCCAGGATCATCGGCACCGCGGTGCGGGCCCGGCCCGTCAGGTCGAAGCGCTGTTCCACCTGGCGCGGGTCGAACACCGGGCCCTCCTCCCCCGGCCGGTCGCGGACCATCAGCCCGGCGAACGCCTCGTCCAGGTCCTCGAACGCGACGTTGTTGTAGGAGAAGACCACGGCCACCGCATAGCGGACGCCGGCCGCCGCCAGCCGGTCCAGGTCGAGGTCCACGAACTCCGCCGCGCCCTGCGGCGCCGGTGCGCTGGTCAGGTCGCCGGAGTGCACCGCGGCGTCCTTACGGAACCGCAGGTCGGTGTAGTCGCAGGTGCCGGTGTGCTGCCAGTCGGCGGTGTACAGCGCCACGCTCAGGTCCAGGTCGGTGCGGCCGGAAGCCGCGCTCTCCATCCAGTGCAGGAACAGGCGTACCGTACGTCCTTCGGGCACCGGCAGTTCGCTGCCGCGCGGCAGGGTGACGAGGGCCCGCGAGGCGGTGCGCTCCGCGAACGGCGCGATGACGCCGGTGAGTCCGGCGTCCACGACCGCCAGTTCCACCGGCGGCCGGGCGGCGGCGCGGCGCAGTATCTCGCCGGTCAGGACGGTCACCGTACGGGCGACGGCGTCCGCCGGCAGCGGGCCGCGCTCGTCCGCGACGATGTGCGCCTTCGCGTTGCCGCCCTTGGGGAAGAAGACGCGGTCGTGCTGCCCGGGAGCCGTACGGGTCCGGATCTCGCCGAGGGCGGAGAGCAGCACCTCCGGGGACACCTTCCGTACGGCCTTGTCCAGCGCGGTCAGCACCTCGCCGACGCGGTCGCCGTTCGCGGCCGCCAGCCGCAGCAAGTGGTCCAGGCGGCGCAGCAGTTCGCCGGGGCGCTGGGCGAGCAGGGCGACCGCGGTGGGCACGTCCCGGCCCGCCAGCGCGGCTTCGACCCGGGCCGGCCAGTGCGGGAGCCGGACCCGGTCGCCGGAGACGTCGGCGTACGGCAGGGACCGCGCTGCCGCGCGCAGCCGCTCGGACAGGGCGTCGTCGGTGAGCCGGGTCTCGCGCAGTACGGCGACGGCGAGCGCGGCCCGCGGACAGCGCTGAACGTATTCGAAGGGGTGCAGGCGCTCGGCGGCGTGCTTCCACGCCGTCGGGTGGCGGCGCATGTCCTCTACGGCCAGGGCTGGTTCGAGCCGGTCGAGTACGGACAGCAGGGCGCGGCGCAGCGGGCGCGGGACCTGGGTGAAGCGGGGGACGTCGGCCAGGCCGGCGTCGCCGCCGGAGCGCACCATGAGCAGCCGCAGCACATCGGTCGCGGTGTCGATCAGGGCGGTGGCCGCGGGGAGCGTCACGGCGTGCGCGGCCGGGTCGGCGAGCAGCCAGGCCAGGAGCCGGGCCTTGGTCTCGCGGCCGGGGACGGTGCGCGGCAGCCAGGTCAGGTCGGTGCGGTCCCGGGTGTCCAGAAGAGTCAGGAGGTCGTCGGTGTCCTGCGGGCTCAGCGCTCCGGTGCGGGCGAGGAGGGCGCTCAACTCGCGGCCCGCGTCGGCCGTACGGGCGGTGAGGCCGCCGCCGTGAGCCAGGACGCGCAGGCGCTCGGGCAGGGCGCGGCCGGGGTCGGCGGCCGGGCGCGGTTCCTGCGGGCTCAGGAACGGGTCGTCGGCGTCGAGGCGGCGGTGGCAGACCGGGCAGCCGGAGAAGTCCTTGCCGTCGAAGCACATACGGCACACCAGGTGGGCGCAGGGCGCGAGGGCGTGCACGGTGCCGTCCTTGCCGCACAGGACACACGGCAGGCGTGGCTTCTGGAAGAGGAGGGTCAGCACGCGGTCGACGTAGAAGGCGCCGGTGTCCGTGTGGGTGGTCAGCGGGAAGCCGCGGAAGAGCGGGGCGTGGTCGCGGTCCGCGCCGAGGGCGTGGTCGAGGTCCGCCAGCAGGGCGCGGCCCGCCGTGGTCAGCGCCCGGGTGTCCAGTACGGCCAGGGCCTGACGCAGGTCGGCCGACAGCAGGTAACCGCGTTCCAGGAGGTCGGCCTCCAGCAGCGAGACACCGGCGAGTCCGTCCACCGTCGGCCGTGCCGCGTCCCCGGCCGCGGGCAGGTAGACCGCGCCGCGACGGGACAAGAGCACGGCCGCCAGGCCGCGGCGCCCGTCGGTACGGGTCGAGCTGATGGTGAGCGTCATGGCCTTCCTCCCCCGCCCGGCGGGAACGCCGGGCTTGGCGTGACGCCGGTTCGTACGGACCGCCGTCACGCGAATTCTGTGAAATACGCGCGCGAGACGGGCCCGGCTGCCGGTTGTTTCTGCCGCTGCGCGCCCGGTGAACGTATCAAGCCCGTGAAGTCGCTGCATCCGCATGGTGTTACGGGTCCAGGCGCGGGAAGAGCTGCTGGTCAGCGGCGGTTGGCCGCGCTCAAGGCGGCGTCACGGAAAAGACGTTGAAGCGGGGCGGAAAGTGAGCGCACTCATTTTTCGAGAGAGGAAAGTGAGAAGGAAGCACGCTGCGGAGCCGCCCCGCGTGGCACACATTAGCAAGCGCCGGGGAATCGGCGTAGCGGATTTACGGGCGGGGAGTCGTGGTCGCGGCCCGCACCACAGCGCCTCAGTGACCTACCTAACTGCCACAGCAGCTTGCCTAAAGCCTTTAGGCAACCGCATACTCGGTTGCGCCGAACGAAAGGAAGCCCATGGCACGCGTAGGGCTGACCCCGGAACGTCTGACCCGGGCGGGCGCCGAACTGGCCGACGAGGTCGGCTTCGACCAGGTGACCGTCTCGGCGCTGGCCAGACGGTTCGACGTGAAGGTCGCGAGCCTGTACTCACACGTCAGGAACTCGCACGACCTCAAGACCCGGATCGCCCTCCTCGCCTTGGAGGAACTCGCCGACCGGGCCGCCGACGCCCTGGCCGGGCGGGCGGGCAAGGACGCCCTGACCGCCTTGGCGAACGTCTACCGCGACTACGCCCGGGAGCACCCCGGCCGCTATGCCGCGGCGCAGCTCAGGCTGGACCCGGCGACGGCTGCCGCCAGCGCGGGCGTGCGGCACGCGCAGATGACGCGGGCCCTGCTGCGCGGTTACGACCTGTCGGAGCCGGACCAGACGCATGCCGTACGGCTGCTGGGCAGCGTTTTCCACGGGTACGTGAGCCTGGAACTGGGCGGCGGCTTCAGCCACAGCGCTCCCGACACGCAGGAGACCTGGTCACGGGTCCTGGACGCGCTCGACGCCCTGCTGCGGAACTGGCCCGCGGCCTGACGGGGCCGGGCGCGCACCGCGTACCTCCTCCGCCTCACCCCACCTACAGGTAAAGGTCATGCACACCAACCACGACTGGATCACCACCCCCATCACCGCCGACCTCCTGCGCGGCGCCCTCGACGTGGAGCGCACCGAGCACGGCGTGCTGCCGCACCGGCTGCCCGCGTGGGCCCGCGCCCAGAACGTCGACGGACAACTGGCCATGGCCGAGTCGCAGCCGTCGGGCGTGCGGCTGGTCTTCCGTACCCGGGCCACCGCCGTCGAGCTGGACACGCTGCCCACCAAGCGGGTGTACGTGGGCGCCCCGCCCCGGCCGGACGGCGTGTACGACCTGATCGTCGACGGCCGCCCGGCAGGCCGGGCGGATGTGCCGGACCGCGGCAACACCCTGACCATCGACATGGTCGCCGGGACCGCCGAGCAGCGGCCCGGCCCGCCCGGCACCGTCCGCTTCACCGGCCTGGCCGACGGCGCCAAGGACGTCGAGATCTGGCTGCCGCACAACGAGACCACCGAGCTCCTCGCCCTGCGCACCGACGCTCCCGTCGAGCCCGTGCCGGACCGGGGGCGCCGGGTGTGGCTGCACCACGGCAGCTCGATCAGCCACGGCTCGGACGCGGCGAGCCCCACCACGACCTGGCCGGCGCTCGCCGCGTCCCTCGGCGGCGTCGAGCTGGTCAATCTGGGGCTGGGCGGCAGCGCCCTGCTCGACCCGTTCACCGCCCGTACGATGCGGGACACCCCGGCCGACCTGATCAGCGTCAAGATCGGCATCAACCTGGTCAACGCCGACCTGATGCGGCTGCGGGCCTTCACCCCCGCCGTCCACGGCTTCCTCGACACGATCCGGGACGGCCACCCCACCGCGCCGCTGCTGGTCGTCTCCCCCATCCTGTGCCCGATCCACGAGGACACCCCCGGCCCCTGCGCCCCGGACTTCTCCTCCGTCAGCTCCGGCCGGCTGCGGTTCCGGGCCACGGGCGATCCGGCAGAGGTCGCGAGCGGGAAGCTGACGCTGGGCGTGATCCGGGACGAGCTGGCCCGGATCGTGGCGCAGCGGGCGGCCCAGGACCCGAACCTGCACTACCTGGACGGCCGCGAACTCTACGGCGCGGCGGACGCGGCCGAACTGCCGCTGCCCGACGACCTCCACCCGGACGCCGCCACCCACCGCCGTATCGGCGAGCGCTTCGCCGGGCTGGCCTTCAGCGGCGAGGGTGCCTTCGCGGACGGCCGGGCCGCCTGAGGCGGGGGCCGCCCGTCGGCCCCGCGCTCACGCCTGGTGGGAGGCGAACAGGCCGAGCAGCCGCTCCAGTGCCCGGTCGCCGAACATCAGCTCCAGGTTGGCCGCGGACTCGGCGGCGGACGCCTCGCTGCGCGGGAAGAGGGCCTGCTCGTAGGCGGCGAGGGCGGCTTCGGTGTCGCCGGGGTGGGCGGCGAGGGCCCGGCCGAGTTCGGCGCCGTCCAGCATGGCGAGGTTGGCGCCCTCGCCCGCGAACGGGGACATCAGGTGGGCGGCGTCGCCGAGCAGGGTGACGCCGGGGGTGCGGTCCCAGCGGTGGCCCACGGGCAGGGCGTGGATGTGCCGCGGTACGAGCGGCCCGTCGGCGTCGGCGACCAGGGCCCGCAGCCGGTCGTCCCAGCCGTCGAAGTGGGCCAGTACCGCCTTCTTGGCGGTGTCGGTGGCGGTGAAGTCGATGGCGTCGAGCCACTCGGGGCCGGTCTTCAGCGCGGTGTAGACGTGCAGACTGCCGTCGGACTCGCGGTGGGCGAGGAAGCCCTTCCCGTCGCCGAGGCTGAAGAAGGAGCCGCCGCCGACGAGGGCGGCACTGTCCGGGTGCCGGGTGTCGGCGTCCAGCAGGTCGGATTCGACGAAGGAGATGCCGGTGTAGGCGGGGGTGGCCGGGGAGACCAGCGGCCGGATCCGGGACCAGGCGCCGTCGGCGCCGACGAGCAGGCCGGTGGTGCGGACCGTGCCGTCGGCGAGCGTCACCTCGTGCCGTCCGCCGCCCAGCGCGCGGGCGCCGGTGACCTTGCTCCCCCAGCGGACGGCGCCCTCGGGCAGCGAGTCCAGCAGCAGGTCGCGGAGCTGCCCGCGGTCCACCTCGGGCCGGGTGCCGTCGCCCTCGTCCACCTCCTCCATCCGTACGGTGCCGTGCGGATCGACGATGCGCGTCGCCTCGCCGCCCGGGAGGACGAGCGCGCGGAACCGCTCGTGGAGGTCGGCGGCGCGCAGGGCCGCCTGCCCCGCGTCGTCGTGGATGTCGAGCATGCCGCCCTGGGTACGGACGTGCCGGTCGGCCTCGCCTTCGAGGACGACCGCGTCGATGCCGTGCACGTGCAGGACCCGGGCCAGGGTCAGACCGCCGAGGCCGGCGCCGATGACCGTGACGGGGTGGCGCGTGGTGCGCATGGTGGTTCCTCGTTTCGGTGGTGGCGGGCGAAAGGGCCCGGAAGCGTTCAGGACGGTCGGGGCGTGGCCGCCGCGCCGTTGACGACCATGCGGAACATCCAGGCCAGTCGCTGTTCGGGAGTTCCGGAGAACAGGTCGTCGCCGAGGTCGGCGATGCGTGGGTACGTGTCGGGCGAGGCCTGTCGCAACGCGCCGACCAGCGCGTTGTGCTCCTCCTCCGCGCCCGGGGCGCGGTCGCGGGCGGACTGCTCGGCCGCGGTGGCGGTGGCCACCTGGAGCAGGACGTCCACGCCCCAGGCCGCCCGCCCACCGGGGACGCCGCCCTCGTGCAGCAGGGCGAGGACCGCCTCGACCAGCGCCAGGTAGTTGGGACCGCAGGGGCGGGCGACCAGCGCGGAGTGCGCGAGGCTCGGGTACTGGAACAGGGTGCGCGTGTACGAGCCGAGGAGGTCCACCAGCCGCTCGCGCCAGTCACCGGGCGCACGGGCCGGTCCGAGGTCCACCGCGCCGAGGAGTTCCTCCAGGATCGCGGCGTGCAGTTCGGCCGTGTTGGCGACGTAGACGTACAGCGACGCGGGGCCGGTGTCGAGTTCCTCGGCCAGGCGGCGCATCGTCACCCGCTGCAACCCTTCCGACCGCATCAGGGCCACGGCGGTGGCCACGATGCCTTCGTAGGTGAGGGCGGGCTTGGCGGGCCGCTCGCGACGGCTGGCTGGGGTCACGTCACCACGGTAACGAACATGTTCGTCACGAACAAGTTCGTTCCGCCCGCGCCTCGGTCCACGCCGGAAAAATCACGGTGCGGCGCACCGCAACCGGCGACTAGGTTGACGACCGTGATCGATTCGATGTCCGCATTCCGCGCGCTGCTGCGCGCCGACGGCGAGCGTGCCGGGTGGCAGCCCGTGACGGGCGGCGAGTCAGGGGCCGCCGTCTTCCGGTCGGCCGACGGTTCGCGCTACGCCAAGTGCGTCCCCGCCGGTCAGGCGGCCGCGCTGGAGGCGGAGCGGGACCGGGTGAGCTGGCTGGCCGCCCAGGGCATTCCCGGGCCGCGCGTTCTCGACTGGCGCGTCGGCGCCGCCGGGGCCGGGCTGGTGACCAGCGCCGTCGAAGGGATTCCCGCCGACCGGGCGTCGGCCTCGACGCTGCGGACGGCGTGGGAGGCGATCGCGGACGCCGTGCGGCAGCTGCACGAACTGCCTCCGGAGCACTGCCCGTTCACGCGCGGTCTCGGCGAAATGGTCTCCATGGCCCGCGATGTCGTCGCGCGGGGAGCGGTCGATCCCGACTTCCTCCCCGAGGCGCAGCGGCACACGCCCCCTGAGGAACTGCTCGCGCGCCTCACCCCGCAGATCGGCCGGCGTCTCGCGCAGGAGTCCGCGCAGACCGTCGTCTGCCACGGGGACCTGTGCCTGCCCAACATCATCCTCGATCCGGACACCCCGGCCGTGGCGGGCTTCATCGACCTCGGCCGCCTCGGACGCGCCGATCCGTACGCCGACCTCGCGCTCCTCTTCGCCACCGCCCGCGAGACGTGGGGCGACGACGAACGGCGGTCAGTGGCCGCGGAGGAGGAGTTCGCGGCCCGGTACGGCATCGCCCTCGACCGGGACCGCGAGCGGTTCTACCTGCATCTCGACCCCCTTACCTGGGGGTGAGACCGCTGTCCGCCGGCGCGGCGCAGTGCCAGAGCCGCCAGGGCTTCCGGAGCGCCCTGCTGCCCCCGGATGCCGGGGAAGGCGTTGATGTCCACGATGAGCGGGGAGCCGTCGCCCGCGTCGATGACGTCCACGCCGTAGACGTCCAGCGCGAAGACCTCACCGGCCCGGCGCACGATGCCCGGCCGGCCGGGCGGCAGGTCGGCGAGGGCGAGCGGCAGCGTGGGCCCGCGGCCTTCCGGCGAGAGTTCCGAGCGGCGCAGGGCGGCGAAGAGCCGGTCCCCCACCGCCCACAGCTTGTGGTCCCAGCCGCTGTTCGGGACGAAGTCCTGCACCACCACCGGCTCGTGCGGGTGCGCGGCGGCGAGCGCGCGCAGCTGTCCGTCGTCGTCGACGCGGGCCACCAGGTCGTGCTTGCGGCTGTGCCGGCTCTTGACCACCACCGGGCCGGGGAGCCGCGGCCCGTCGGCCAGTTCGGCGAGCGTGGCGAAGGTACGGGTGTCCGCGAAGGGGAGGCCGGCTCGCCGGGCGTACTCCGCCATCGCCGTACGGTCCTGGAGCAGTGCGGTCGCCGCGGCCGAATTCACCACGGGAGCGCCGCTTTCCTCCAGGGCACGGGCGAGGGCGAGGGCTTGCGGCGTGCGGGCTTTGAGCAGGTAGACATCGGCGCGCGGTGCGGGATCGGGGTCCTGCCCCGCCGTTTCCGGATCCAGCGTCAGCACGTCGTGCTCGGGGGTGAGCAGGGCGGTGGTGGCGGCCAGCAGCGGGTGTCCGGGGTCGCACGTGATCAGGCCGATCCTCACGCGCCCTCCCCCGCCGCCGCGGGAACGTGCGCGGGGGCCGCGGCCCGCACGGCAGCCGAGTCCTGCGCGGGAGCTGCGGCCTGCGCGGGAAGAGTGATCTCCACGGCGCCCGTGCCGGGGACGGGATCGGGATGCGCCCGGCCCGCTGGCGACGATCCGCCGACCGCGCCGTACTGTTCCACCGCGCCGTGCTGTTCCACAGCGCCGCACCGCCCCGTCGGGCCGCCGGCGGCTGCCTCCTGTCCGGCGCGCGCCAGCCCCAGTACGGCCCGTGCCACCCGCGCCACCGCGTCCGGCACCTTCCGGAAGCTGGGGAAGTCGTTCACGTCGACGACCACCGGGCCGTCGGGCCCCAGCAGGACGTCCACGCCGTACAGGTCGAGGCCGTACACCGCCCCCACCTGGTCCGCGACGGCTGCCACCTCGGCCGGCAGCGGCACGCGGCGTTCGCGTACCGCGTGTTCCGGGTGGAGCGGGGAGCGTCGCTCGGTGGCGTACAGCTCGCCGCCGACGCAGTACACCTTGATGTCGATGCCCGAATTGGGCACGTACGGCTGGGCTATGAGCATGCCTTCCCGCGCCAGTTCGGGGGCCATCGCGGCCAGCCGGTCCGGCGACGCGACCAGGTGCACGGCCCGGCCCGAGCTGCCGTCGGCGGGCTTGACGACCAGCGGGTACTCCGACGCGGGCAGCTCCGCCAGCAGTTCGGGCCGGGCCGCGGCGTAGGTACGGGGCAGCGGCAGCCCCCGGGCCCGGCCGATCGCCGCGGCCAGCGCCTTGTCCCGTACGCCCCGTATGGACCGGGCGTCGTTGACCGTCGTCATCCCGGCCGAGGCCGCCGCTTCGAGCAGGGTGAGCCCGGGCCCGCCGGAGACCGTCTTGAGCACCCACGCGTCGTGGGTGCCCGCCCGTACCGCCTCGGTCATGTGCAGCAGGGAACCGCCCGGCCGCAGCACGTCCACCTGGTGGCCCCAAGCGGTCAGTTGACGGATCACCTCGTTCGGCATCCCGTCGTGACGGTAGTTTTCCTCCACCAGGAAGCAGAGCCTCATCGATCTTCCTTGTAGTCCGCCGAGCCGGCCCGGCGCGTTGCGAGACCACAGGATGTCATGCGCCGCCCGGGGCGCTCGCCCCGGCGCCCGGCTGATCCGCCGCGCCGGTCGCGGGACGGTCGTCGGACGCTCCGTTTCCGGGGCCGTGCGGCCCGCCGTCGGCGGCGGGCCCGGAGGACACCGACCCTGGCAAGTCCGAGGGGCTCAGGACGGGCTGCCGGGTGCGGGCTCGTCACGCGCGTGCCCGTCCTGCGTCTGCCCGTCACGCGCCCGCGCGTCGTGCATCTGCGCGTCGTGCTCGGCGCACAGGCAGCCGACGCCCTTCCCGATCCACTCGCGGCCGGCCCACTCCGGGTGGCGCCGGATCATCAGGTCCGCGATCTCGTCGGCGATCGTCTGCCCGTCGGCCGCCGAGTCCCGGCGGACCCATGTCTCGTACCGCAGCTCGGCGAGGTAGTCGCGCGCGTCGGTGAGGAGTCGCGGGCCGCCGATCCCGCCGTGGCCCGGCACCACGGTCCGCGGGCGCCGGGCCGCCAGCCGCTCCACGACCGCGAGCCAGCGGGTGCCGGAGACGTCGGTGTCGTGCGGCGGGAACCACGGGAAGACCGCGAACCGGCCCGCTTCCACGAGGTCGCCGGTGAACAGCACGTCCGCGTCGGGCACCTCGATCACCTGGTCGCCCCTGCTGTGTGCCCGGCCGGTGGCCCGCAGCCGCACCGTCCGGCCGCCCAGGTCCAGGTCGTACGACCGGTCGTAGACGATGTCGGGCCGGACCGGCCGGACCCCCTCCAGATGACGCGCCACCGACTCGCCGAGCCGCCGGAACATCTCCAGATAGCCGGGGCCCTTCGTCTCCAGGTCCGCGGCCAGGTCCCGGTTGGCCAGGAAGGTCGCGGCGCCGGTGAAGGCCTGCGCGCCGAAGGCGTGCTCGGGGTGGAAGTGCGTCGTCGTCAGATAGATCCTGCGGCCCCGGGCGTGGTCCGCCGCGAACTCCAGGACCCGCTCCGCGTTGCGGGGTCCCAGGCCGGTCTCCAC